>CAMCQY010000069.1 GCA_945877135.1 Candidatus Kuenenia stuttgartensis
TGCCGACGTTCGGCAGTGCTCAGGGATGAACCCGAAAACGGGGAAAAAGAAACGGGGAAATCCCGTTTCCCCGTTTTTGTCTCCCGGGAGGCGCTGAAATGGGACGTAATCGTCGGCATTCTTTACCGCAGGTGCGGCTTCACTCTGGCAGCGGACACGCCCGGGTCAGGATCAACGGCACCGAACACTGGCTGGGCCTGTTCGGTTCCCCGGAGGCACAGGCGGCATACGACCGCCTCCTCGCCGAATACCTCGCCAACGGTCGGCAGGTTGCCCTGACCTGCCCCCATGAATGACGCCAGTTTTTAAGTTAGGGTTTTGCCCTCCTTGACGCTGCCCCCAACTTGGTACCAGCCGAGTTGTTAGCCATGCACCGCTTCGGCTCGGCGCTGAACCACCACGTGCATCTGCACGTGTGTGCAACCGACGGCGTCTTCATGCCGGCTGCTGGCGGAGCAGGCTGCTGCGCCCCGCCGGCGTTCCTGCCGGCCCGACCGATCAACCAGGCCGATCTGGCCGCGCTCACCGAGCGGGTGCGCCGCCGCGTGATCCGCTGGTTCAGGCTCGTTCACCTGCTCGACGCCGCTGCCGCAGCTGACATGCTCGCCTGGGAGAACAGCGGGTTTTCCATCGACGCCAGTGTCCGGATCGCGCTCATCGACCGCGACGTGCCGAGCTACTTTCAGAGCTTGGAGCACCTGCTGCGGTATTGCGCCCGGCCACCCTTCGCGCTCGAGCGGCTCTCCGTGAGCCGCGGTGCAGACGGCCAGATCGCTCGCATCCGCTACGTGCTGCCGAGACATAAGGCGGCCAACTGGGTCGGGCGGGGTCGTGGGCGCAAGTCCACGCGGCCGGGGGCCAATGGCGTGGTCGAGCTCTCGCCGGTGGAGTTTCTTGACCGGCTCGCCGACCTCGTGCCGCCGCCGCGGAAGCACAGGCATCGGTATCACGGGGTGTTTGCACCCAATCACAAGCTCAGGCCCGCCGTCACGGCGCTGGCTATCGGGAACATCGGCAAGCGGCGCGAGGCTCTGACCGGCGGGCATGCGGCCGGTGGGCATGCCGCGAAAGGCTGCTGCGACGCTCGTCAAAAGCCCCGCTCCCACGACACCTCCCGGATTGCGTGGGCCAAGCTCATGGCGCGGGTCGGGGAGGAGTTTCCACTGGAGTGCCCGAACTGCGGCGGCGACATCCGACTGATCGCGTTCAGACTGTTTTACCAGTGCGAAACCATCCCTGGCCTTCGCACTGTTGGCAACCTCCGGTTGCTGCGGACATCCTGCCCGCGATCCCGGGCCGATCCGGAAAATCCTCACGCATCTTGGCGAACCGCTTGAGCCACCGCCGGTGTCACCCGCTCGTGGACCGCCCACCGACTGGGGCGAGCTCGTGCAGATCCATGACGATCGCGAAGTCTTTCAAGCCTCGCCCGACGAACTGCCCGCGATCGACATCCACAACTGGCTCTGAGCGGTGCCGGACGCGACCCGCGTGTGTCGGGGAACTGCGAACTGGGACGCGGTCTGCTCAGACGCGAGAAAAACGCCACCGAAGCGGGTGCGGGGCGTCTCGAGAAAACCCGCTCCGGACGCCCGGGCCGCTCCTCCCGAGGCTCACGAGTCGCTCATCGGCCGGAAGACCGTTGAGGAAGTGCCATTGACCGGGCTATCCTCTGTCGCACAAATTTCGGGCCTTCAGCTCGGTGGTGGAGCCGCATGCAGTGCTTTTCCTTTCACAGGCCGACTTTGAAGCGCGGCAAAAGCAGGTGGAATCATCTGCTCCAGGCAAGCCCGGCATGGTCATCACCGCAGAGTCGATCAGCATCGACAAAGGCACCGGAGTGGTCGATGCGAGCGGCGACGTGAAAATCAAGACTTCAGAGGGCACCATCTCAACGGAGCAAGCCAAGGTCGAAACGAAGCCCTCCGCCGGCAAGATCATCCTTCCTAAAGTGCAATTCCGCGATGCCACCCTGACCGAGGCCGTCGAGTTCATCCGTGTGAAATCCCGCGAACTCGATCCTGAGAAGAAGGGCGTCAACATCCTCGTCAAGCCCGGCAGTGATCCCAAGGCCAAGATCACCATGGATCTCAGAGACGTGCCCGCCTACGAAGCCCTGCGCTACTGCGCGGAACTCTCCGGGTGCAAGCTGACGGTGGACGGGGATGCCTTTGTCATCACACCAGTTCAAGGCGCCCGTTAGCAAACTACGGTGTGAGCGATGTCAGGCCGGAGCCGCAGTGCCCGGACCGTTTGCCAAGCTCGCGAAATGAAAGAACGCGTTCCGTTTCTCCGCCGGAGCATCAGCCTCTTCGTTTGTATCCAAACCTTGACCCCTCGCCACTGACCTTCATGAAAACCACCCACGCACTGCTCACCGCCCTGCTGCTCGCGCCACTGGCCGCGCTGCACGCCGCCGATAAAGCGCCAGTCGATTCGCATTCGAATGACGCCCCGACGAGCGGATTTACAACCATCGGTCGGAGGCAGGCTTTTCCCAATGTCGGTCACGGATCGAAATCCAAAGGAGCATGATATGAACGAACATTTTGATTGTGAGCGCAGGGATTTCCTCAAGCAAGTGGCCCTCGTAGGTGCCGCGGGCTTGACCGCCGAGTGGTGCGTGCCGTTCGCGGATGCCACCGAAGACGGTGCGGCTGGAGGCGCGGAACCGGAGTATGACCTGACCCGCTTCCTGATGAAGCGCGAGTATCCGCGGCTGGAGGTGAAGGCGAAGGCGTATCGGTTCGTCTGGCAGGGCCGTTGGATGAGTTTTCGCCTGTGCGCGTCCCCGGAACTCTTCGACGAACGCATCTCGTATGTCAGTTTTGGGTCGTTTCAGGTTGGGGGACCGGACCTGCTGTGCACCGAACGGTATTTCATCGAGCCTGTCTGGGACGATGGGACGCCGACGGGACTGGGTTTCCGGTCACCCGGAGAGCTGTTCGCGCCCAGGGACGCTTCCGCCCGGGGAGAATACCTGATCCGCTATGGCGAGAGGCTGAGCATCCGGCTGAAGTTTTCAGCGATGGCACCGCACATACGCTTGACGCTGATTCCCGGAAAGACGGACAAGACCTGCCGATTGCTCTTCCCCTTCACGGGGCGGGGAATTTACTCGAAGACATGGCAGGGAAAGAACGCCGGCGCTTACTACTCACCCGTGCTGAAGACCGGGCTGTTGGTTTCGGGTGCCGAGGACGGCGGGGTTGTCGTTGAAGGGGATGGCAAAGGGAATGCGAAGGTGACCTGCCGCGCTCCATTTGACCGTGAAAGCACCTGGGAGCTGACTGTGCTTGACGCGTCGCGTTGGCCCTGCGCGGAACTGGACACCAATGCCTTGCCTGCAACGCCTCCTGCGCGGAGTTTTGCGCCCGTGATGAGCGCGTCGTTGCCGACTTGGGAGCGCCAAATCCTCAGGGACAAAAAGTTGGAGGTGAAAAAAAGCGGCACGCAGGAGCGCGTCGCGGGCGTATATCTGACCTCACCCCAGGGCGGACACTCGTTGTCGGGCGACCCGTGCGCCACACTCGACCATGTCGAGCAGCGCTTCCTTGACGACGTGATCGGGACCAAGGCGTTCCAAGCCGTGGGATTCAGCCGGGACGGCAAAGATTTTCAAGCGTTGAATGAACGATGGCTGAAGCTGGTGGAGCGGACTCATGCGGCGGGTCTGCGCGCTTACATGAAGCCCGGGGACGGCGAATTGCATGGCCGCTCGACGGGTGCCGCGCTCGAAACGTGGGCCAAGGCCTGTTTCGGCGTGAAACCGGAGCAGCAGGTCGATGTAGTGCGGTTGTGTTGGGAGGCTGTGCTCTCGCCGTGGGTGACAGCGGACTTGTGCTTGGGCAGCGCCGCCATTCGGCCGGACGCGAAGGAGTGGGGCGAAATTCGCGACGGGATCGCGTCCTCAGTCGCCGACCGGTTCTCGAGAATCATCGAGGCCATTCGCGCCCATGCGCCACGCGTGACAATTGACCTTGAGTGCGGCGACACGGTGGTCTTCGACAAGCTGCTGGCCCGCCACGAAAATCTGGGCGTCATGTATATGTGCTACGGGCCATATCCGCGCGTGGGCGACTACCTCGACCTCTACGCATCGGCGGCCCGCGAACAGTTCCGCACGCGGCGGGTGGTGCTGGAGACGGACTGCTATTACACCTTGCGCTACGACGATCTCTCGAAGCTCTACCGGCAACCTGCGCAGATGATGTATTCAGATGAGGAGATCGCGAACATGGCCGACAAGCACCGCCACATGAACGGGCTTTCGTCGCAGGCCGCATGGGCTTGGGGAATCAACATCTGCAACACCACAAGAAAATTCGAGGCAATCTGCCGGTCGAATAAGCGGAGCTGATTTGCCCACCGTCTCTCCATGTAACACAGTTCTCTTTTAATGAAGCTGCCCTGCAAACTCACACTCCTCACCGCCCTGTTGTCCGCGCCGCTGGCTGTGCTCCACGCCGCTGACAGCGCTCCCGCTCCTCGATCGTGGAGCGATGACTTCTCTGACGCGGCTTCATTTGCCGTGAATTGGCGGCCTTATGGCTTTCTCGCCAGCGGCATCGATGCCACTCATCCGCTCGGCAAGACTGTGAGTGGCAAGGACGCGCGTCCCGAATGGTGGCAGATCGTGGACGGTGCGTTGCGTGGTCAATGTTTCCCAGAGGAGAAGCACCCGCCTGGACTGCGCCGGGCCATCAGCGGGAATGATATTCGGCTCCACTGCCGCTTCAAAATGGCTGCCGAGGGCCAGATCGGCATCAGCATCGGCGGCACGCCCACCGCCCGAACAATTTCTGGAGCCACGGCACTCGTCAACAACTATTTCAAAACGCCCGGCAAGCTTGCATATAAGACTGCCCCCGACAACACCGTTTCGCGGACGCTGACCACCATGGTTTCCGACGGCACGCTCTCCATGACGAAGATCAGCACGATCCGCATCATCCCCGTCAACGACGCTCCCCAGATACTGGCTTCTGCGGTCGTGGCTGGGAGGAACGGCGGGAGTGGCGTGGAACTACGATATGATGTGCTGAAAGCCGCTTCCGGTGCCTCCGACATCGACTCTCCGTCGCTCGCACTCGTTGTCCAGTCTGTGCGATCCGGATTGCTGCAACGCTGGAATGGCACCGCATGGGTGCGGATTTCGGCCACGTCGTCGATCGCCCTCCGAACGCTTTTGCCGGGAAAAAAACTGCGATGGATTCCACCTGCCACTGCGGCTGGCACTTTGCAGGCCTTCACGCTCAAGGCGAGCGATGACCGTCTGGTGTCTTCAACCACGTGCACGGTCAGCGTCTCTCTGTCAGGTCCGACCTGATGCGGTGGATTCGTACAGAGTTCAGCGCCGCATAGTGGCCTAAGGCGTGAAGGATTCATGATCCTCCAGCTTTGGTCGAATGCATGTGAGACACGCCTGCTGTGGCTCATGGCACGGTTTTCGGCCCGCGGTACGCCTGCCGTTTTCTCGGCGACGTGGGGTCACACTGCGACGCCGTGATCTAAATTTCAGTGATGATCTTTGGAGGAGGGGTCTTCGGAGGCTTTCGTACGTTGCGCTGAACGCTAGCGATTGTGATGTTCGGAGTGTCGCCCTTCTGTCGCATGATCCAACGGTCGACACGCAGGAACTCCCACATGGTGACCGTTGGATAGCCCCTGGACGCGGGGATCCAGCGGCTATCGTAACGGGAGGTGAACGAGACGGTTGGCGAACTCGTTCGCTGTCATGCCCGCGAGACAGAGTTCGACATCGTCGATCAGCCGTCCGATCGGCGTTCCCTGAGGCGCGAACAGAATCCCACCGAACGCGATGCCTTGCCGCTGCCACTGTGCCGCGATCTCAAAGAAGTCGGCGTCTTGCGTGAGCAACACCCGCCCAATCGCAGTCGCCCGCATGAGCAACTCGTCGTCCGCCATGCGCCCTGCGGAGTCCTCTTGGGCGGTGCGGACATCGATCTGTTTTCGACGGAGGCCCTGTGAGACGCCCGCCGGCACATGCACGTCCATGTAAATGGCCAGTGACATTGGGTGCGTCACCCGTTGCGGCTCTGCGCCGCGGAACGACGCTGGAGCAGTTCATCACGGGAAACGGTCTCGGGCCCGCGGGCCCGCTCAGCCCGAGCTTTCCCCGCCTCGATGGCCGCGACCATGCTGTCGTGGTGGTCGTGAAAGAAAGCGAGTGCCGCATAAACCTCGGCTGGCCGCAGGTCTGGATGCTGCCGCAGAATCTCCTCCGCTGACCAGCCGTAAAAATACTGCTCCGCGGCGATGTGCTCGACGGTGTACCGAGTGCCCTCGATGACGGCCTTGCCGTCACTCGCGAGGATGATGTGCGGGTATGTGTCAGCAGTCGCCACTTGAAAACTCCTTCGTACTCAGAGGGAAACTGGATTCTACAGTGCGGCAGGAGCCACCTCCTAGTCGATCATTCGGTTGCCCGCTGGTTGGCCCGCGTAGCCGGGGCGGCCACTGCCGCCCCGGCTATAAACGCGGGAACCACGTTCGACGGCTTCACGCCTCATCGGCTTGGCTTCCGTGATCCCCTTGGCCGCCCGGCCGTTTCAGGGGAACCACGATCTCGATTGGACTGCCAGGCATCGCGCTGGCATTGCTGGCCAGATCCTCGCCGAGAGAACGCCACAGCGTCTGAGGCCCATAATCACCGGCCGCGTCAGGGCCACGTCCGATGGCGGCAAGCGCTGGCAGGGCGTTGATCGTGAACCGGGCAAACATCTGCGGCTTCGCCTCACCCTCCACGGTTCGTGCCTCGATCACGACATCCCCGACGAGTTCCTTCAGCACTTGTGCCGCCAGCCCGACGTCTGACTGAAGGAGTTGGCGGAGCTGCGCGAGTGCCGCAGTGACATCCTTCTCCTTGACCCGCTTCACGGGTGGCCGACGGTTCAGCCGCTGCTGCTCCGCCAGTTCCGCCCGCTTGGCCTTCAGCTCCCGTTCCATTTCCGCGACCTTGTCGAAGATCGCGTCGAGGCCATCGGCATCGTCGACCCTGTCGAGTCGGGCCGTCAGCCGGGCAATCTGTCGTTCCCGGTTGGCGATCTCCTGCTCGAGCTTCCTTGTGGAGCCCGCCGGCCGCTTGGCCGCGGCGGCAAGGATCGCGTTTACATCCTTTGTCGCGGCGGCGACGAAGCCCTCGCTGAAGAGTTCGGCCGCGACCACGGCCAGAACAGTCTCGTCGATGATACGGGCTGACTTGTAGCCACGGTTCTTGCAGCCTTTGATGCCGTGGATGGCATTGTGGCAGACAAAACTCTGGTACTTGCCAACCGAGCGGCCAAGGATCACCGGTGTGCCACAACCACCGCAGATCGGCCGGATGAGAACCTTCGGATAGAGGTCGGCTCGATACACCGACTTCCGAAAATCCTTCGCCCGCCTGCCAAACGACTGGGCCGCCAGATTCAGCTTGGTGCGAACCGCCATCGCCAGGTCGTCCGACAGGATCCGCAGGTGCGGCGATTCACGTGTCAACCACTGGTCCTTGGGCAGTTTCACGTACCGCACGCGGCCCGTCTGTCGATCGCAGACCCGTTTCGTCGTGCGATAAACCTCGCGGCCGACCAGACGCTCCCGGGAATAGAGTTTTCGGACCCGGTTGTCAGACCAGCTGGGCTCGCCACCGACCTTCTGCTCGTTGAAGAGCCTCGCGACATCGATCGGGCTCTTGCCCTCATGCGCAATCATCTCCGCGCCCCGGCGAATCCACTCGGCGGCTTCCGGATCGACTTCGGCCCGTTTCTCGACGGTGTCCTTGTGGGTTAATACAAGGCTGCCGTCGGGGTGAGTGACCGGGACCATCCGATAGCCGACACCCGGCGGCTGAATGTTTTCGCCCCGGGAGAATGCGTCGTTCATGCCGCGATCGACCTTGGACTTGAGCTGGTCGATGAAGAGTTCGTTGATCGAACTCATCATCGGCAGCACGAGCTTCGACTGCTGATTGGCACTATCAAAACCGTCGCTGGCACCGATGACGCGAACGCCCGTGTCGGCGGCGAGTTCACCAAGCCGTAGCGACTCGATCGTGTTGCGGCTCATCCGTGACAGGTCATCAATCACAAAACAAGCTGCCCCGGTCTCCGCACGCCGTTCCACAAGCATCTTGGCGATCGCATAGCCACGTCGGCAGGAAAGCGTGCCGCTGACGGCAGCGTCGGCGCAGACGTATTGCCAGGGGATGAAGATGCCGTCGCGATGCGCCCGATTCAGCACGTTGTTGAGTTGCTGATCGAGCGACCGGGGATTGGACCCCTCGTCGCTGAACCTAAGGTAAGCGATCCCGAGATCGGTCCACACTTTTGGCGTGCCGCTTGGGCGAAACACCTCTGCATGCTGCTGCCGGAACCGGCGTTCAAAGTCGTCGGCCATGGGCTCCAGCGTCGCTGGCATCGCAATCGGCACCGCAGCAGTGCCGACAAGTTCCGGCCAGAGCCGGGCCTGGGCGTCGAGATAGGTACGCGCCAGATCAATCAGGCCAGCCCGCGCTGGGAGGCCAAAATCATCGCCCCGGACGCGGCCGCGGTTTTGAGGGCCGGAGGACGAACTGCTAGAATCACGGGAGAAATCATCGGATCCTGCGCCGGGTTCGCCGGCGTCATCGTTGAATCGAAGCATGTTAAAAACCTCGGAGGCGTGGAATGCCTCCGGGGTGGAGCAGGGCGGGGGAGCGCGAACGCTCCCGTCGCCTCAGCGTCCTCGGCGGAAAAGTCCCTTGGCCGTCCGTGCCCGCACCGCATCCCCCTCAAACCAGATTTGGTAGGGGAACGGAAACGGGCACAACGCGGCTGTTTTTAGGGACATTCCGCTCGAACACGATCTCATACGGGAAGTGCCGTCGGGGGTCGCCCCGACGTTTGTTCCTTGATGAGTCTGCTCCAACCCGGAGTTGGACTCATCCGTGCGGTCGATCCCGGTTCCCTCGCCTGCGGAGGAGTCGGGGTCAGCCGACGTGACCTGCCCCCCTTAAACGGCATCGCTTCCAGAGAGAGAATCTGTGGGTGGAGCAAGCCAAGGGAGGCAACCAATGCCACGCGGAAAGAAGGAACTGGCTGAGCAGATCACACCTGAGCTTCGAGAGGTCGAGGGTCTCAGCCGTTCGAGAACGTCTTCACTCGTGAGCCTCTTGGCGACATCGATCGCCAAGCACTCCCGAGTGAACTCGTCCATGACTGCCAGCCGTCAGCATCCGAATCGGGCGACCATCGGACGTCCGGTCCATCACGAAGTCGTAGCTCCGCCGCTTCAGTCGGGCGTTCTCCTTCTCAAGGTCTTTCAGCCGCTTTGCTTGGTCGATCCGCAGCCCACCGAACTTCTTCTTCCAAGGGAGTACGTCTGCACCGTCACACCGATCTTCTTGACCGCCTCCAGGACGGTCTTGCCCCACCCACCTCAACCTCGACCTCTCGAAGCTTAGGTGTGATCTGCTCAGCCAGTTCCTTCTTTCCGCGTGGCATTGGTTGCCTCCCTTGGTTTGCTCCACCCACAGATTCTCTCTCTGGAAGCGGTGCTGTTTAAGGGGGGCAGGTCACCTTTGATTCACAGAATCAGCCCGATCCGCCGCTAGGGTTCACCGCTTTGTTCGGCCACAAAGGTTGGTAGGGCAGGCCCGGGGCTGCCCTGTCCAATGTTACTTTATTCGCCCTTAAGTTTATCGAGGTGTGACTTCAGGCTGTCTTTGTCAATTATTGGATCATCGAGTTGCAGCATCTTCGTCCATACTTTGATGGCAGCAGCTTTATCCTGCTTCACTTCAAATGCGCGTGCAAGCGCGCTTAACGCTACGGGGTCATCCGATTCGCCGTTTCGCGACGCTTTCCTCGCCATTGCGAGCACGAAGTCCATGTCAAGCTTTGGCTTGTCAGGGGCGCCCAAGAGCTGGCCGATAAGCTGCCCAATAAGCCTCACATCGCTCGATTCGCTCACCAATTCCTTCGCGAACTTGTTTGCAACGCTGTAGTCGCCAAGCTCAATCAGGGCTTTGAGTCGCGTTGTGTAATTCAACGGAGTGGAGGATGGATCAACTGTCTGCATCTGATCGAGGATTGCCAGTACCCTCTGCCATTGCTTATCACGTTTGGCCTCGCCAAGCTCACGATCAAGATCCTCGAATTTCCTGTCGATCTCCGCCTGTTTGGCTGCATGGTAGGTTCCCGCCACGACCGCTTGTAATGGACCGTCGACTCGCATTGGGTGACCGATCCAGGCGATCTTCGTATCTCGATCCACAATTACACACCTGGGAATAGCACGATTGTCGCCAAGCCATGCTTTAGCCATGAACCCGGCCTTTTCGCCCGTGGTGTTCGCATCGATCGCAACACGGTTCTCGACAGTGATTCCCATTTTTTTAATGAGAGCCCTGGCCGCATCCAGGTCTTCATCCATGACATCCACGGCCATGACCGTTACGCCCTTGTCCATGTACTGCCGCTGAACCTCGGAAAGATGGGGCATTGCGAAGATGCACGGGCCGCACCACGTCGCCCAGAACTCGACGACGTAGACGTGGCCACGTTCGAAACGGCTGATTGGTTCGCCCTTGATCCATTCGCTGACGCGCAGCTCAGGGGCAGCGTCGCCAACTTTGGGACCAACTTCCTCCGCATTCGCCGGAACAAGTGAAGCAAGGAACAGTAGTGCGGAAATACGCGGTGCCGATTTCATTGATAGGGTTCCTGATGTATTGCGGCGCAACCGGTTCGAAGGGGGGATTCCCTCCGTGTTTGGAGAGTATCCGCTCGAAGAGTCTTTGGACCGACAAGACTTTCCAGCACAAGGAGTCATTCAACGCCGCTTCTTGTCTACAACACGGCTAGAAACGTGGCTTGGATTGTGTCATTGCCGCGAGGTTGTTTGTTGGCCGAACGGAAAAGCTCAGCAGCGGCGGGGGCCGAGTGAGCTATGAACTCCACAAAGCCTTCATGCCCCCACCGACTGCTGCAGCGTTTGGTTCGGCCAGTCTTTCGCTTGGAAGAGTATTGCCATCCACAGACTTCCCGTCACTTCTGCGGAATCACTGGCTTTTCAGTCGGCAGTCCACGGTCGATGTTGTACCCCGGGTCAAGTTGGGTCTCGCCCTGAAAGCCGAGGAAGTCGGTCTGGGCTTGCATCCATTCGCTCATCTTTTGTTGCTTGGCGTAGGTGAGCAACCGCGCTTCAAGATCCTTCAATACGTCCGGGTGCTTGTCGGCAACATTCTCCTTTTCTCCGGGGTCCTTTTCAACATCGAACAGCTCGGTTTTCCCTGGCAGGAGGGCGACCTTGATCAGCTTCCACGTGCCCTTGCGGATTGCTCCGCGAAAGGCCTCTATGTTGATGAGGATGTCCTCGTGCGGCGATGGCTTACCCTCACCGATAGTGTCCATGGCGTCCTTCCCGTCGAACGGCTTGGTCGGGTCGCCCGTACCGCCAGCAAGTGCCAGCAATGTCGGCATGACATCGACATGGTGCAGCGGTTCGTTCACCACAGAGGGTTTGAGTCTCGCCGGCCAATTGACGATCGCCGGCAACCTGACGCCGCCTTCGTGTAGGCCGCCTTTGCCGCCGGCAAACGGGGTGTTCGTGGCCGGCGGCTTGGAGCCGAGGGCAACACCCCCGCTGGCCTCACGCTCTTCCGGCGACCGCGCCCCCGTGGCGAAGAGCGCGCTGGTGGCTCTCGTGCAAGGGGCGCGGGGTGTGCCCGGCCCGGCTGAGCCGGGCTCGGCAGCCATGGGAACCCTTGGCGTTCCCATCGGCTGCCGGGCAGGACGGGGCCATGGATGGCCCGCCCTGCCTGTGGTTAGCCCCGCCGGTACCCGTGCGACAGTGGGTGATCTCCGTGCCCAAGCGGAGGCGCTCACGCTAGCGGCTGCGCTGCTTCCTCGCCAACCGCCCCGAGGCCGTCGCCGCCCTCACGAAGATCTTTCTTGCTGAGATCGAGCGGCTGCTGAGGTTCAGGCTCGCTCACCTGCTCGACGCTTCTGCTGCTGCTGACATGATCGCCTGGGAGAACAGCGGGTTTTCCATCGACGCCAGTGTCCGGATCGCGGTCATCGACCGCGACGTGCCGAGCTACTTTCGGAGTTTGGAACACCTGCTGCGGTACTGCGCCCGGCCGCCGTTTGCATTGGAGCGACTGTCCGTGATCCGCGGCCCAGCCGGCCGCATCACCCAAGTCCGCTACGTGCTCCCGCGGCACAAGGCGGCCAACTGGGTCGGGCGGGATCGTGGGCGGAAGTCCACGCGGCCGGGAGCTCATGGCGTCGTCGAACTTACGCCGTTTGAGTTCCTCAACCGGCTCGCCGATCTCGTGCCGCCGCCGCGCACGCACCGGCATCGGTATCACGGCGTCTTTGCGCCGAATCACAAGCTCAGGCCCGCCGTCACGGCGCAGGACAAAAGGGAATATCGGCAAGCGGCGCGAGGCTGTGACCGGTGGGCATGCGGCCGGCGGTCGCGCCACGGGGGGCTGTTGTGACGCGAATCCGAATCAAACGCCCCGCTCCCACGACACGTCACGGATTGCCTGGGCCAAGCTGATGGCGAGGGTGGGGGAGGAGTTTCCGCTCGAGTGCCCGAACTGTGGCGGCGACATCCGGCTGATCGCGTTCAGACTGTTTTACCAGTGCGAAACCATCCCTGGCCTTCGCACTGTTGGCAACCTCCGGTTGCTGCGGACATCCTGCCCGCGCGGTCTTCCTGACGGAAGCCGCCGCGGGCGCCGTCAGGCTCACGGCCAGCCGTCCAGGTTTCGCCGAGAAGGCGGCCATCGCGGACGACCTCATCCAGCGCTATCGCAACGCGCTCGGCGAACTCGCGAAATGAGCGAGCCGGTCTGGCTGGAGGAGGAGGACTGCCTCTCCTTCCACGAGAAATTGCTGGCCCGGTTCGGTGGGGCCGTCGGCTTGCGCGATCGGGGTTTGCTCCTTTCGGCACTTGCCCGCCCCCGATCGCTCTTGGCCTACGAGCAGCCGACGATCTTCGATCTGGCGGCCGCCTACGCCCACGGCATCATCAAGAACCACCCGTTCGTCGATGGCAATAGGCGGAGCGGACTCCTCGCGGCCGCGCTCTTTCTGGAGGCCAACGGCTTCCGCCTAGAAGCCACCGAAGAGTCTGCCTTACTCAAGACGCTGCAACTGGCCGCGGGAAAGATCACGGCCGCCGACTATGCAGCCTGGCTCGCGGCAACCGCCATGCCGGTCGCCGAGCACGCGACAGGGCGTTAAAAAATGGCCGCGGGGGCTAGCGGGCGGCCTTCGCAGGCGGCCCGGAGTCGTCGAGTTTGAAGACGAAGTCGTTCGGCCCCTTCGCAGTCACCTCGGCCGTGAGGCCGGAGGACTCGAAAGAGCCGTATCGGGGTGGTATCCGGCTCACCGGCTTCGGCCGGGCCTCGGCCGCCCGCGCTGCCTCGTATTCCTGCTGGGTGGCGAACGGCGTCCCGCTGTCGGGTTCGGCGCCGCCGAGTGACCGTTTCTCGATCGATACACGATGGCTGCCGGCGATCGCACCGTCGCCGGGCCGGTAGGTCTTGAGTTCGAAGCGTCCGCTGGAGTCCGTCAGTCCGACGGCTGACAGTTCGCCGCCCGCTTCCGCGCGGGCCAGGAACGTGACCACGGCTCCGTCTACGGGCCGTCCCTCATGCTGCACCACGCCACGGGTGGCATAGGTGCGCGGGCGTGCCCGGCTCCACTTGTCCTCCACATACCGGGAGCAGCCCGCCACGACGCAGGCCGCATGGCAGCACAGCAGCCCCAACACCAGCCGGAAAACACGGGGGCATCGCACCGTTGGATTCCTCGTGGAACTCATGCAACTCATGGAAAGGCAGGCGACTCGCCGCCCACACGGCTCCCGAGCGCTCCCCAGACGCCATAGGGCGAGGCCGTCGTTTTGACGATGTAGGTCGTATCGCTCGTGGGTGCCGCCCCGGACTTGTTGCCCGACTCGATGTTTTCGCTCACGAACGCCACGGCCCCGTCCGCGAAGAGGCACTGCACGCCGCCGCCGTGGCGGCTGCGGGCGGAGTAGATGCCGAAGCCGAACTGGTTGAACTGGCTGCAGACCGGGCCGTTCGGTGGCAGGCAGGTGTTGAAGTTGATGTTGGAGTAGGTGCCGTAGGCCCAGAAGGCCCCGGGAGACCTGTTGCGGGGGTGCAAGTTATTCGTCGTGAAGCCGTTGCCTTTCCAGTAGGACCAGCAGCCGTTCACGCTCCACGTGCTCTCCTTCGAGGTCGCGGTCGGTCCGTTCACCGCCACATTCAGATTCCCGTCGGGGCGGGTGCACTCCGCCATGGCAAGCGTCTTCGACAGACCGTCGGGGATGTCCTTGGTGCGACAGTTGCTGTTCAAGCCGAAGATGCCCCGCTGGCGGTAGTAGGTGTGGTCGACGTACAGGTTGATGTGCTGGTCGCCGCTCGAAAAGAGATAGTTGTGCTGGGCCCACTCCGAGTAGTCGCCGCCGCCGTCGCTGAATCGGGGGATGTCGGACGGGCAAAGCAGGAAAGGGATCTGTGTCCGAAAGGGCGTGTACTTCTGATAGAGGTACTTGGGGCTCGTCGCGGCGTCCCGCATCATCGTGTCGTAGAGTTCCGGATACTCCATGTACGGCAGCATCGCGACATAGCCGCTGAAGCCGCCGGCGCCGGGATAGGTGACGCCCTCGATCACAGTGCCCTTGGCGGGGACGACCGTGCTGTCGCCGCAGGTCGACCAGTCGTTGCCAGCGGGCGGCCAGGAGCACGCCGTTTCCTTCGGCCCCCAACGGGACGGCGGAAAGCTGCGACGGGCCGACTCGTGGCTGTGCAGCGCCACGCCGAGTTGCTTGAGGTTGTTGCCGCAGGAACTGCGCCGCGCCGACTCCCGCGCCGCCTGCACGGCCGGCATGAGCAGCCCGACGAGCGTGCCGATGATCGCGATCACGACCAACAACTCCACGAGCGTGAAGCCGCTACGCTTCGCGGCGGCGCCCTTGTGATTCGAGACGACATGATGCGAGTGCATGTGACTTCTCATCTCCACGATTCCGGCCAATCCCCGGAGCACAGGCGGGCGGATTCGACCGCGCCCGCCTCCCACGCGGTTGGATAGTAGGCCCCACCCACCGACCCCACCATTGGCCAGGTGGCCAATATCCGGCGGAATCCCGAAATCGACGATCCTGAAATCGACGATCACGGGGATTGAAGAGCCCCTCGCAGCCTCGCCAGTCCCGAAAACGCCCCTCGCAGACGCCGGCCGTCAACCTGACGGCGGAACGCCAGGCCTCGTCCGGCTGCTGCGACTTGAGAACCTCCTCCAACGCATAGCCTTCCCATGGCGCCCCTACCTTCGGGTGCATCTCCAGGTCGCGGCGCGTCATCACCCCCAGCAACAGTTGCAGCAAGCCGCTGTCGCGCACGTAGATCTTCGGCGACTTCACCTGTCGCTTGCCGAGATTCTCGAACCACGGCGGGAGCTGCCGCACCATGAAAATCCGTCAATCAACGATCGATTTTCATGGTGTTGATGGGCCAGACCGCGAGCCGGCTCCGTCGCGGCCCGGCCGCCATCGGCCAAGTGGCCAATGGCACCGATCCCGGCGCGATGGGACGTTTCATCGGGCGACCGTCTCACCTGGAGACCGGCGCCACGGTCTCGTCTCTCCCCCAGGAATCGCCGTGAGCAGTGGCATGAAGAGAAACTCAGTCGCCGCTTTTATTCCGTTGGCCATCGCGGCCTGCGGATTCGGTCCGGCCTGTCAGGCGGCGACGCCAGCGTCCCCAACGATCGTGTGGGCCTCGTCCCCCGTTCGGCCAGACGAGACCATCGTCGTCGCCGGCGATCTGCTCGCCACGGAGTCGGCCACCACCGTCGTCGAACTGGTCCCACTGCCGGGCGCGCCGGCGGGCGATCCTCCCGCCGGCGCAGAGCCGGCGGCCGACCAGATCTCCACCGCGGCGGTCTGGCAGCCGCAGCCGATCCTGCGGGGCGACCCGGAGAGCGTCACCGCCACGGTCCCAGCCGCCTGGGACCTGGCCATCTGGGCCTGCCGCATACGCAGGGGAGACGTTCCCTCGGCGCCTGTGCTGCTCAACGCGCCGACCGCCTGGTGGATCCAGGGCGATGCGGGAGAATGCGCCGCTCCCGGTGGTACGGCGAGGGTCTTCGGCCACTCGCTCGGCTTTCCCGACGCGGCCAAGCCTTCCGCCGCCCTTCGCGCCGACGACGGCACCGTCGTGCCGCTCGCGGTCGCCGAGGCCACTCCCTACGCCCTCTCGCTCCGCCTTCCGCCCGATGCCAAGCCGGGCCGGCACCGGCTCTGGATCCATAACGGCCTCGGCGGCCCCGCCGGCTGGCGGCTCGCGGGCCCGCTCGATGTCGCCGCGCCGCGGGTCTGGAAGACCGAGCGCTTCAATGTCCGTGACTTCGGCCCCAAGCCGGAGGAGGCGATCCTCGCGGCGCTCGCCAAGGCCAAGGAGAATGGTGGCGGCATGGTCTATCTGCCCCGGGGCCGCTACGGCCTCACGAAGCCGCTCGAGATCCCCGACGGCGTCGTGCTCGCGGGCGAGTCTCGGGAACTCGTCACTATCTTCTGGCCCGATTTTGAGACGCCGCCGCTCCACCTCGTCCGCGGCGGCACCTTCGGCCTCGAAAACCTCTCGCTCTATTGCCAGAGCCACCGTTCGGTCGTCGTGATCGAGCCCAAGTCGGACGGCGCCTTCGTCCGCAACTGCAGGATCCGGGCCAACTGCTACTTCATGATCGAACGGCCCGGTGAACCGTTCCGCGGCCGCTCGGGCCCGAAGAGCAACCGCGACATCGGCGCCGGCATCGCCGTGTACGGCAAAAACTTCGAGATCCGCGACTGCGACGTGCTCGCGAGCGACATCGCCCTCTATCTCAAGAACACCAGCCACGGCCGGGTCACCGGCAACACCTTTCTCTACGGCGGCCGCGGCTACCGGATCGAGTCGAGCCGTGAACTCGTCTTCGAGGACAACACCGTCGAGGGCTTCGACCTGACGGCCATCGGCAACGACATCGCCACGTTCTGGTCGAATGCCTGCACAGACATCTACTTCGCCAGGAACAGGCTCCGGCGGATGTTCGGCGCCGACCGCGAGATGATGACGCTCGACGCCGGCGGCGGAGCCTACCTGGGCCACGTGGCGGCCGTGAATGGCAACCGGCTCACGCTCGCAGCCGACCCCGTCTTCAAGGATTACGCGCCCAAGCCCCACCAGAACTGGGCTGGCGCCGCGGTGATGATCCTCGAAGGAAAGGGGGTGGGTCAGTACCGGATCGTGACGGCGCATCAGGGCCGCGAGTGGGAGGTCGATCGCCCCTGGACCGTGCCGCCCGACGCGACGTCGAGGATCTCGATCGTGCCCTTCCGCGGTCGCAATCTCTTCATCGGCAATGCCTGCGAGGACGGCGGCCCCTTTCAGATCTACGGCAGCGGCCATGAGTGCATCGTCGCGGAAAACACCGCCCGTAGAATGGACGGATTCCTGGTCTGGGGTCTCGACCCGCACGACTGGGGCCAGCAGCCGAGCTGGTACTGCCAGTTTCTCGACAACAAGATCCTGGAGGGCAACGCCTACGGCCATCGCACTGGTGGTTTCGGCACGGCGGCGGCCGGCGCCCCCGGCGACGGCAAGGGCCGCAGCATTCGCGACGTGGTCTTCCGCCGCAACGAGTGTCGGAACAACTCGTCGATCTCGATCGGGGGCAACCTGCACGGAGCTGTGGTCGAGCACAATCTGATCGAGCATGCCGACCAAGGCATCAACGTCCGGCTGCCGGCGGCAGGAGTGGTGCTGCGGGCCAATCGCTTCACGGACGTGACGACACCGACCGCGGGCAACGGGCTCGTGACGGCGACGCTCGTGCCGTAACCCTGGCCAGAGGCATCCTCCGGATCGATACTGAGAGGAAGGCCGTCTCCCTGAATCACCGCATGCTGTCATGGCTGCCACGATCCGACTGCTCCTCATCGACGACCATCCGGTGATGCGGGCCGGCCTCGCCAACCTGCTGGCTTCGGAGCCGGGCTTCGAGGTCGTCGGCCAGGCCAGCGACGGCCCCCAGGGCGTGCGGCTCTGGGGAGAGCTTCGGCCCGACGTCTGCCTGCTCGACATCACGATACCCGGCATGGACGGGATCGAGGTGCTGCGGCAGATCAGGCACGCCGCGGCCGACGCCCGCGTGCTCATGCTCACGTCATCCGAGGCCGCGGAGGACGTCGCCCATGCCCTCGACGGTGGCGCCGTGGGCTACGTCACGAAGAACATCGAGCATGAGGACCTCGTCGCCGCGATCCGCACGGCCCACGCCGGCGGCCGGCCGATCGGCCGGGACATCGCCGCCTTGCAGATCGCCCCCGGACCAGCCGGCGAACGGCTCTCGCCCCGCGAGATCGAGACGCTCGGGCTCATGCGGGAGGGCTTCACAAACAACGAGATCGGCCGCCTGCTCGGCATCTCGACGCGGACGGCCAAGGCCCATGTGGCGGCCGTGATCGAGAAGCTCGGCGTCGTCGACCGCACGCAGGCGGTGGCCCGTGGCTTTGACCTGGGGCTCCTGAAGGCGGCCCCGCCGAGACGAGCTCAACCGCCTCGGTAGCGTCGTGGGAGCCCGGCCGGCATTCCGAGAAGGTAAGCCTGGGACCTTCGGCGATAAGCCGCCGAGGGTACCATGGAGACTCCGCCTCCCCCGCCCCCTCCCTCGAGCTCGCCATGGTTCCTGTTCGACGCTGCACGATCCTGAGGTCCCTCGTGGGCCCCAGAGGCGCTGCAGCCCTGTGTGGTTGCTACGGCTGCGCCTCCGCAACCACA
>CAMCQY010000070.1 GCA_945877135.1 Candidatus Kuenenia stuttgartensis
TTCCATCAACGCGGCGAAAAGGATCGCTCGGTCGCCTCCCACACGGTGCAGCTCGGCGCGTAGCCAAGATCGCGCCGCGCGGCGCTGATGTCGAAATAATGGTCGGTGGCCATCTCCTCGGCGAGAAATTTCGTGAGCGGTGGATCCGACGCCAATCGCAACGTCTTCCACACCGTCTCGGCCACGCTCGCCAGCGTTAGGGCCGTGTTGGTGGAGATCCGCCGGCGGACCGGCGGCAGATCATGGAGGGCCAGTACCCGGCCGATCCATTCCCAGAGCGGAACCGGCTCACCCTGGCTGATGAAGAACGCACGCCCGCCGGCAGCCGGACGCTCGTCAAGGGCGTCGGCCGCCAGCAGATGGGCCGACACGCAGTCGTCGATGAACGTCAGGTCGACCAAATTCTTGCCGTCGCCCACCTGCACGAGCCGGCCGGCCCGGGCCCGCTTCAGGATCGTCGGCACGAGGTTCGTGTCGCCCGGCCCGAAGATCAGGTGCGGCCGCAGGCTGATCGTCCGCAGGGCGGAGCCGTGGGCCGCGAGCACCGCCCGTTCCGCGGCCGCCTTCGTTTCCGGATAGAACGCGCGATACCGCGCGGGATAGGGCTGCGATTCGTCGATGCCCCGCAGGTCGTGATCCGCGGCGACGACGCTTGGCGAACTGGTGAAGACGAGTTTGCCGACGCCCGCCGCGCGGCAGGCCGCGATCACATTCTCCGTCGCCTTGATATTGCCTCGCACGAACGCCTCACGCGGCCCCCACATCTTCACGTGGGCAGCCGTATGGAAGACGCAGTCCGCTCCGGCAAAGATGTCGGTGAGACCGGATGCGGCATCGGCCGCGGTGAGATCATGGCTCACGGTGCGGATGCCCGCGGCGGCCATTTCCGGATTGGGCCGCCGTCCAAGGGCTGTGACGTCGTGACCGAGGGCATGCAGCCGTCGGCAGATCGCACCACCGACGAAACCGCCCCCGCCGGTGACGACCGCTTTCATGCCTGGCCCGCGGCAGGCGTTCCCGGCCCATCGACCTCGATGGCTTCCTGCGTGGCAGCCCAGGTGGCGAGCCGATCGCGGAAGATCTTGGCGTTGTGCCGGGCGTCGACCGGAAACGAGTGGTGGAAATAAAACCGCCGGATCGGCGCGGTGACTGGATCAGCGGCACCGATCGCGCGGAGTTCCGTGGCGAGCCGGCGGCGGGCATCCGGTGTGAGCGATCGCGACCGCGGCTCGACGACGAGCGCTGGCTGGCCGTCGACGCCGATCAGGGCTGTGCGGCTCACCTCGGGATGACGGTTGAAGACGTTCTCCACGGGCACGCTGTGAAACGTGCGGTCAGTAGTGGTCACCACATGCACCCGCCGGCCGCAGAAGTAGAGCTGGCCATCGGTGTCGAGGTAGCCCATGTCGCCCATGCGGTGCCAGACGCGGCCTCCCTCGCTCACCTTGCTCGCTGCGGTCGCCTCAGGCCGCGAGAGATACTCGCGGCTGACCGTGTCGCCACAGACGACGATCTCGCCTATTTCGCGGGCGGGGCAGTCGATGAGCGGAGCGTCGGTCGGGCGGGTCACCGGCCGGACGACGCGGAGCGTCACGCCGTCGATCGCGCGACCGACGGGCGTGCCCTGTTCGCCGCTCACCGCCAGCACGGGCGGATGCTGCCGCAGTTCTGCAGCGGCGGCGACCGTCACGGGGAGCGCCTCGGTGGCCCCATATGGTGTGAAACTCTCCGCCTGCGGGCAGGCGGCCTTCACGAGATCGAGCGTCGCCTGCGACACCGGCGCCCCGGCCATGAACACCCGCCGCAATTGTGGCAGCGACTCGCCGGTCTGCCGGCAGTATTCGGCGAGCTTTGTCCAGAGCGTCGGCGAACCGAACGACGTCTGGTTACCGAGGTCGCGCATCACGCGAATGATCTGCTTGGGCACGAGCGACAGCGGTCGGCTCGGGTCGAGCGGCGGAAAGATGCTCCCCACGCCAAGCGCGGCGGTGAAAAGGCTGAAGACGGGCAGCAGCGGCAGATCCTGCTCGCCGCCTCGGAAGCCGAACTGTCCGCGAAAGACCGCGAGTTGCTCCGTGAGCATGCGGTTGGTAAAGATCACGCCCTTTGGCCGGCCGGTGCCCCCCGACGTGAAGGCCACGAGGGCGGGGTCGTCGGCCTGCCGCGGGATCGGCGCCGGCGGGCCGCCTGCAGGTTTGAGCAGGTCGCGCAGCCGCGTTGCCCCAAACAGCGGCACCCGTCCGGCGACCACGCAGAACCGCAGCGAACGAAACAGCTCCGCGGCCTTGAGGCGAAGCAGATGGGCCTTCGGCACACCGATAAAGCCGGTGGGCTGGGCTTCCCGCATGCAGGCCACCACCGCATCGACGCCCATGCCCGGATCGATGAAGACAGGCACGGCACCGCGGCCCATCACGGCATAGCTCAGCGCGAGGAAGTCTGCCCCCGGCGTGACGAGCATGATCACCCGCTCGGCGGCCCGCAGACCGGCCGCTGCGAGGCCGTTTTCATAAGCGGTGATGCGGGCCGAGAGGGCCGCAAAATCGATGGCGTCGTATTGGGGACGATCGCTCCAGCGGGGAAACGAGACCTTCGTCACCGCCGACACCCACGGCGCTGCCGCGGCCGCCGCGTGGAGTGACGCATACAGACCGTTGACCGGGGAGCGGACTTCTGCGGCGGTATCGGATCGCACGTCGAGCGGCGCCGCGTGCACGACGTGACGCTCAGCGGTCGGCTTGCTGCCGAACGCCGGTACGACGGGCTGAAGGAACGCAGCGACCGCCGCGATCGACTGGTCAGCCGCGTCCTCGAGCACGAGATGCGAGGCGGCCGGGATCTTGACGACTTCGGCCTGCGGAAAACGGGCGGCGACGTGGCGGAGGATCTCCGGATGGAAGCAGGGGTCGTTCATTCCCCAGATGATCTTCACGGGAGTGTCTGCGAGTGTCGGTAGCCGGGCCACCATGTCGGCCATCAGCGGGGCCGTGGGATGGGATGGCGAAAACGGAATGTCGCGGACGAAGCCCCAGATGGCCCGCCGGCTGTCGCGGGTGCGGTAGGGGCGGTGGTAGCCTTCCTTGATCTCGGGCGGCAGCGTGTGGACTGTGCCGAACGAGGTCAGCAGCTTCACGAACCGCATCGTGTGCTGCGTGAGCAGTCTGCCGATCAGTGGCGACGCGGCCCGCCGGATCATTCCGGGAAGCAGGGCCGTCTCCGCGAGAGTGGTGTTGAAGTAGACGAGCCGCTCGACATCCTTGGGACGGCGCACCGCGAGGCCGGTGCCGATCGGGCCGCCCCAGTCGTGCATCACGAGCGAAAACCGGCCGACCCCCAGCTGCTCCAGGAGTTCCTCGAGGTGGGCGATGCGGTCTGCCGCCGTGAAGAAGACATCCGTGGGCTGATCGGAGAGGCCACAACCGACGTGATCGGGCACGATCACCCGGAAGTCCTGCCGCAGGCTCGCGATCAGGTTGCGAAATTGAAAACCCCAGGTTGGGTTGCCGTGCAGGCAGACGACGACGGGGCCGCTCCCCTCGTCGACGTAGTGCATGCGGTGGCCCTGCGATGCCCCCGCGCCCGATCGACCGACGGTGGCGAACCGGGACGGAAACGGATAGAGGGGACCAAAAGCAAACGTTGGCGCGGAAGTTGGCGGCAGTCGTTCGATGGCAGCATCTCTGCTCATTGGGCGTTCATGCATGCGCATCGGCAGCTCGCTCCCCTTGGAACCTGCGGCTACCATTCAAACCCGAGGAATCGCGTGTTGAGTCCGCTGCCAAACGCGGTGAGCAGCACCTTCTGCCCTGGTTGGATGTTCTTCTCGTCGGCGCCGATCGCTAGGGCCGCCGGCAATGCGGCCGAGACCATGTTGCCGTACCGCCTGTAGATCGCGAAATCCTTGTCGTAATCGAGCCCCATCTCACGATAAAAGGCCTCGTTCACCTGCCGGCCCACCTGATGGCAGAAGACGTGGTCGACGTGCTCCTTCGACCAGCCGAGCGACGCGGTGACATCGGGGAAGGCGCGGCCACCGAGCTTCGCGGCTGCGATCATCAGCTGGGCCGCGTCGGAGGTCATGATCGGCGCGATCTCCTCACCCTGACCGACGCTGAAGTCGCCGTTGCCGATGCAGAGCTGGTGATGCTGCGATGCCGACCGGGCCACGCCGCCCACAAACTGGTGTCCGCTGGTGGCGAGGCTCTCATGGCAGAGCACGGCCGCCACCGCGCCGCAGCCGAGCGTGAGGGTGGGCAGCATCTGGAGGAGCTTGTCGCGAGTAATGCGGAGGTCGCCAAGCAATTGCTCGCACGTCGTGTGGACCACCTTTGAGATGTTCTCGCCCGAGCAGATGATTCCCGCCTTCACGGTGCCCGCCTCGATCAGGTGGGCAAGCATGATCATGCCGTCGCTAAACCCGATGCAGGCGTTGGTGATGTCGAGAACCAGCGACTCCTCGGGGATACCGAGATTGTGGTGCACGAGGCAGGCTGTGGCCGGCTCGAAAAAATCCCGCGACACGGAGCAGTTGATAAGGGCGCCGATCTGGTCGGGACGGAACCCCGAGCGGTCGAGGGCCTCGCGGGCCGCGACGGTGGCCACGGAACTGGGCGTCACGTCGGTGGACCACATGCCCCGGGTGCTGACACCGCTGACGCGCTCCAGGGTGCCCGCCGGAATCTTCAGCCGCTCATAGGCCGGTGCGATCCGCTCCTCGATCTCCGCGGACGACAGGAGCGTGCTCGGGAAGTGCAGTCCAAACGACTGCACGAAGACATGCTTGAAACTAAACGAAATCATCACGTGCTCCTTCACTGCACCGGTCGTCCATCACGGGAGGCCATCTGCCGCCACGGGACACCGGCCGGGCGCACAGTGTGACTCGCCCGATCTGAACATTTCCCGGCCCCGAAAATCATAATCGATTTCGCGGCTGTTCAGGAGGGCAAAGACAGAAACAGCGATGCGAATGCGCAGAAACCGTTCATCACGTCAGGAAAATTCCGCCTGGGGGCGGGGGCGACCCTGGGACGAGCCCTGGCCCGGAATCCGACAGTCGCCGGCCGGCAGGAGACTCATCGGAAAGAATGGCTGAATGTAGAGGTGATCGGGGATCCGGTCGGCGATCGAGGCGTGGAACTCGGGCAGCTTCGACCAGTGGAGCTTCGGCTTCACATGATGGGCGGTGTGGTAGCCGAGGTTTCCCGTGAGAATGTTGTAGGAGCGGTGCATGATGTTGTGGGAGGCCTCGTAGGGATTCTGGGTGTCGAGGCCGGCGTGGTGGCAGTAGGTGTGCCAGCAGGTGATCAGATAGCCAGCCACCATCGGAATCGCGAACACGAACAGCGCGTTCACGGGATTCCAGACAAACGCCGCCGCGACGAGGACCAGCACGACGAGGCCCATGCCGAAGAAGCCCGGCTGATACCGGGGGTATCTGCGGGCCACCTGGAACGCCTTCAGGTAGCCATTCATGGCGGTGACGGCGGTGTATTCCAGCTCCCCCATCGTCGAGCCGTCGCGTCGCTTCCAGGCCGACTCGTCCTTCGACTGATCCATGTAGTGCACGTGGTGCCCGAGCACGTGGTGGAGGACCCAGGCATTCGTCGTGATCCCGGTGTGGAACGCGTAGGAGAGTTCGAGGAGGCGGTTGAGGACCGGCCGGTGGAACGTGAAGAGGTGCTGATGGTGATGATTCCAGGAGCAGATGCAGGCCTTGGGACCGATCACGAGCAGCAGCCAGGCCGTCAGCAGCCAGACGCTGTGTCCGCAGAAGAAGACGAGCAGATCGAGCAGACTCAAGCACACGATGCAGAGCACGGGCAGCACGTCTTCCTGGTGACGAAACAGTTTCATGGCAGGTGGCGAGGGTGGGAGGTGGGGGAACTGGGTGGGTGAGTTGAAAACGTGGCGCGTCGTGGTATCGCGAGAACTCAAGGCGGCGGAGTACCATACCACGCCGGCCTGCTCAGAGCCGACCCGTGCAGCCTTCCGGAGCCTGTTTCCCGTGAGCAATTTGCCAGCTGCCTCGTCCCCGGATGATTCCCCCCGGCCGCCGTCCGTCGCGGCCGCCGCCGGCCCGCAGCCGCACCGCGAGGGAAAGATACGTCCCTGGCCGTGGTGGGCCCCGCGGTTCTGGCACGGCATGCCGCTGGGTGTGTGGCTGCAGCTTGCCAACGAGCACCGGTGGCGGGCCAGCCCGAGCCGCTGGGGGCTCGTGGCGACGATCACGGCGGCCGCGGGCTTCAATTCGCTGGCCGCGCACGTTTGTGAGTCGGTCTACCGTGGTGCGCTTCACTCGCCGCCGGAGACGCCGCCGCCCCTCTTCATCATCGGCCACTGGCGATCGGGCACGACGCTTCTCCACGAACTGTTCATGCACGATCGACGGTTCTGTTGCCCGAACTATTATCAGTGCTTGTCGCCGAGCCACTTCCTCCTCACGGAGCGTCTGCTGACGCCCGCGATCTCGTGGATCGTTCCCGCGAAGCGGCCGATGGATGACATGGCAGTCAGCCTCGACAAGCCGCAGGAAGATGAGTTTGCGCTGATGAACCTCGGCGCGTCGTCTCCCTACCGCCGCATGGCGTTTCCGGCGACGAGCAATCCCCACCCTGAGTCGCTCGATCTGACCACGCTGCCGCCGGCCGAACTCGACCGCTGGCGGCGCACGCTGCGGCAGTTTCTCGGCATGCTGGCGGTGGCCGATCCGCGCCGGCCGGTGCTCAAGAGCCCGCCGCACACGGCCCGCGTGGGCGTGCTTGCGGAGATGTTTCCTGAAGCGCGGTTCCTCCATATCGTTCGCGATCCGTTCGCCGTGTTCGGCTCGACGATGCGGCTCTGGCGATCGCTCGATGAGGGGCAGGGGCTGCAGGTGGATCGGGGCGAAAGACTCGAGGAGTATGTGTTCGAGTCGTTCGAGCAGATGTATGCCGCCTTCGAACGTGACCGCGCGGTGCTCGCGCCGGGGCGGCTGCACGAGATCCACTACGAGGAACTGGTCGCCGATCCGGTCGGCCAGATTGAAAAGGCCTACGCCGGCCTCGACCTTGGCGGGTTTGACGCGGTTCGCGGACCGCTGATGCGAGAGGCTGAGTCGATGAAAAAATACCGCGCCAGCACCTACCGCAACGATCCGCGGATCGTCGCGGAGATCACGCGGCGGTGGCGACCCTTCCTCGATCGCTACGGCTACGCTGTGCCGTAGTCTGGCGGCAGCGGGATCGCGTCGCGGTGTAGGATGGGGTCGTCAAAACGATCGTTCCCTTCCGCAGGATTTCTTCGCATGACGCCCGCCATGAACCGTCTCGTGAAAGGGCTGCTCATCGCGGCCTGTGTCGCCGTTGTCGTCGGCGTAGTGGCGATCCCGCTGGCGTATCGCGCGCGACGCACCCGCTGGACTGCGGAACTGGGACAGGCCGCCCGGGAGAGGCTCGCGGCTGGTAACACCGCGGAGGCGACGCGGCTCTACGGCCTCTATCTTAAGGAGTCGCCGAACGACGCCGCGGCCCATGCCGCCTACGCCACGCTGATGCGGGAGCAGGCCGAACAACCCGGCAGCGGCCGAAAACAGCGGGAGGCGGCCCTCGACGCGATCAGCACCGCCGTTCGCAAGAATCCATTCTCTCTGCCGCTGCGGCGAACGCTGGCGGTGACCCTGCTCGAACTCGGACAGTTTGGCACCGCCCGGCAGGAGATTGGCATCCTGCGGGAACAGGCGACAGCCGCGCCGGCCGACTCGCTCGCCGACGCAGGCGTCGATCTCGACGAGATCACGCTCCTCGAGGCCCGCACCTGCGTCGGCAACGACAACGTCTCTGATGCCGCCGCGCTTGCCGCCGGTCTGACCGGCTTCGATCCGGCGGGCAAGGCGTTTGACGCCACGCGAAAGCCCGGGCGGCTCGTCACGGAGGCATCGCTGCTGCTGGCGACGATCCTCGCCGAGAAGCGGGAGGACCCACAGGCCGCACAGCGGGTGCTCGAAAAACTGAGGGAGACCGCCCCGGAAGACCATCGTGCCTGGCTGGCACTGGCGCGGTGGCATGCCGGGCATGGCGAGCCGCGGCTGGCTGCCGAGGAGATCGACCGCGCCGCAGCACTCGCCCCCGATAATGGAGATGTTCTGTCCACGGCCTTTGCCATGGCTCTTGCGGATGGCCGCTTCGATGAGGCCGCGCGAATCGCCGGCCGGCTGCGTGACAAATTTCCGCAGCTGCCGGCGGGCGGGCTCTGTCTGGCAGACGTGGCGGTCAGGCAGGGCAAGCCGGAGGATGCGCTCGAGCCGCTTCGGGAGACGATCGAACGGCTGCCCGGAAATCCGTCGGTGTTGTTGTCGCTGGCAAACGTCCAGTTGCTGACGAAGCGGCTCGACGACGCCGAAGTGACGATCCGTGGCCTGTCGGAACGGTCGGAACGGACAAATCCCGCAGTCGTCATGCTGGAGGCGCGTCTGCTCACCGCGCGGCAGCAGTGGCTGGCAGCTGTCAAAAAGCTCGACACGCTCCGGCCTCTCGTGGCGGATTCGAACGACATGAAGCGACAGGTGGACCTGATGCTCGCCGAGTGCCACGCCCGGCTCGGGCAGACCGACGAACAGCTGGCCGCCAGCCAGCGGGTGCTCGGCCGTGACTCCGGGTCGCGGACGGCGCGGGTCACCGCCGCCGCCGCCCTGGCCGCGACGGGCAGGCCGGAGAAGGCGCTGGCGGAATATGAGGCGGTCGCCAAGGAGATCGGGCCGGAACAGCTGCTGCGGCAGCCGCAGGTCTGGCAGCCGCTACTGCGACTCCGTGGCGTGCATCAGCTGCGGCTGCCTCCGCACGAACGCGACTGGTCGCAGGTCGTGCAGTTGCTCGATGCACTCGAGCGCGCGCAGACCGTGCCGGCCGCCCAGCTCGCGGTGCTGCAATACGATCATCTTGTCGCTGCTGGGGATGCGGCAGCGGCAGCGGCGGTTCTGACGCGGGCGCTCGAGGCGGATGGAGAAGAGCCGCAGCTCTGGGAGCGGCGAGTCACCGCCACGCTTCGGCAGGAGGGCCTCGCCGCGGCCCTACGGCAGTGGGAAACAATGCCCGCCGCGATTGCCGACGATCCGCGGCTGCTGGTGCTGCGGGCGCGGCTCGCCTCACGGGCGCCGGAAGAGGAGGCCAACGGGATCCTAGGGGGACTCGAATCGAAGGCCGCCTCGCTACCGGCGGAGGAGTCGGGGCGGCTGCTGGCGGCGGTCGCCACGATCCGTCTGGGCAGGGGTGATCAGGCCGGAGCCGAACGTGTCTGGCAGGCGATCCTGACGGCCAACCCGGATGATCTGCCGACGCACGTCGCCCTCTTCGAACTGGCGTGCGATCAACGCGACCTCACGAAGGCCAGCCGGGCGGCGGACGAGATTGGCCGCCTCTGCGGTGCCGACAGTGCCAACGGCCGCGCCACTGCGGCGGCGAAGCTGTTGCTCGAGGTGGGGGTGGCAAGGTCGCAGTCGGCCGCGGCCCCCGATGGCCGCCGGCCGCAGGGCGGGAAGCTCGACGCGGACGACATGAAACGGCTCGACGCGGCGAGGAACCTGCTCGTCGAGGCGGAGCATGAACGGCCGGGCTGGCCTCTGCTCCAGCGGCTGTTCGCCGATCTGGAACTCCTGCGGGGAGACGTGCCCGCCGCCATCGGACGGCTCGAGAAGGCGGTGGAGTTGAGCCCCGAAAACATGCGGCTCATCCGCGCGTTGGTCGCGGTCCTGACAGGGGCCGGCCGCCAGACGCAGGCCCGCACCGTCCTGCGGCAGATCATCAATGCAACCGGCGACGGCGTTGCCTCCGACGACACCCGGATCTGGGCCCGTCGCACGCTGGCGGAAATGGCCGCGCGGGAAGGAAACTTCCGAGAGGTGGACGAGGCCGTTACGGAGCTCGCTCGCAATCAGGACCGCAACGGCAAGCCGGCGGTCGAGGATATGCTGCTCAGCATCGGTGTTCTCTCCGGCCGGCCCGAGCCCGCGGCCTGGCGGCAGGCGATCGCACTGCTCGCCGCCCTCTCCGAACGGCGGCCGCTCACTCCGCCAGAGCGGATGCAGCGGGCGGAACTACTCGACCGCACCGGCCGCTGGGAGGAATGCCGCGAGGAAATGATAGCGCTCGCCGAGTTGCCGGAGCCGCCGCCCGCCGTGCTGGCGGCCTTCGTCGATAAACTGATCCGCTACGGTGACGTGGATCAGGCCGCCGCCCAGTTGAAGACGCTCACCATCCGGGAGCCGACGGCGTCCGGGGTGATCGCACTCGAGGCCCGGCTCGCGGTCGCGCAGGGCGATCGGCCGACCGCGGTTGCCGCCGTGAAGCGGCTGGCTGATGCGGCGGCAACGCCGGTAACGGGCGGGCAGCAACTCCTGTCGGTGGCGGCGCTGATGCAGGAACTCGGCCTCGATGACGAAGCGGAGACTCTGCTTGGCCAGATCGCCGATCAGTCGGCAGCCGGCCTCGTCGCCCGGGTGAACTTCCTGGCTCGTCGCGGGAAGACGGCAGAGTCGCTCGATCTCCTGGAGGCCAACCGGAAGCGGCTCGGAGCTGCGGCGTTTTTGCAGGCGGCGGTGTCGGTGCTGCGGACGGCGGATGCCGAGGCGGCCTCCGCGCAGGCCGCTCGGGTTGAGGACTGGTTTGCCACAGCCCCGCGGATCGACCGCGACGCCGTGGGGTTCTCCCTGCTGCAGGCGGAACTGCTCGCCGTGCAGGGCCGCCACGAAGAAGCGGCTGCTCTTTATAAGAAGCAGCTAGCCCGCGGCGATCTTCCGGCGGCGCAACGCGTGATCGTGCAGAACAACCTCGCCATGCAATTGGTCCGGCCGGAGACAGCTGCGGAGGCGAAGCGGCTCATTGACGAGGCGATCGCGGAGCAGGGGCCGCATCCGAGCCTGCTCGACACCAAGGGACTCGCGCTGCTGGCCGGCGGTGCATCAGGCGAGGCGGTGGAGGTGCTGCGGGAAGCCGCGCTTGATCGCTCGGCCGAGAAGCACCTCCATCTCGCCTGCGTGCTTGCCGCGAACCGTGCACTGGATGAGGCCAGACAGATCCTGCTCGACGCGCGAAAGATGGGGCTAGATCCCCGCCGCCTCGACGCCGACGACCGGAAGCGACTGGAGGAGGTTGAAGCGGCACTTGGCATCCGAGGCGGGAAATCCTGACCCCAGCGACGGCCCGGGCCGCTCTCCCCGGTGGATTCCGGCCGCGAAAGCCGAAACGGCATGCTCGGCGGGACATGGACTATAGTAGAAGCGATACGCTCCATCGTGCGGGAGAGCATTTCCCTCTTTGCGGTATGAGTGCTGCCATGAGTACGACAGACTTCCTGCCGCGTCTTCTGATGTGGCAATTCCGGCCCGCCCTACCAGCCGTGGTGGCCGTGGTGGCCGCGGTCAGCCTGATGCCGGCCCTCCTCAGTGATCGCTCTGCACGAGCGGCCGAACTGGTTTCAACGCCGGCTCAATCGTTGGCCTCCAGCGGCCCCGACTACCAGCGGGACGTGCAGCCGATCCTCGCCGAGCACTGTGGCCACTGCCATGGCCTCGACGAGCAGAGCCGCAAGGGGGATCTCCGGCTGGATATCCGTCAGAATGCTCTCGAGGGGGGCGAGTCGGGCCAGCCGGCGATCGTGCCGGGCAAGGCAGACGAGAGCGAACTGGTGAGCCGCATCCTGTCGGACGACCCCGACACGATCATGCCGCCACCCCACGAGAAGAAGCCCCTCGCAGCAACGCAGATCGCCACACTCAAGGCCTGGATTGCCGCCGGAGCCAAGTACGACCCGCATTGGGCGTTCGTGCTCCCGCAGCGGCCGGCCGTGCCCGCTGTCGCCAACGGCACGAGTCCGATCGACGCGATCGTCGCTTCGCACCTCGCCGCGAAGGGGCTCGCGCCTTCGCCTGAGGCAGACCCCGCCACGCTCTGCCGCCGCCTCTATCTCGATCTCGTCGGTCTGCCACCGTCGCCTGAGCAGCTCGCCGCTTTCGAGGCCAACGGCTACGAAAAGACGGTCGATGCCCTGCTCGCGAGCGAACGCTACGGCGAGAAGTGGGCGCGGCACTGGCTCGACCTCGCCCGCTATTCCGATACCAACGGCTACGAGAAAGATCATCGTCGCGAGATGTGGGTCTGGCGCGACTGGGTGATCGCTGCATTCAACCGCGACATGCCCTACGACCAGTTCGTCGTCGAGCAGATCGCCGGTGATCTCCTGCCGAATGCGACACAGGAGCAGGTCGTCGCCACGGGCTTCCTCCGCAATAGCGCGATCAACGAGGAAGGAGCGATCATCGCGGAGGAATTCCGGATGGTCGAGATGTTCGACCGCATCGACTGCCTCGGTAAAGCGGTGCTCGGGTTGACGACCCAGTGCGCCCAGTGTCATACGCACAAGTTCGATCCGATCACGCACGACGAGTATTACGGCCTGTTTGCGTTTTTGAACAACACCTACGAGGCGCGGTCCTACGTCTACACGCCCGAGCAGAGGGCGGCGATCGACGACGTCCGTCGCCAACTCGCTGCGGCCGACGAGAAGGCCCGCACGCAGCGGCCGGGCTGGCAGCAGGAGATGGCAGTCTGGGAGCAGAAGATGGCCGCGGGGCTCGTGGCCTGGACGCCGGTCGAGATGACGGAAATGAGCTCGAGTGGCCTGCTCACGCATCCCACGCAGCTACCCGACAAGACGATCCTCATGCTCGGCCACTGGGACAAGGAGATGATCTTCGAGTCGAAGCCCGACCTGCGGGGGGCAACGGGCCTGCAACTCGAGGCTCTCACGCACGGCGACCTCTTCATGCAGGGCCCCGGCCGCGAGGGCGCCTGGGGTGTCGAGGAGCTGAAGTGCTCGGTGAAGAAGCCTGGTGGGGAGAAGTGGGAGCCGCTCTCACTCGTGAATGCCACGGCCGACTTTTCAGTGGCCGAGCGGATCGAGACGCGGCCCGCGTCGCCGGATGGGAAGACGCCCGAGAAGAAGATCGCGCACGGGCCGGTCGCGAAGCTCATCGACGGCGACATCGACTCGGCCTGGGAGTCTGACCGGGGGCACATCGTCCGCCATCAGCCCTCAGTCGCCGTGGTGCAGTTCGAGAAGCCACTCGACCTGCCGGAGGGCACGGAGTTCAAGGTTGCCGTGCGAATGGCGGGAAGCAATTCGCGGATGCTGGCCTGCTGCCGGGTCAGCCTCACGACGGCCCCCGAGCCGGCCGCCCCGCCGATCGACCATGCTGCGATCCTCGCGATCCGGACATCGAAAGAACGCCGCACACCTGCCGACGAGGCGGCCATCTTCGAGGCCTGGCGGCAGAGCATGGCCGACCTGCAGCCCGTCAACAACGAGATCGCCTCTCTCTGGAAGAAGATGCCGCAGGCGCCGACCACGGTGCTTCACATGGCCGAGCGGACCCATGCCCAGCATCGGACGACGCACCTCCTCGACCGCGGCACGTGGAACCAGCCGCTTCGCGAGATCGGCCCGCACGTGCCCGCAGCGTTGCATCCTTTTCCGGCCGACGCGCCACGCAATCGGCTGGGATTCGCCAGGTGGCTCGTCGACCCGCAATCGCCGCTGACGGCCCGCGTGGCCGTCAATCGGATCTGGCAGACGCTGTTCGGCACGGGCCTCGTGGAGACCTCCGACGACTTCGGCACCCGGTCCCCCGTGCCCGAATACCGTGACATCCTCGACTGGCTGGCCGTCGAATTCGTCGAGCATGGCTGGAGCCAGAAGCAACTCATCAGGGAAATCGTGAACAGCAAGACCTATCGTCAGTCGTCGCGGGTGACGTCGGAGTCGTTGGCCCATGATCCTGGCAACCGGCTCCTGGCCCGCGGACCGCGGTTCCGCGTCGATGCCGAGGTGGTTCGCGACATCGCGCTTGCCGTTTCGGGGCTGATCACGCAGAAGACGGGCGGGCCGGGCGTGATTCCGCCGGTGCCGCAGAACGTGCTCGACTACAACTACCATTATCCCAGCTTCTGGAAGCCGGCCGAGGGACCGGAGCGGTATCGGCGGGCTGTCTATCTCTTCCGCAAGCGGTCGATGCCCGACCCGGTGATGGCGAGCTTTGATGCGCCCAACGGCGATCTCTCATGCGCCCGTCGGCTGCGGTCCAACACGCCGCTGGCAGCGCTGGCGGGCCTCAACGAACCGGTCTTCGTGGAGGCCGCGAGGGCACTCGCCCTGCGGACGCTCCGCGAGGGGGGCAGCGACGACGCCAGCCGCGGCCACTACGCCTTCTTTCTCTGCACTTCGCGGCCGCCGACCGACGATGAAATAAAGGTTCTGCTTGCCTTTGTCGCGGCCCAGCGGAAAAAGGTGGCCGACGGCTGGACAAACGCCCGAGAGGTCACGACCGGCGAAGGGGAGAAGCTGCCCGTCCTGCCCGGCAACACGACCCCGCAGGACGCCGCTGCGTGGACGCTCGCGGCGAGAGTGCTGTTGAATCTCGACGAGACACTCACCAAGAACTGAACGTGAAGCACTGGAATTAAAACACGACGGACAATCCTATGAACACCTCGCACTTGCTCCACAATGCCCGGGCCCGGCTGCTTTCGCGGCGGTGGTTCTTTGGAGAATGTGGCGTGGGGCTGGCTGGCATCGCCGCCAGTTCGATGCTCGCTTCGGAGGGCCGGGCCGCCGCTGCGTCCGCCGCCGGCCCGCTCGCGCTGAAGGCGTCGCACTTCGCCCCCAAGGCAAAGCGGGTGGTCTATATGTTTCAGGCCGGCGCCCCGAGCCACCTCGAGCTCTACGACCCGAAGCCCGCACTTGCGAAGCACGACGGCCAGTTGCCGCCGGCCGACCTGCTCAAGGGCTATCGAGCTGCGTTCATCAATCCGAAGTCGGCGCTGCTCGGACCGAAATACGCGTTTCAGAAATATGGTGCCAGCGGCATCGAGATGAGCGAACTGCTGCCGTATACGGGCGCGATCGCCGACGACATCTGCCTCGTCCGCTCGATGCAGACCGACGCGGTGAACCATGCCCCAGCGCAGATCCTGATGAACACCGGATCGCAGCAGTTTGGACGGCCGAGTTTCGGATCGTGGACGCTCTACGGTCTCGGCAGCGAGGCCTCCGACCTGCCAGGCTACGTCGTGCTCACGAGCGCCAAGGGCACCAGCGGCGGGGCGAGCAACTACGGCGCCGGCTTCCTGCCGACGCTGTACGGTGGCGTCCCGCTGCGGAGCGGTGGCGATCCCGTGCTCTATCTTTCGAACCCCAAGGGGATCGACCGCGAGACGCAGCGGGCCTCGCTCGACACGCTCAACCGGCTCAACGATCTCTCGCTCAAGGCAGTGGGCGATCCCGAGATCGCCGCACGGATCCAGGCCTACGAGATGGCCTACCGATTGCAGGCGAGCGCCCCGGAACTCCTCGACCTGGCGAGTGAGCCCAAGGAGGTGCTGGCCCGCTACGGGATCACCGACCCGACGAAGGCCGGCTACGCCCGCAACTGTTTGCTGGCTCGGCGACTCCTCGAGCGGGGCGTGCGATTTGTGCAACTCTTCCATGAGGCCTGGGACCAGCACGGCGGCCTCACGAAGGAGATCAGAAAAAACGCCCTCGATACCGACCAGGCGAGTGCCGCGCTTGTTTCCGATCTCAAGGAGCGCGGTCTGCTCGACGACACGATCGTGGTCTGGGGGGGCGAATTCGGCCGCACGCCGATGGTGCAGGGGGGCAACGACGGTCGCGATCATCACAACCGTGCCTTCACGATGTGGCTTGCCGGCGGAGGTATCAAAAGTGGCCACGTCCACGGCCAGACCGATGACTTCGGGTTTAACGTCGCCGCGGACCCTGTGCATGTCCACGATCTCAACGCCACGCTGCTTCACCTGCTCGGCTTCGACCACACGAGGCTCACCTACCGCTTCCAGGGCCGCGATTACCGGCTCACCGATGTGCACGGCTCTCTTGTGAAGGGCATCCTGGCCTGAGCGTGCGCTCACACCCACCGCTTCTGCTTCGGTGGCCGCCTCCATCCCACACCGTCTATCTGGCGGTTGCCGAGGGCTCCTGTTGGCGAAACACGAACACGCCGCGTTTGTTCGACACGACCACGTCTGGTCTACCGTCCTTGTTGACGTCGCCCGCTGTCACCTGCGTGCCGACGCCACTGTCGGCGTCGATCTCATGCGGCTCGAAGGTGGCTCCGTTCTTGCCGTCACGCAAGAGTTTGAACCAGTAGAGCACCGGCGGCGCGTTCGGCTCCGGATCGCCCTTGATGCCGTGGGCCCAACGCCGCTTGCCGGTGAGGATGTCGAGCAGGCCGTCGCCGTCGATATCAACGAGCCGCAACGCATGCACCTGACTGAAGGCCACGCCGTGAGGATGATCGGCCGCCGTCGCCCCCATGATGCGGTGCTCCATGAAGCTGCCGTCGGCCTGCTGCTCGAACCAGCCCAGGCCGTACCCATGGCCGTTGTAACTGGCGATCACGTCGTTGCGGCCGTCACCGTTGACGTCGGAGACATACATCTGCCCGCCGCCAGTGGATCCCGGAGGACAGAAAGGGCCGGGATGGAAGGGCCAGAGCGGGCTGGCCGCATCGGCGGCGGGATGTTCGAACCAGCCTTCCTTCATGACGATGTCGATCCGGCCATCGCCGTTGACGTCGCCCACGCCTGAGCCGTGGGTGTAGCGAAAGTATTTCTTGTCGTTCTCGGGCGACTTGGGCGTGATCGGATGGAAGCGGGCCTTCGCCAACGGCTGCGACCAGTCGACCTCCGCATAGCCCAGTTGGCCGCCGGCATGCACCAGCAGTTCGGGCTTGCCGTCGCCGGTCACGTCGACGAGATCGGGCGACTCACCATCGGCCGTGTCGAAGATGGCATGCTTCTCCCAGAAGGCTTCCTTGCCCTCGGCAGTCTTGCCTGCGGGGTTTACGAACAGATGCGCCGGCTCGCCCGGCAGACCGTAGACGAGAATGTCGGCCCATGAGTCGTCTGTGAAGTCATACGCGAACGCCAGGAAATAATCGGAATAGCCCGTGGCGGGGTCATAAGGCGTCTTCGTGATACCTGCGGGGTTGTTGGCCGGCGGTGTGAAGTCGGCCCGTCGCGTGAACTCGGGGCCATACCAGATCGACCAGCCTGCCGTGAGGTCGACATGGCCGTCGTGGTCGAAATCGGCGAGGGCACAGCCTTCCGCTACGAACCGCTCCGAGAGCGTCTGCTTGTCAAACGTGCGCAGCTTCGGAGCTGCCGTGGGCTCCGCGGCGAAGGCCGCTGAGGAGAACGCCAGGATGGCCGCGACGATGCCAATGCCAAGGCCGCAGGTGGCACCGGTGAGGAGAACGACGTGTCTTTGCATGGTGATAGGATGGCGGAATGCGTCCAACGATTGAGTGGGATTGGGTAGACTGTGCAATCATACATGAGTTCACTTTCCACAGGGGTCGAAGCATGATCACGTCGAAGGCCTACGCCGCGTTGTCCGCCACCAAGCCGTTGCAGCCCTTTCGCCTCGATCGCCGCGATCCTCGGCCCGACGACATCGTCATCGAGATCGCGTTCTGCGGCATCTGCCACTCCGACATCCACACGGCCCGGGCGGAGTGGGGGCCGACCGCCTACCCGTGCGTGCCGGGGCATGAAATCGTCGGCACGGTCGTTGCCACGGGGAGGAAGGTTCGGGGCTTCAAGGTCGGCGACCTCGCGGGCGTCGGCTGCCTGGTGGACTCCTGCGGCGCTTGCAAGCCCTGCCGGGCCAGCGAGGAGCAGTTCTGCCAGAAGCATATCGCCTTCACCTACAACAGCACTGAACTGGACGGGAAGACGCCCACGCAGGGCGGCTACTCCACCCACATCGTCGTCAGGGAAAAGTTCGCCCTGCGGATCAAGAAGGGCGTGCCTCTTGCTCGTGTCGCGCCGCTCCTGTGCGCCGGGATCACCACGTATTCGCCCCTCAAGCGGCACAAGATCGGCAAGGGAAGTCGCGTGGGCGTGGTCGGGATTGGTGGTCTTGGCCATATGGCGGTGAAGATCGCATCGGCGATGGGGGCGCACGTGACGGTGTTCAGCACGTCGCCTGGGAAAGCACGCGACGCCAAGAAACTCGGAGCCAATGTCTTCGTGCTCAGCACGAAACCGGCGAACTTTGAGCCGCTGACCGGCACGCTCGACTTCATCATCGACACGGTGTCGGCCAAGCACGACTTCACGCCGTATCTCAACACGCTCAAGAATGACGCCACGATGGTGCTCGTTGGCGCCTCACCCGATCCGAGTGAGCTGCTCGCCTCCTCGCTCATCATGGGTCGCAAGCAACTCGCCGGATCGCTGATCGGCGGCGTGGCGGAGACGCAGGAGATGCTCGACTTCTGCTTCCGCAAGAAGATTTACTGCGACATCGAGCTGATCCCGGCGGCCAAGATCAATGAGGCCTACGAGCGGACGATCAAAGGCGACGTGAAATATCGCTTTGTGATCGACGCCGCGACCTACTGATGTGATCCCGAAAAATGGGAACCACTGTCCATCCAAGCCCGCATTCCATCCAAGCCCGCATTCCATCCAAGCCCGCAGCGCAAGCAAGGGAATACGGGCAGCGTTTCGGAGACGGATCGCGGATTCCTCTCGCTTGCGCTTCGGGCTTGCATGTGGGCCCTCTCCATCCAAGCCCGCAGCGCAAGCAAGGGAATACGCTGACCGGGAGTTATCCGCTTTCTTGAGGACTCACGCCTTCAGCGTGTCGTCGTGCCGGCCGGTGGCGGGTGGCAGGTCGGAGGCGTGGAGGGCACGCAGCGCCGCCACGGCGCCCGCCCGCTTCTCCGCGTCGTTGTCCTCCCAC
>CAMCQY010000071.1 GCA_945877135.1 Candidatus Kuenenia stuttgartensis
GACAGGGGCACGATCATCGTCCGCGACCAGGCCGACACCCGATGCAGATTGACGGGAAACCAGTCGGGCAGCAGCACCATCTCGGGAGGCACGGCCGGACAATCGGCGTAGGACATCTGGCCCAGCAGCGCCAGATAGAATTTGGTGAAACTATTGACGGCCCACGGCCCACCCGCTCGCTCGATGGCGGCACGGGCACGGCAGAGGGGCTCGCTGTGTTGGTCGTGGCCGGTGATCTTGAGCGCGAGGTAGGCCTTGACGCTGGCACTGACATCGACCGGGCCACCCGGATGGATTGCCCAGCCGCCATCGGGTAGCTGCTGGTTGAGGATGCGACGGACGGCGCCGGGAATCTCTGGCCGACTCATCCGGCCGGCCCAGGCCAGGAGCAGGATGTATTCGCTTTCCAGAATCGTGTCGCCTTCGAGCGGGGCCCGCCAATGCCCGTCAGCAGCCTGCCGCGCCACCAGCCATGAGGCCGTGGCGTCGATCGCCGCGGCAACAGTCCGCTCGTCGATCGGCTCGGGGGGTTTGCGATCCGAAGCGACGCGTTCGAGGTTTTGACGCTGCGTCACTTTTGCCGCGGCGACTCGTGATCCTGTGCGTGCGACGTCGCCGTGCCTCGCGGAGACATCGACGTCGAGCGTGGCCCCGCCTGCGTCCATCCTTGGTCCGGTGAAGCTCATGAAAACACCATCCCTGCTGCACGCTTGATGCGGCGATCCATCGCCGCGAACCCGGCAAGCACGTCGGGGGAGGATAGAGAACTCCGAGAACATCGACAAGCGGGAAACGACGTGTGACGACCGCCACCAGAGGGCTCTCGCAGAAGCCAGATAAAACGCCCGGGAGACCTGGAAGGATGGGCTGACTTTGCCGCCCGCTAGCCCTCGGCCGACGGGGTACCAGACTCGATTCCAGAGGCCTCTGGCAGCAGGATCGACACTCGCGTGCCCTGGCCAAGGCGGGATTCGATCAGGAGGGTGCCGCCGCTCGACTCCACCAACCTCCACGCCTTTGGCAGCCCGAGCCCGGCTCCCCGTCCCGCCTCGCGACCGCTGTAAAACGGATCGAACGCCCGTCGCGCCGCCTCGAACGACATGCCTCGGCCGTCATCTGCCACGGTGACCTCGCACAAGCCCGCTTCCGGCGGCGGCCGGCGTGTAACATGAAGCACGACCCGGCCACCGACAGCCACCGACTCGAGGGCGTTGACCACGATGACCCGGATCGCCTCCTCGACCTGCACCCGATCGACAAACACCGCCTGCGGAACCGGCGGCGGACTGTATTCAAGCCGCCCGCCCCGCGCAGCAGCCTGCCCCCGAACCGACTCGATGACGGCGGCGACCATTGCCCCCACATCAGCCGCCTCGCGCCGCGGCTTCGGCGGCCGCGCGAAGAGCATGAGTCCCCCAATCATGTCGCGGGCCCGAAACGACTGATCGACGATCGTGGACAGCCGCCGACGGCGTTCCGGATCGTCCTCCTCCAGCAGGAGCGCCTGCGCCCGCGTGGCGATGTTGGCGAGCGGATTGTTGATCTCATGCCCGGCTCCGTAGGCCAACTCCCGCATCGCCTCCAGTCGGGCGTCCGCCACGCCGCGATCGAATTGGTGCCGGAGTTGCACATGCGCCAAAGCGAGTTGCACCGCTTCGCGGAGAACCGTCGCCTCGCTGGGCGAGCCGTGACCCTCGCAACCCGCCGGCGACCGCTCGTCGCCGGGCAGGACGAGCGCCGCGGCAAACTGCGAGAGGAGTTGGGCATCGCCATGGCCTACCGGGCCCGCGGGGGCGGCAAAACCAGCGGAGGCGGCAATACCAGCGGAGCCGGTCCGACCAACGGGAACCTGCGAGATTCCCGACAGCCATGCCGCCACCGCGGCCATGCGTCCCGCGACGACAGCGAGCCGCTCTGCGATCGACTGCGGCGGGCCGTATGGATGGCTCCGCCCCATGGCCGCTGAGAGCAGTATCCCGGCCACGGACAGGCATTGTTCGCGGCTGAGCGGAGCCAAGCGGAGCGGCTCGGCAGGCTCGCCAGCTTCGCCAGTTATGGCCAGCCAGGCGGCTCCCGTTGGATCCGGCCCACTCGCCGCGTCAACCTCCGGGAGATTCGTCACGGATGGGCTCCGAGTCGTACGCTTTTCTGCTTCAGAAAACAGGACGGCAGCGCCGGCTCACTGCCGGCGCTGCCGCCATGCAAAACGAAAATCATGCAACGCGTGGCGAACCAAACTGCCGTGCGCGTCACACAGCCTGAGTCACGAACCCGCCGCCACCGATTCGATGTCGAGGAGGCTGCAAATCCGATCGACGAGCACCTCGGCCTCGAACGGCTTCTGCAGGAATTCGTTGGCACCGGAAGCCTTCAGGTCTTCGATCTTGTCCGGCTCGCACATGCCCGAAATGCAGATGATCCGCACCTCGTCCATGGTGGAGTCGCTCCGAACCCGCTGGCAGACTTCCTTACCGTTGATGTCCGGCAGCATCACGTCGAGCACGATCAGATCGGGACGGTAGTCCTTGACCATCATGCCGGCATCGAAGCCGTTGTTCACGCTCCGTGTTTCGAAGCGGCCATCCCGCTCGAGCACGTCAGTGATCAGTTCGACGAGATCCTGATCGTCGTCAACAACGAGAATCTTCCGCCGACCGCTTTCCAACGCGTCGGTTGGAATGCCGTTGTCACGCATGAACAGGAACAGTTGATCGCGGGGAATCCGACGAAACCGGCTGCCCGGCACGCGGAAACCCTTCAGCTGTCCGGAGTCGAAGCAACGAATGATCGTCTGCTGACTCACCTTGCAAATCTTGGCGGCCTCGCCAGTCGTGTACACAGTCTTCTGCATCTGCTTTACCACCCTCTCCCTAGCCGTGGTACAGCTAGTCAAAAACGGGGAATAGAAGCTTTACTCGTCCCGAGAGTCAGCCCTAAGCCCCTAGGCTTCCTAGTTGCCGTAACGCCCGCAATCCTTTGCATTTCACAGCGTCATCTGCCCGGTGTCAGCCAGAAGATGGGCACTGAGGCGGAAGGAGTGGGCTGCGAAAGCAGCGGAAGGGAATCCGTTTCCCTTGCGACCGCCTTGCTTACCATCCTTGCCACGCCCTCAACTCTAGCGGCATCTTGCGCATTGAGTCAAGATCGACGCATTTGACGCAAACGTCTTCTGCGCAAGACCTTGGGCAGTATCCCTGAAGTGACCAGAATTTTTTTCTCTGGGCAGGATAGGACGGGTGGCCAGAATTCTTCTCAGCCCGACAACTGCGCGGCTGGGGCAACGATTTCGAGCAGTTCGACGGCAGGCAAGCCGTCAAGCTGGATGTCGGCCACGCGGCCGTAGACGGGTGTTGCCGCCGCGATCGGAGTGGTCCTGGGGCCTGCGAGCCCCGCGAACAGTCTCTGCAGGTGCGGACCGGGCATGATTTCCAACAGCCTGACTCCCTGCACGTCGCGGAGCATGCCCGCGTCAATGAGGATGCGTCCCAAGGGCCGACGAGCCTCGCGAATCGCCGCGGCCGTCTCCGATCCGAGATGCGACAGGTCGATCCGCACGATGCCATGCTGCACGATCTTCCCAGCCTGTGTCTCGAGGAGGATCTCCCGGGCATACAGGCCGGGATGGGGCGACTGGGCCCCGGTGTTGTCTGCCTGCGCAACGACCCTCAGCCGCACGTCGCCTCCGTGAAACCGCTCCATCGCCACGGTCATGTGGCTGCGATGGTTCAGCAACGTACGGGCCGGCTCGGGCACATCGTTCGCCGAAACGCTCCGTAGCCCGCCAAAGTCGTCCAGGCTGCAGAACAGTTTCACGAGCGCCGCGGCACGCAACACGGGATCGCGGAGATCAGGATCTGTCTTCATGCCACTTGCACCGCCGGCAGACTGAAGTCCGGCGTGCCCAAGGCCAAGGGAGACCACGCCCGGCTTTTCGCCGGCTCCTGCGATTTTCAGCAGGATTGATCATCCCCTGCAAGCGTCAGGGCGAAAACTGAGTCGCAGCGAGTTCCGGCACGGCGAGATCGAGCAGGAATTCAAGCACATCCCGCAGCCGCCTGAGGCGGCAGGTGGCGGCTGCGGCAGCCGCGAGAGCACGCTGTTCGGTCACGATCGTCGCCGCCTGCTCGAAGACGCCCGCCTTGCCATAGAGTTTCCTGACCTCGGAGATGGCCGCCACGACCGTTGCCTCGTCAGCATCCTCGCGGCCCGCCGTGCGGGCCAGTTCGTGCAGCCGGTCGGCGTCGCTCGCGGAAAGTCGCTCGAGTGCAAGAGCCCACATCACGGTGGGGCGGCCACCGAGCAGATCGCCAGCGGCACGTCGGTTGTTCTCCAGATCACCGCTCCAATCCTTGAGATCGTTGAGCACCTGAAAGCCCGTGCCCACGTGCAACGAGTAGGCCCCGATCTGCCCAGCATCCGCCGGCTGGATTCCCGCCAGCCGAATTCCCATGGCAACCGCCGCCTCGAACGCCGGCGATGTCTTCAGTCCGTAGATCGTCAGCGCCTCGCGGGGCTTGAGTCGCTTGTCACCCCCATCCCGCCACCACAATTCGGCCCCTTGTCCCTTCGCCAGCCGCACATGCGCGTCGGCGAGGATTGCCACCAGATCTCGCAGCGTCGCGGCATCAACGCCGGGCAGGCCCGCGACAACGCGATAGCCGAGGCCGAGCAGGTAATCACCGGCATTAATGGCGGCAGGCACGCCATGCTCGACGTGAAGCGTCGGACGCCCATACCGCATCAGGTCCCCATCCTCGATGTCGTCATGGACAAGCGATGCCTTGTGAAAGATCTCGATGGCCACGGAGGCCGCCTTCGCCGACTCGCGAACGGACGCGTCTTCGCCACCCCCCAGGTCGGTCCGCACGGCATCATGCGCCGCCAGACAGATGAACGGCCGGAGAAACTTGCCTCCTCGCGTGAGAAAATCGGTTGCCATGACGGCGGTCGCATCGAGCGGCACGATGCTGCCGGCGTGTGCCCATTGCTGACTCGACGAGGGCTGACCGGAAAAGGGCTGACTGGACAACGCCATTGTGGCGGGCCCAAACACCGGACCAAGGCCCAGACGCTCCGCCAGCACCGCAAGTTGCTCGGCCGAGAACATTTCCGCGGCCTCTCGGAGCAGCGGCAGGTAGTCGCCTACCGGGGCAGCTCCGCCACCGGCAACTCCCACGAGGCCCAAGACCCAATCCACGTCGATCGTGGAGGCCGCCAGAGATTCGGCACATCCGGCATGCTGGGGCGCGGAGAGCGGTTCGTAGGGCACGGCCGCAACCGGCAGAGAAAATGCTGGAAGCATTGCAAAAGCTTTTTCGAGATCACCCAGACGTGCCAGGCCGAGCACGCTGTCGTACTGCCCGGTGAGGAGCGACCCAATGCCTGAAACCGCCCGCCCCACCGGCTCCACTACCCACCCACTATCCCGGGCCGCCGACCAGATCGTGGCGATGCCGCAGCTCGGGCCGCAGACCCGCGGCACCGTTGCGACCAATGGATCCGCACCGTGGTCATGAGGGCCATGGGAGCCATGACCGGCGACCGGGCAGTCGGGCAACAGCAACAGCCGACGGCCTGACGGCGTGTTGGCCAGGCGATCCCTCCAAAACTCCGACACGATCGTGACCATCGTCCAGCCGACGTGCTCCGGACCAGCCGATGCCCGTTTCACGAGCGTTTCGGCGGCGGCACGCAGTCCAGCCGCCGTTCGCACGGCAGCCGGCAGGCCTTCTGACCTCCAAGACGACACCAGATCGGAGGCCATCGCCCGCAGCCGTTCACGGACAGACTTCGATTCCGGGCACCGTAACGTGGCGGATGGCACCCGCCCAGATCGCTCAGTCGTCCAGACGGAATCCCGCTCGGAAGCCGATGAATTCACGGCCGCTGCTGCTTCGAACACGGAATGCCTCGCTGAGTCGGGGAAGGCTGTAAAAGGCCCTGGGATGCCTGCCATCCATAGGGCTTCCGGTAGCAACCGCACCGGGGACAGAAACGTAACCCCGGCCGGCCAAAGACCGGCTCAGGCGTCAAAAAACCGAGGCAGGAGCGAGTCGACCTGCAGGAGCCCGCGGCGGGAGAGCACCGGCCCCGCCGCGGTCGGTTCCAGATACCCCTCCGACTCGAGTGACTGCCACTGCTCCGCCCATTCCGCCAGCGGATCGACGCCAAACTTGCGGGCCAGCCGCCCTGTATCGAGCCGGCCCCGCTTCAGCCCGAGCACCATTTCGCGAATCAGCAGTTCCCGCGGGGTCGGCGTGAGCCCGCGGTGGACGGGCAGCCGTCCCGCCTCGACCGCGGCCAGGTAGTTGTCCCAGTGGGTGGCATTCTGATAGTGCACGCCCGAGAGGTGTCCGAAGCTCGCCACACCGAGCGCTACCAGATCGCTCCCCTCCCAGAGCATGTCGCGGTAGTGGAAGTGCACGCGAGCCGGATCGCGGACGAGCGTGTAGCCGCTCGAAATCGAGTAGCCGCGTTCAAGGCAGCGATCGAAGGCCCAGTCAACCCACTCCCGCTTTGTCGGCCAGTCGGCCACCGGCGTCTGCCCGCCGCCATCGCGGGCGTCGCGGACGAACACCGTGTTGAGCGGCAACTCCATCTGGTAGATCGTGATGCTGTCGGGCTCGAGCGTCAGCGTCTTCTCCACGGTGCGCTGCCAGGAGTCGAACGTCTCGCCCACCATGCCGGCGATCAGGTCAACGTTGGTGTTGGGAAACTCCGCAGCCTTGATCCAGTCCCAGGCCCGGAGAATCTCGGCGGAGAGGTGGGCACGGCCGTTGGCCTCGAGCACGTCATCGGCGAAGTTTTCGACACCGAGCGAAATCCGTGTCATGCCGAGCGACTTGAGCGCCGCCACCTTCGGCTCGGAGAGCGTGCCCGGCTCGCACTCGAACGTCACCTCCTCGGCGTGCTGCCAGCCGAAACTCTCGTGCAGTCCGGCCACCAGCCGTTCCAGCTGCTTCACGCTGAGAAACGACGGCGTGCCGCCGCCGAAGTAGACATAGCGGAGCGGCCGGCCGCGGACGGCGGGCGTCGCGGCGGCGAGCGCGGCCTCACGGGCGACCGCCAGCGAATACCGCTCCACGTCGGCGGCGGCGACGTCGGTATAGACGCGGAAGTAGCAGAACTTGCACCGCTTCCGGCAGAACGGAATGTGCAGGTAGAGACCCAGGGGTACCGCCGTCTTGTCAGCCTGCGGCTCCGCGTCGAAGGCGGCGATCACTTCCGGCACCGCAGCCTCGGCCCACCGTGAAAAGGGCGGATAGTTGGCGACGAAATAGCTGCCCGGCTCGGTCGTGGTGCTCAAGAGGTGCTCTCGCGTGGTTGAAAAACCGACTCACACAAGCCCGCGGGCTGCAAGCAGGTCGTCGAAGTCGCGGAGATGGTAGGCGATCTTTGACGTGTCGAGCACCCTGCAGAGCGACCGCAGGGCGATTCCCATGCCGTCGGGGCCGCTCGTGCCGCCGAACTGGCCGCCACCGCGGACATGGGGCTCCAGATCGAGAAACACGCCGGGAATTCCGCGGCGCTCCAGCTTCTTCGTGAGCGAGGGGAGCATGGTCTTGAGATCGGCGAGGATCCGTTCATGGCCACCTGCGCCGCGGTCGGCCGGCACGAAGTTGTCGAGCATGTGCTCATCGACATGCTTGCCGCGGACCTTGCCCGATACCTTGCGGTAGTCCTTGATGTGCACCCAGCCCAGCCCCGGCTTCATCGCCTCCCATTGGGCATAGACCTGGGCCGTGGAGAAGCCCTGCACGATCAGATTGGCGGCGTCGAACACGAGCACGAGACCGGGATGGTTGACCTTCCGGTGGATCTGGGCGAGCAAGTCGCCCGTCTGGCCGACCAGATTGGCCTCGACCTCGAGGCCGAAGGTGAGGTCGGAGCGGTGGCAGGCCTCGGCAATCTGGCCGATGCGGTCTGCCGCCTCCTCCAGATAGTCCTCAGGCTTCGCCCCCTTGGGCGGATAGAATGAGAAGCCGCGAATGAGCTTGGTCTCGAAGGCATGGGCAAGTTCACATGCCTTGGCGACATCTTTGGCGAGATACTGTTTGAAGGGCACGTAGGCATTCTTCGTGCCGTCGGGCGCATCGACGAGCTTAACCTTGCCGATCGGCGAGGCGATCGACGCCACGTTCAGGCCATACTGATCCTCGAGGTGGCGGAGTTTCTGGATCTCCGACAGCGACAGCTTCATGACGTTCTTCACGCCCTTACCGACGTCGATGAACCGCAGGCTGTAATACTCGAGGCCGATGGCCGCCAGTGCCGTGAACTGTTCGACGGCCGTGAGATGGAAGGCCGACTCGTCGGCGAGCGCCGAAAGCAGAACGCGGGAGGAAGACGTCGCAGGACGAGCCATAGTGAGCGGTGCCTTGTGGAATGGATGGATCGTGAGAGACGATTGTGCATCCGCCGCATGGCAAAGGAAAGGGCCGGCAGCCACTCGCGCCGGCAACCACCCCGCTCACCCGGCCGCTGGCAGGTGCTCGCCCGAGGGGTGCGACACCACGATCCGTGACGAAATCCCGCCCCGCGGGGTGAAGTGGGCCACGAGCGTCATCCGCCGAGGCTTCAGCACCGCCACCAGGTCATCGAGGATCCGGTTGGTGACGTTCTCGTAGAAGATGCCTTCGTTACGGAACGCCTGCAGGTACAATTTGAGGCTCTTGAGTTCGACGATCAGGGCATCCGGCACGTAGCGAAACGTGAGCGTGCCAAAATCGGGCTGCCCCGTCTTCGGACAGACCGACGTGAACTCCGGACAGACGATCTCAATCTGATAGTCGCGACCAGGATTCTGGTTGGGAAAAACTTCCAGGTGGTCGCGTGACGGCGGGGCTGGCGTGGCTGGTGTGCTCATGATGAAGGGAAGTCTGCCATGAAACCCGACGATGTGAAAGCTCGGCCGAAAGACGCCGCGGAGACAGCCACTCCATCGGCCGTCGTGCTTCTTTCAGGCGGGCTCGACTCGGCGACCGCCGCCGCCTGGGCCACGAGCAAGAGCTACAGGCTCTCGGCCCTATCGATCGACTACGGCCAGCGACACCGCTGCGAACTGGATGCCTCGCGGGCCGTGGCCCAGGCGTTGGGCATCAGCGATCACGTTGTCCTGCCGATCGATCTGGCAGCCTTCGGCGGCAGTGCCCTGGTCGATCCGTCCACCCCCGTGCCGAAGGACCGCTCCGATGCGGACATCGGCCACGGCATTCCCGTCACCTACGTGCCGGCGCGAAACACGGTGTTTCTCAGCCTGGCGCTGGCGATGGCCGAAACCCGTGGCGCCGGGGCGATCGTGCTGGGAGTCAACGCCATCGACTACAGCGGCTATCCCGACTGCCGTCCGGAATTTCTCGCCGCCTTTGGTGAGGTGGCCCGACTCGGCACAAAGGCGGGCGTCGAGGGGCGGCCCATCGAGCTCGTCGCGCCTCTTGTCAAGCTTTCGAAAGCGGAGATCATCCGGCTGGGCCTGTCACTCGGCCTCGACTACGGGCTCACGACCAGCTGCTACGATCCCGACAGCCGTGGCCGGCCCTGCGGCCGCTGCGACTCCTGCCTCCTGCGGGCGGCCGGCTTTGCCGCCGTCGGCGCAACCGACCCGCGGGCCAGCCTCTGACGCCGGCTCCCGTCCCACCTCATCTCCCCACTCGCATGCGCATCGCCGAAATCTACGCGTCCCTGCAGGGCGAAGGTCTGCTCGCCGGCACGCCGAGCGTGTTTGTGCGGACGAGCGGCTGCAACCTCCGCTGCCACTGGTGCGATACGCCCTTCACATCCTGGGAGCCCGTGGGAGAGCAGCGATCCGTGGCCGAGGTCGCGGCTACGGTCGCCGCGCTCGGCCGGCAGCATGCCGTGATCACTGGCGGCGAGCCGTTGCTCCTGCCCGAGGTGGCCGACTTATGCCACATGTTCAACCGTGACGGCATGCACATCACGATCGAGACGGCCGGCACGGTCTTTCTCGATACGCCCGCTGACCTCATGTCGATCAGCCCCAAGCTGGCCTCATCGGCGCCGCCGGCCGACACGCCCGGCAACTGGGCGGCCCGCCACGAGGAATCCCGCCGTCGTGACGACGTGATCCTCGCTCTGATGGCCGGCGGCAACTACCAGCTGAAGTTCGTCATCGATTCGCCCGAGGATCTCACGGAAGCGGTGGCGTGGATCGACGATCTCGCCTCCGCACGGCCCGACGGAGTGGACCGCAGCCGGGTGCTCTTCATGCCGCAGGGCAGGGGACCGGAAGAACTCGCCCGGACAACGGCATGGCTCGAGCCCGAGTGCCACGCCCGTGGCTTCCATCTCGCCCACCGCTACCACATCGAATGGTTCGGCCACACCCGCGGGACTTAAAATACGAAAAACACGACATCGTGTCGTTTTTTCTTGGCAAACGCAGTTTGCCGGTGCTGCGCTTCGCATCCTGCGAAGCCACCTTGAGCGAACGCTTGCGCTTCGGGCTTTCATGCGACTCCGAAGCATCCGTGAGGGGCTGCCCATGTCCCGAGAGCCGGCGTTGCTGACCAGCGCAGGCAGGATGCCGGAGCGCAGTCAGCATCGAGCGAGCGGAGGCCATGGATGGCCGTAGCGAGCGTCCGGCGTCGGGGCATGGGCAGCCCCGAACCGTGCCGTCACCGTTCTACTTTGCCGGCGCGGGTGCGTGGCCGCGCGGGCCGAAGGCGAGCACTGTTGCGGCGCCCGCTGCCACCACGAGCAGGCCGGCCAGAAACCACGGGCTGATCGCCGTCGTGGGCGTGTGGGCCAGGGCCAGCGTTGTCAGCGTGTTGATCACCGGAGCGCAGCCAAACACGACGGGCATCACCGTGAACGGCTTGCCACCGCAGGCGAAGGCGAGAATCGTGCCGAGGGCGCCGAGGGCGCCGAGCGAGCCTGCGCCGAGGCTCCAGAGTGTGCCGGTGAATTCCCAGGTGCCCGTGTCGCCCATCGGCACGAGCAGTGCCAGCGGCACGAGCACGGCGATGAGGAAGTAGGCGGCACCGATGCAGATCAGCGGCCGCAGCCGGCTTCCCCCCATCGCCGCCTGACCGCGATGGAGCACGGGGCCGTAGGCACCCCAGGAGAACATCGCCATCGCGATCGACAGGAGGATCTCCAGAAAGCGTTCGGCCTTCATCTCCACCGTGGCGGGCTTCGCCGTCTCGGCTCGCACCGCATCGATCGGCGCAGCCTCAGCGGAAGCATCGTCCGCCGAGGCCCTCTGGGCCGCAGCTACCGCGGCTGCCGGCGCGGCGTGAGCCTGCGGCTGCGGCTTGAAGACCAGCACGGTCACGGCGCCCATGATCACGAGGATCAGACCGGCGAGAAACGGCGCCTTCAGCTGATTGAACGAGCGGTTCATGAAAGCGGTGAGCAGTGTGTTGACCACCGGCGCGCCGCCGAACACCAGCGGCATCACGTAGATCGGCTTGCCGCCGAAGCCGAGCGCCAGGATCACACCGAGGGCGCCGAGTGCACCGGCCGTACCCGCCAGCATGCTCCAGAGGACGCCCTTGTTCGTCCAGCCACCCCGCTCACCACCTCGGGCCAGGAGCGCGAGTGGCACGATGACCGCGATCACGAAGTAGGCAATGCCCACGCACATGAAGGGTCTCAGGTTCGAGTGCATCGCCTCGCGGCCAAAGTGGAGCACGGGCCCATACACGCCCCAGCAGAAGGCCGTCAGGGCGATGGCGGCGAGCATTCCCATAAACTGCATCATCGAACGTTCTCCACAGGGGGCGTATCAGACAGGCGAGCCAGAATCCTTCAGCAACTGGAACATCCTACTCCCGACGTCGTCCACCGCGAGCAGCCGCATGCAATCGTGGTGCTGGAGCGGGCAGACACGCCTTCCACAGGGGGAGCAGGTGAGGTCGAGCCGCATCTCGACGAGATGCCGCTGTTCGGAACGGCTGAGACGCGGATCCATCGGCCCGAGCAGCACAACCGTGGGCGTGCCGAATGCCGCCGCGATGTGCCGCGGCCCGCTGTCGGTGGTGACAAGCACAGCGGCCCGCCGCAGCAACGCCTTGGAGAGGCCGAAGGGGAGCTTTGGTTCGTCGGCCAGGCTCTGTACCGCCGGATGGTCTGCCGTGCGCACGAGTGTGCGGGCCTCGTCGCGGTCGCCTGGGCCGCAGTGCACCAGCACGCGTGCACCGGGCAGCCGGTCGATCGCCAGCTTCGCCAGCGCCGCAAATCGATCGGCCCCCCAGGACTTCGAGGGACCGTAGGCGCCGTTATCGTTGAACACGATCAGCGGCCCGACAGCCCCCGTGTCTGCCGCAGGAAACAGCCGGTCCATCACGTCGTCGGCCAGCGACTCGTCGGCCGGCGTGGTAGCCAACTCCAGCGTGAGCGGCTGCCGCGGCACGCCGATCCGCGCAGCCAGGTCCATCGCATGGCCAGCCAGCGACACGGGCTCGACGCGAAACCATGAGGCTGGTGACCACGGGGACAGCCCGCCTTTTTTCGACGCAGCCTGTTGGGCCTCAAGCGGATCGGTGAGGAGCCACCGCCGCCCATACCTGGCGAAGCCAACGCGTCGCCGCGCGCCGCCAGCCCAGGCGAGCGCCGCCGAGGAGAGCGAGTTGGGCACGATGAGTGCGATGTCGGCCCGATCAGCACGGAGTTGCCTCGCGACCGCCCGGAACCGCCGGCTGGGGTCACGGCTGTGACGGTCGTAGAAGACCAGCCGATCGAGCCACGGCGTGCCCTCGAGCAGTTCCGCGAACATCGGCTTGGCCACACCGGTGATCCGCGCCGACGATCCATAATGCTCGCGAACCGCGCGGAGCATGGGCGTGCTCATCGCGAGGTCACCAACCCACCGCGGCAGAATTACGACGATATGCATGGGGCAGACACTACCCCGACAGCCGCGAAAAACTCAAACTCAAAACGTGCCGGAAAGGTAACCGGACCACGTGACCCGACCATCGGAAGGGACCATCTGAAGGGACCATGAGCCCGTTCCGCTGGCCGGCTCACGCCCGCGGCTCAGTCGGCCTCCGCCAGGACCTTTCCCGGCTCGAGAAGGACCACCCGTCGGGCAGCGGCGATGCCGGCGACGACCGCGGCCGCAAGCGTGAGCCCCCAGGTGCAGGCGATCCAGCCCACGGGCACGCCCGCGCGTCCGGCCGCAAACGCCGGCACGAGCGCCAGGCAGCCGGAGAGCGTGCCCACCGCCAGCCCCAGCACCACCATGAACAGCGTCTCCATCACCACGAGCAGCCGCAGCCTCGCCCCCGTGAAGCCGACCGCGGCCATCAGGCCGAGGGCCCCGCGTCGCTCGAGCACGCTCTGAAACTGCACGGCCGCGACACCCGCGGCCCCCAGCACGAGACCGAGCGTGCCGAGCGTCTGAAAGCCGGCCAGAAACGTGTTCTGCACCGCCTGAAGGCTGCGGAGCCGGTCGGTCGTGCGGGTGACCGTGACCCCCGCATCGGCCCACGCGGCGGCGATCGCCCGCGGCAGACGGTCGGCATCGGCTTGCGTTGCTTCCGAGGCGTCCCCGGCATCGACAAGCGCGAGGGCATAGCCAGACGCTTGGGGAAACAGCCGCTCGAAGTGCCGCTCCGACACAACCAGAAACCCTTGCAGAATGCCGGGCTCCAGCAGACCCACGATTTCAAACAGGGCAGTCCCGGCATCGACCGGCAGTTCGAACCGCGCCCCCACGCCGCCGAGTTTGAGCGCCCACTGGGCCGTGGCCTGGTCGATGATGACTGGGGTCACCGGCGGCGTCGGGCTCTCCGTTCTCGAGGCGACCGCTCCCGGTGGGGTCGGCCCGATCTCCCGCTCGAGGAGCAGCCACGGATTCGCCTCCATGCCCGGCGCCCGATCGACGAATCGGAATCCACCCCGCTCGATGAACGACGCGCCCACGCCCAGCACGGTTGGCTGCGTGGGCGCATAGAGATTCACGCAACTGGCGTCGTCGCCCGCGGAGGACCGGATTCTGGCAATCGTGCAGGTGGAGAGGGCGTTACGCTCGGCGTCGGAGAGGCCGAGCGATTCTCGCGCGACGGGATCGGCGGGATCGATGCCGGTCGGGCTGCCGAACGTGGCCATGAAGGTCCAACCGCCGGTGGGAGCATCGCGATCCTGCGGCCGCTGCGGCGAATGGACCGCGAACGACGAGACGGCGACGATCAGAAACTCCGCGCAGGCCACGATCGCGGCCACGGAAAAGGCCCGCGATCGCCCCTGTGTGAGCCCCCGCCAGGCGAGATCAGGAAGCGTGCGAAGCAGACCTCTGCTGCCGGCGCCGCTGGGGCCGAGCAGCAGCCTGACGCCGGCGAGCAGTCCAGCCAGCGCTGCAAACCCTGCCGCAAAGAACAGTCCCACGGCCGCCTGCGGATCGGCCCGCCGCGCCCACCATGCCAGCCCGAGGGCAGCCAGAGGGCCGACCATGGCCAGGCCGATGACGCTCGGACCGGCCCGGCCTCGCACGGCCATTGGATCGCCACTCCCGCCCTTCAAGAGCGTCAGGGGCGGAAGCCTCGCGGCCCGCCAGGCCGCCACTGCCGCGGCAAGCAGCGACACAGCCGCTGCCCCGACCGCGGCGGGCACGAGCGACCGCAGCGACGAACCGGCAAAAGCCTCTGTCCCTCTGGCAAACACCGCGCTCGATCCGGCCGCGACGCCCGTGTTCCAAGCCTGGGCCAGCCAGTCGAGCAGGAGCCTCGCCCAGAGCGGTCCCACGAGCGTGCCGACGAGCACCCCGGCAATCGCCGCCAGGCCTGCCACCATCAGGAGCAGCAGAGCGACCCGATGAGCCGGCCAGCCGATGGCAGTCAGGATGCCAATGTCGCGGCGACGGGCGGCAACAAGGAGCGAGAAGAGCAGCCACTCAAGCAGGAGCCCCGAGGCCACAACGAAGCTCGAGAGCGCGAGGAACAGGCCGCCAAAGGGCGTCGATCCCCGCGCTGCCTCTGCCTGCGCCCGTAACGGCACAGCCCTCATTCCCATACGCGAGGCATCGATCGCCTCAGCCAGAGCGGCACGGGTCGCATCGGCTGCGTCAACCGGCTGCTCGGGCACGTGCCACGCCGTCGTGACACCAAACCGGCTGCCGGCCAGCCGCCGCGCGACCGCAAGCGACACGAAGGCCTTCGGCGTCGCGCCGTGGGCCTTCCAGTAGCGATCATCCTCGTCGTGCGGCGGCACCGTCCGCACGCGGCTGCGGTCGAAAGGGAAGGGGGGATCCCAGTCGGCGATCGAGGCCTCATCGGTGATGCCTTCCACCTCGGGCACGAGATCCCGAGCGACGGCGGCCCCGCGCATGCTGGCGATGCCGCTCACCTTCAGCGTGCAGTCCGCCTCCTCCACCCGGCCGTGCAGTGTCTCGGGCAGGAAATACTGCAGTCTGATCGAATCGCCCACCGCCACCGGCACGCCCTGAGACGCGAGATCATCGGCCATCCAGCGATCGATGACGATCTCGTCGGGCCCCGGCATCGTGAGGAGTTTTCCCTGATCGTCAACGAGATCCCCAACAGGCAGGCTCGTGGTGTCGATGCCCACGACGGTCGAATACGGAATGCTCGCCGCGGCGGGCTTTCCGTCCACTAGGGGCGTTATGAGGGGCGTCATCGCATTGGCGAGGAATGCGAGCGTGGGTCGGCCCCCCAGCGGCCCGAGCACCTGCGACGCGGCGCGGTCCGCCTCGGGGGAGAGCAGCAGACGGCGCGAGCTCAGCCGCGTGGCCCCGCTGCCGGCCGGCTGGTCGCAGACGAGACCAAGGTCGTCGAGCGTGGGTTTGACCGCCGCCCCCAGGGCATTGGCACCGCGGGACTCGCCGGGAATCGCGTCGGCGGCGACGGCAAGCAGCGTGTTGGCGAACGGTGCTTTCCGTCGCAGAACCGCTTGGGCCGTGGCCAGCGACGCAACGGCCAGTCCACCGGTCACCTGCGTGGGCCGCAACGAAAACTCCCCGAGCCCATCGGCCGGCAGCACCTCCGCCACCCGCAGCCGCCTGCTCCACGAATCAGCCGTGCGACGGCCCAGCGGGCTGTCGGCAGGCACATCACCCAGCTTCGTGACCCGGAGCACGACCGGGTCGCCCGGCCCCACACCGAGACGGCTGGCGAGCACGCTATTGATCGCCACTGAGTCTGCTGGCGGAACGGCTGTAAGGGGCGAAAATCCAAGCGCCGGTAGATCATCACAGGCCAGCAGCGTCGCCCGCGCCGGCCTGCCGGCACGATCGCCAGCGGTGGCCCCCTCGAGCGACACCTCCATCACGATCGCCGGCACGATCGCCGGCACGATCGCCGGCACGATCGCCGGCACGAGCGAGCCAGCGTCGGAGGCATTTTCTAAAGCAGCCTGCGACCGCAGGCGGTTTGTCGTCTCGTCCGCGAGTGCCGCACGAAAGAATCCGTCGGAGAGCACAGCCGCCTGGATGCCACCGAGGCGGGCCAGTGCCAGCCGCCGCAGTCCCTGCGTGAGCGCGTCCCCTACGCCCAGCGCTCCGGCGATGGTCGCTGCCACGATGCCGCAGGCTGCGGCGAGCGACAGCAGGTGTGGCCACCATTGTCGCGTCAGCCGCAGGGCCAGCCCCACGGCACTTCGCACGGGAACAGCGGGAACCCGACGGTCTTGGCCGGCCGCGGTCATGACGCGAGCCGCCCATCGACGAGGTGGCGGACCGTTCCCACGCGGGCGGCAACAGCCTCTGCGTGCGTGACGACCACCAGCATGCCGCCCGCTTCGGCCGTCAGTTCGACGAGTAGTTCGGTCACCGTTGCGGCGGCATGGGCGTCGAGTTGTCCGGTCGGCTCGTCGGCCAGAATCAGCCGCGGCGAGAGCACGACCGCCCGCGCCACAGCCACCCGCTGCCGCTCCCCGCCGGAGAGTTCCGCGGGCAGCGAGCCGAGCCGATCGCCAAGGCCCACCCGTTCGAGGAGTCGCCGGGCCCGCACCTCGATGTCGCGATGCACGCTGCCGGTGGCGAGCGCCGGCAGCACGACATTGTCAACCGCCGTGCAGCCGGCCAGCAGATGGTGCTCCTGGAAGACGAATCCGATCCGCCGATTCCGGTAGCCGGCCCGCGCATCCGCCGTCATGGACGAGGGGTCGGCACCGTCGAGCCGCACCGTGCCGCTGGTCGGCTCCTCAAGCCCCCCGAGGATCGAGAGGAGCGTGCTCTTCCCCGAACCGCTCGGCCCCATGATCGCCATCCGCTCGCCGGGAGCGAGCAGAAAGGAAACGCCGTCAAGCACGCGGAGTTCGCCGGCAGGCGATGGAAACGACTTCGAGATGCGATCGACCTCGAGCATGATGTGCGCGTGAGAAAGTCAGGAAGCTGAGTCTGGAAGTCAGGACACTGAGTCTGGTTGATGCGGCTTCCGCTCCGCGTCAGACGCGGTCAGGCGGGCAACGATGTCGGCGGGAATCCCAACCGGCTCGAGTTTGCTTCCCGGCCGCATCAGGCACCGCACGGCGACGACGCGTCCTTCCGCCACGGCCCGCCCGTTGTGCTCAAACACGCACTCGTAGGTGACGCTCGTCCGTCCAATGGCCGCCACGCCGATGAAGATGTCGAGTTCGTCGCCAAACCGCGCGGCCGAACGGTAGTCGCACGAAACCGAGACGCGGGGCCAGCTGTATTCGCTGCCGTCCGGATGCCGTTCGAACACATGGAGACCGGCAGAACGCATCAGTTCGTGCTCGGCCGACTCCATCCAAAAGAAGAAAGCCGAGAAGTGCACGATCCCGGCGGCGTCGGTATCACGGAATTCAACGCGACGGCGAGTCTTGAGTGAACCCTTCCAGGCACGCTGGGGTTCGCCTCCACCGGAAACGTCACGGTCACCGGCGGCTTCGCGTTTCACGCTCGCTCACCTGTTCATCGCGGCCAACTGGTCACCAGGCAAACCCAATTACTCGCCCACATACGGCAGCAGAGCCATGAATCGAGCCTGCTTGATGGCCCGCGTCACGGCGTGCTGGCTGGCAGCAGTGCAGCCGCTCTTCCGACGGCCCAGAATCTTGGCCTGACGGTTCACCAGTTTGCCCAGCAGTTCGAGGTCTTTGTAGTCAACGAACATCGGCCGCGGACGCTCGCCGTCAATGAAGATCGGATCGCGCCGCTTGACCTTCGCACGCGGCTTGGCCTTCTTGCGGACGGTCTTGGCGAACTTGCCTCTGGCTGGGGGGGGACTCATCGGCTTCCTTCAGTGTCTTGAGCTGGGTGTGTTGCTTTGTTCTGTTTTTTTAGGCTTCTTTTGAAAACAGCCACGAAAAGAGTTTTACCGAGAGACGATCACGGGAGCCGGATCTTCACCAGACGCCGGCTCCCGTGATGCGTGTTTCAGCAAGTTGCAGTACGCAGGACGGAGCGATTAGTAGCGATCGCCGCCGCCGCCGTAGCCACCACGGCCGCCACCGCCGCCGCCGCCGTAGCCACCACGACCGCCACCGCCGCCGCCGCCGTAGCCACCACGACCACCGCCGCCGCCACCAGCGCGGGGAGTCCGCTCACGGGCTTCGTTGACCGTCAGGGGACGACCGTTGACCTCGTGGCCGTTCAGGGCCGAGATCGCGGCCTGAAGACCTTCGTCGGTTTCCATTTCGACGAAACCAAAACCACGCGAACGTCCGGTCTCACGATCGGAGATCACTTCAGCAGCCCGCACGGCACCGTGGGGGGAAAACATCGCCTCAAGATCGGCGGACGTGGTCGACCAGGGCAGGTTCCCCACGTAAATCTTCCGGGACATAAAAA
>CAMCQY010000072.1 GCA_945877135.1 Candidatus Kuenenia stuttgartensis
TTTCCGCGGAAGAAGGTGGTCAGGATCTGGCCGCATTCTTCGGCGAGCACGCGGCCGGTGTGGTCAACGCGGTGATTCAAACGGGGATCTTCGAAGAGGCGGTAGAGCGATTCGACGGCGCCAGCCTTGGGATCAGGCGCGCCCCACACCACGACAGGCACGCGGGCCTGCAGAATCGCGCCGGCGCACATCGGACATGGTTCGAGCGTGACGTAGAGCGTGCAGCCCTCCAGTCGCCATGATCCCAACGCCGCCGCGGCCTGCGTGACCGCGATCATCTCCGCGTGGGCGGTGGGGTCGGCAAGTTGTTCCCGCTGATTATGGGCGCTCGCGATCACCCGACCGGCCGCGACCACGATCGCGCCCACCGGCACCTCGTCCTCGGCGGCTGCGATCCTTGCCTCCTCGAGAGCCAGCCGCATCCACCGAGCATGCGTCTGCTCACCGGCCAGGCCCTGCCCGAAAGCGGCGAGCAGACCCTCTATCGAGTCGTCCTGAAACGGCAGTTCGTCGGGAAGCATGGTGTGACTTGGCGGAAGTTGTTCTGCGGGCCTGGCCGCACTGTAGCCGCCCTGCGTTGGAGACGACAAACGGCCGATCAACGTGGCTCATTTGGGGGTGGGCAATCCATCGGGTACGATTCCAAGTCTCCCCGCCCTCATTCTCCAGGAATGTCCCATGGATCCGACCCTGCTCCTGCTCCGCTGGGCCCACATACTCGCCGCCATTGCGCTGATGGGAGGCCTTGTTTTCACCCGATTTGCACTCGTGCCGGCGGTCTTCGACCTCGATGCCACCACACGCGACAGGATCCACGACGCGGTCCGACGCCGTTGGTTGCCATGGGTCATCGCCGCGATCACGGTGCTCCTGGCGAGCGGACTCGCAAACTTTCTCCTCTTCAACGGGCGAGTCAAGGCAGAGGGTTGGGCCGATGGACAGTGGATGCGGCAGACCAGCTATCACGCGCTGTTCGGTGCGAAGTTTCTCCTGGCGCTGGTGGCCTTCTACTTTGCCAGCGCGCTGGTCGGTCGCGGAGAGGGCACGCAGTGGGTGCGGAATGACCGCGCCAAGTGGAGCTCCGTCACGCTCGGGCTGGCTTTGGCCGTCGTGCTGCTCTCCGGCTGGATGCGGCAGCTCCACACGGGCCCGAATCAGATCGAAAGCGGTGGCGTGGGCATGCCTTCCGGCACCTCCCGTGTTGATGGGGAGATGGGAGTCGACTCGGGTGAGGGATCGGATCGGTCAGCCAACCGTTATCGAGATGGCAGGGCGGGATCGGTCTTCCGCGACCCTGCCGCAGGCGGTTCCGAGACCGCGCCGGCGACCGCCCCGGCACAGTAACTGGCCTCACTTCGTGGAGTGATCGCGATGGACAAAAAGGAAAAGAAGCGGCTGGAGGTTCTGCAGCAGAAGATCTCCAAATTGCAGCAACTGCTGACCGGCGCGAAGAAGCAGCCTGACGATCCCGCCGAGGTGCCGCGGCTTGAGAAGGAACTGGCCGCCGCCCACGCCGAACTGGCAGCCCTCAAGAAGGCCTGAAGCGAAAATGGCCGCTCCCGGATTCTTCTCCCGGTTTTTTGGTGGGAAGCCCCGTGTCGATCTCTGGCGCCGTTACGAACGGATGCGGGAGAGCGTGACCGGCACGATGTCGCAGTTTTACAAGGTGCGCGACATCGGCACCGGCGAGTTGCGGGGCTTGAAGATCATCGACAGCGAGAAGACCGCCCCCGTGGAGGGCCGCTACCGTGGGTTGAAAAAGCCCTGCGAGGGCGAGATCGGCTCCCACATCGTCGGACCAAACATCGCCAAGACGCTGGAGTGGGGAGAGTCAACTGCCGGCGAATCCTATATCCTGATGGAGTTCCTTCCGGGCACGGTGCTCCACACGGTCATGTCGGCCCGAAAGGCCTTTGCACCGCCCCAGCGACTCGATCTCGTGCGGCAGGCGGCCACGGCAATCGCCGCGGTGCATCAGGCAGGGTTCATCCACCGGGACATCTGCCCGCGAAACCTGATGCTGTGTCCCGATGGCCGCCTCGTGCTGTTTGATTTCGGACTCACCGTGCCCGACAAGCCGGCCTTTCTCCAGCCCGGAAACCGGATCGGGACGCCGAGTTACATGGCCCCGGAAGTGGTTCGCCGGCGCCACATCGACAAACGGATCGACATCTTCTCCTTTGGTGTGACCGCCTACGAGATCTGCACAATCGACATGCCGTGGCCGCGGGCCGCGGGCGGCAAAGCGGCCCTGCGGCACGACTCTCCACCCCGCGATATCCGTGAGTTCTGGCCCGAGATTCCGGCGGCTCTGGCCTCCGCCATCATGGCTTGCATCGCCGCGGAGCCCGACCATCGGCCCCCATCGATGGAGAAGTTCCTTGAGCGGATCGCAGCCGTCGCCATCTAGCGTCGCGGGCCACAAGCGATCCATACCCTGTTTCCCGATCCCGCGGCTCGGCGTCACCGGGGTTTCACGGGAAGGACTTGAAGCCGGGGCACGTGTTTTCTAATCTTTAGGGGTGCGGATCGGGCAGCACTCCCGGCCGACTGCCTGCTGCTCTATCCCGTTTTCGAGAAGGATTGCCGCCGATGACCATGGACAAAAGCCTCCGCGTACGTAAGGGATCGTCCAGCGCCCGAGGCGTGCTCTCCCGTGGCGAGCGGATCATCAAACTCAAGGAGCAGGATCGCTGGGAAGACGGCCGCAGCCCGTTGGGACTTCCCAAGGTGCGGGTGGTGAAGACCGCGATGAAGAAGAAGAAGGTCAAGAAGGAAGAGGGCGACACCCCAGCCGCTGGTGGCAAGGCCGCCGCAGGCAAGAAGAAGTAAGCGGGTTTCTACGGCAATCGCAGCGATGCCGCGGCTGCCTGACCAGACGCAATGACCTGCGGTATGCCAACGCCTTCGTAGGCCGCACCAGCCAGGGCCAGGCCGCGATGGCCGGCGACGAGTCGCTGGATGTTGGCGACACGGTCGGCATGGCCCAACGTGTATTGCGGCATCGCCCCCAGCCACCGATCGATCTGCACAATCCGTGGGGCACCTCGAACTCCGAGCACGTCCCGCAAGTCCGCGAGCACCAGCGGCAGCAGCGATTCGTCGTCAAGCGTTGCGGTCTCCGGATCGAGGGCCCCTCCCACGAACGTCCGCACCAACACCGAACCGGCCGGCGCACGGCCCGGAAACTTCTGGCTTGAAAAACTGACGGCCAGGATCCGTCGGCCTTCGCAACGCGGCACTACCAATCCGGCAGCATCGAGCGGATGGGCGACGTCCTCTCTGGCGAATCCCAGCGACACGATCGCCGAGCCGGCATATTCGATGGCAGCCAGAGCGGTGGCCAGCGTTGGATCGCATGGACGCAGCAACTCAGCCGCCTTGGTCGAGGGCACTGCCACGATGACGGCATCGGCCTCGACCGTAGTGGGAAGGCTCGCGGCTGCGGCGGCTGCATCGTTTCCCAAGCCGTGGAGCGAAACCTCCCAGACATGGTCGGGCCGCTGCCGGACTCCGGTCGCGGAGGCTGTGATGACCTGCACGCCACGCGATCTGAGCTGGTCGGCAAGCCGCTGTGGCAGGGTTTCCATACCGGAGGCCAATGTTAAAAACTGGCCGTAGCGTGCTCCGGCGGCCTGTGTGGCTTCCGTAACGGCCCTGAGCCGCTTCCGTTCCCCTGCCCAGAGACTGCCGGCGTGTACTTCCATGGCGAAGAATTCCGGGCAGGCCGCTGCCATGCTGAGGCGGGCCGGATCGGCCGTCCAGATGCCGGCAGCGAGTGGCTGCACGAGCCGCTCGAACGCCTCGCGACCCAATCGCCGAACCGCAAACCGTTCGAGCGATTCATCGGCCACATCGCGGTTCCTTGCCGGAACGAAACGCTCGCAGAGCAGTCGCAGCCGCCCGAGGGGGGACAGAATCGGCGTTGTAAGGATGCTTTTTACGAACCCCGGAGCAATCAGCCTGAATCCCGCTGGCACGGAATGCGTGCGGCCATGGTGCAGGATCAGGGCCCGTCGCACCCGAGGATCGACCCCGATGAGGTCACCCGCGAGCCCCACGCGTTCGACGAGCGCGACCGCTTCCGGGCGGGCGGCCAGAAAACTGTCGGCTGATCGCTCGATGAGCCAGCCGTCGCGGCGGATGGTAGCCACCACGCCGCCCACGCGGCCCGACGGCTCGATGAGCGTCACCCTCCGCGGCCCGGCACTGTCTGCCCCGGTGTTCTTCGGCCGCTCGTTCAGCAGCGCCTCAGCGGCGGCCAAGCCGGCCAGTCCGCCACCGATGACGACTCCATGCTGCGGACAAGGATTGTTCATACCGACCAGCATGCGCTGGAAACCCCGTCAAAGAAAGGGGGAGCCGGGTGACACTGCGTCAGATGCGAAAGTTGGGGAGGGGGGCAGATTCCGATGCGAACGCGGCCTCATCTGCTCTGGACGCTGCGAATCCCGCTCCCTACCCTCCCGCGGCCTTTCGGGCGTTTGCTGTTCGCAACCAAGGAGGATCTTTTCGTGGCCACGCTGCGGTGCCTACCTCTTATCGTCTCACGATCGCTCTCTTCCATCGCGGCTGCCGTCGCGCTGACTGGGGCAGTCCTCGCGGATGAAACCAACCGTCCTGAACCTCCGCGGGCGATCATGCGACTGCCCCGATGGATCGAGTCGATCGGCGAGCCCGCCACCAAGAGGAAGGCTGAGCCACAGACGATGGCGGCCCCGACACTGAATGCCCGTGGCACCAGCAACGATCAGGGCACCAGCATCAAACAGGGCGGCAACGCCCGACCTGCGGTCCCTCAGGCCACCGGCCCCATCGCGACCGTGAAGACGCCGATGGCCGTCGCTCCGACTCAGCCGGCGGCCGAGCGGACAATGCCGTCGGTCATGGACGTCGCCACGCCGACCTATCGCGCCGAGACCAAGCCGGCTCAGGCCGTGCTGCGTGCCGACGCCCAGCCGTTGGCACAGCCTGCCGGCCGACAGACGGCCGAATGGACCGAACTGGTCCCTACTGGAGCTCCGGCGGCGAGTCCGGATACGACCACTGCCGCCGAGGAATCGACGGGCAAGCCGGGGCTGGGTCCCGAGGCGAGCGTGCTCAAGCGTTGGCTGACCGACAAGGTGAGCGGGCTGCCCAAGCCGACCGTGAAACCGCCGGCTTCGCTGGCCGGTGCGGTCACCACAAAAACGGATGCCACGAAAACAGATCCCACGCCTTCGGATGCTGCACCGGCCGACGCGCGCCGAGTACCGGCCGAACTGCCGGTCGCCGACCGACCGATCAAGACCACGGTCACAGCGCCAGTTGCCGCGACCCCCGACGAGATGCCCACGCTCTCGATCGACCCCGCCAGCTTTCGCGGTGTCCATCCGGGCAAGACCACCGGTGACGAATTACGTGCCGGATGGGGAGCGGGCGAACCGTTCACCCGGGAAGATGGCACACGCGGATTTTTCTGGAAGATTGAGCCCTTCGAGCGGGTCGAGGTCACGCTTGACGGCGAGGTCGTGGCAGCGATCCGCATCAAGTTGGCCGAGCCCGTCGCCGTTGGCGACCTCGCCAAACAGCTGGAGATCTCCGACCTGCGCACCGTGTCGATCCTCGACGAACAGGGCGTTTCAATCGGCGAAGTGTTTCCGGAGCGCGGCGTGATCTTCAGCGTGAAGCCCGGCACCCAGTCGGCCACCGCGGTGATGATCGAGCCGCTCGACCCCGAGTCGTTCGTGCTGCGTGCCGAGGGCGAGATCGATACCTGCAGCGCGTTCGCCGTGGCCGACCTGCAATACGCCGTTGAAATCGACCCCAGGCACCTCCGTGCCCACCGGCTCCTGATGGTGCTGATGTGCGAACAGGGCAAATGGCAGCATGCGTTGCGATTGGCCGAGGCAGCCGAGCAGATCGATCCCTCGGACGTCTGGACAAAGATGAAGCACGCTGGGATTCTGCTCGCGCTTGACCGTCCTGGAGAGGCCCGCGCGGTGGTCGAGGCCGTGAAGGCCACCCCTAATACACCGCCGCTCGTGACGGCACAGGTCGAGCGACTCCTGGGCCGCATCGAACTCGCCAGCGAGACTCCCGATCACCAGAAGGCCGTGGAACATTTTGCCGAGTCGATTCGTCGATCGTCGGCGCTCCTGGCCAAGCGTGCGCCCGCGGTGCAGCAGGCCGCCAGGGAAATCATGCTCGATGCCCACCTTGGCACGGCCCAGGCCATCGCACAGGGCACCTGGCAGCAGAAGAGTCGGGTCATCCCCAAGTGGATGGCCCGCAGCGAGGCCGTCGTCGCCGAGTGCAAGGCGGAAGAATCGGTCCAGCAGACGCTGGAACTGCAGCTTTGCCGTGGGGCACTCGCCGTCGCAGCCGGATCGACCGACTCGTTCGAGCCGCTGCCCTGGGTGAAGCGGCTTCTGGAAGTCCGTGATCGCATGAGCGAATCTGTCAAGGATCCATGGCGTCGCCGGCAGATCGACTGGGAGGTGGGGCTTGGTCTGCTCGACGCCCTTGCCGCTGCCCAGGTGCGTGGCGATGCCTCCGACATGCTCGACAACGCGACGCTCACCGCGGCCTATCTGGAACGCGGCGGCGAACATCGTGAACTCACCGACAAGGAACGCAAAAACGCCGGCGACCTGCTCTTCCGTATCGGCATCATGCACAGCCTGCAGCGTGGCGATCATGCCACGGCGGTGACGTGGTTTGACCGAGTGATCCCGATGTGGGAGGGCAATCTGCGACTGGAACGCGACCGCGAGGCGGGACATCTCGGCGAATCCTACGTCAGCATGGCGATCTCCTACTGGCAGGTAGACCGCCGTGACGACGCCATGGTGCTCAGCCGTCGGGGCGTTGACCTGATGGTGGCCGCCGTTGATTCGAAGCAACTCGAGGAGCGGTCGTTGGCGGTCGCCTATGGCAACCTCTCGACAATGTACGCCGAGCAGGGCGACGAAACGCAGTCGCAGACCTACGCCGAGATGGCCAGCCGCGCGGAAGCCTCCGGCTCCACCGTGCGGTAGGAGTCATTGCGAACCTTACAGCACGCTCTCCAAAAGCAACCGCATCTTGCGGAGTTCGGCAACCTGATCGACGTTTTCAAGTGGCGGCATGTGGGCGCACAGCGCCCGCTTGTAGCCCACTCGTTCCAGTTGGCCGTGAATTTTTCCATACTCCACGCAGCCCTGACCAATCCGCACCTGGAGCACGTCCTGCTTGGTGTCACGGAGATGGACGTGGCAGACATACTTGAGGATCGGCTCCCACGAGGCCTGCTTCTTGTGGCCGTGGATGAAGTGGCTCGGATCGAGCGTGACGCCCAGGCCCGGCACGTTACGGCAGAGTGATGCGGTCGTCTCGGCGTCCTGGGTCATCCGACCGGCGGTGGTCTTCACCCCCACCACAACACCCAGCCCCGAGGCGATCGACACCATCCGTCGAAGCCGCTCGATCTCACCGTTGAAGGGGGTGCCGAGTTCGGAGGCATCGACCACCATGGTGACCACCGCCAGCGACTTCGCCAGGCGGCAGCACGCCGTAAAGCGGTCGTACAGTTCGGGCGATTCGGGAGATGAGAACGAGATCGCCACGGGCCGCAGCCGTTGCAGGTCACTGCAGGCCGCGATCGCCGCCTCGGGATCAGCCGCCACACCGCCTGGCTGGAGGTGCGGGCCGCCCTCGTGGACGTCGATCTCCACGGCGGTGAACTCGAGTTCCGCCAGCCGCTCCATCGCCTTCGCCAGTGGCAGATCGGGAAAACACTCGGTGCTGACACACACAAACACGTCGCCACACTCCTCTCGCACTGTTCGCGTCGCTGATTCAGGCGATCCACGGATCGAAAGGCAACGGAATGCCCCGGAATTCGCGGATACCAAGTGAACAGGGTAACGGGATGGGAGGAAAAATGGCAAACTGACGATCGGTCTCTCCACAGCTACCCGCCGGAGTTTCACTATGCAGATCGAACCGATGCCATCGCTGCCGCCGACACGAGTGATCCTGGAACAGGGCGGCTTCTGGGCCCGCTGGAGCGCCTGGATCGCCTGGTCGATCGCTGGCATTTCGTTGCTCTCCGCACTGGCAAGCGCGGGGGCAGCGGCACAGTATTTCCAACGCGACGCGAAGGTTGTCGAGAAGTACCATTCGCTCTCGAGGATCGCGGCCGCCAAGGTTGCGATCGTTGACATCGCGGGAGCGATTATGGGAGGCAGCGGCTTCGCCCGCGCGCAGTTCGACCACATTGCCGAGGACGAGAGCGTCAAGGCGATCGTGCTCCGCGTCGATTCCCCGGGCGGCACGGTCAGCGGCAGCGACGAACTGCACTACCGGCTCGCCGAACTGTCCAAGGAACGCAACCTGCCGGTGGTGGTGAGCATGGGCGGCATCGCGGCCAGTGGCGGTTACTACATCGCCATGGCCAACGGTGGCCGCGACGACGTGATCTTTGCCGAGCCGGCCACGCTCACCGGCTCGATCGGCGTCATCATTCCCCACTTCGATGTCTCCAAACTGTTGAAGAAGTTCGACATCGAGGACGATTCGATCTCCAGCGGGCCCCTCAAGGAGATGCTCAGTCCCACCAAGGATCGAACGCCCGAACTGGCGGAACGCGAGCGGAAGGTGCTGCAGAGTCTGGTGGACGAGATGTTTGCCCGCTTCAAGCAGATCGTGAAGCAGGGCCGGCCGAAGCTCGACGACGAGAAGCTCGCGAGCGTGGCAACCGGCCAGATTTTCACGGCCCAGCAGGCGGTCGATGCCGGTCTTGTCGATCGGATCGGATTCCTGGAGGACGCGGTAACACGGGCGGTCGAACTGGCTGGCCTGACAAAAGAAACGGCGCGTGTCGTGCGGTATTCAAAGCCACGCGGGCTGCTGAAGGACGTGCTCGATGGCGACTTCTCAGCGGGCTCGCAACGCTTTGGGGGCGGGGGCATGATGGGGCGTGGCACCCTGGAAGCCTTCGCCGAATGGACGACCCCCCGCGCCTGGTATCTATGCAGCTGGTGGCCGGCGCTGATAACGAGTCGGTAGCCGACCAGCGACATCTCCCTCACAGCAGTCAACGCTCCACGACGGTCCGCCCCAGCGCCGCCAGCGACGCGTGGTCGGCAGCGGTGAGCCGCGTGCCGCGGCCGCGGGCGAGCGCCAGGCGGCACCAGCAGTCGGCTGCCACCAGGTCGCTGTCGTCGCCGGTCGCGTCGGCATGATGAGCGACCGCCAGCACGCTCAGCAGATCGCGGACGTCGGCCGACCAGCCGCCGACGAGCAGTTGCCGATCCGCGAGAGCCCTGCCCTGCCGGCGAATGCCGCGGTCGATCCGGACCGCCGCCGCATCGAGCAGCCGTCGCGCCGTCGCAGCGTGATGCCGCAGCCGGCGGTCGAGGATGCGGAAATCGTCGCGGTGCGGCCGCCGGCTGAGAATCCCGATCCGCCACGCGAGCCATGCCGCCGCCCGCCTGCCGCTGGTGGTCTCACGGGCGAGACCGGCGAGCGGATGGTGCTTGGCCAGCCCCTTGAAGAGGGCGAGTCCGAGCAGGTCGCTCTCTCCCTCGTAGACAGTCACAGCGAAGTGGTCGTGGAAGGAATCGCCGAGCGGATGGCCGACGAGAAAGGCGCGGCCGCCGTGCACGCCAAGGCTGTTGATCGCCCCGTCGCGCACGCACTCACCCGCCACGACCTTCGCCGTAATCGCCTCCAGTTCGCCCGACTGCCCCGCGTCGATCGCCGCTGCGGACCAGGCGGCGAGGCTGTCGCAGGCGACGATGCCGGCGGCGATCCGTGCCAGGCGGCCCTGGATGAGTTCACGCGAGGCGATCGGCTCACCCCAGGTGCGGCGGCGCAGGGCATGGTCGCGGGCCTGCCGCAGCAGCAGCCGCAGCGTGCCGGCAGCCTGCGCAGCGAGCGTGATCCGTCCGCGGTTGAGACCATGCCAGACGATCCGCATGGCGTCGGACGAGCCGGCCGGCGGCTGTAGGATGTCTGATGCGTGCACTTCATGTCGTGTGAATTCGAGCGCCGCGTTGTGCGCATGCTTGAGCGGATGGAGACCATAGTGCCGCAGCCGAAACGTCGGCGTGTCGCAATCGGGCAGCCGGACGAGCAGCACCGTCGGTCGCCCATCGACCTGGGCGAGCAGCTTCACGAGTCGGCCGTAGGTGGCGCCGGTGATGAACATCTTCGTGCCGGAGAGCAGCAGCCGGTCGCCCTCGCGGTCGAGCCGCGAGGATATCGCGTGCAGATCGCAGCCGGCGTCGGGCTCGGTGGCGCCGAAGATGGAGAGTGGGAGGCCCTGTGCGAGGCCGGGCAGATGCCGCTCCTGCTGGCTCTCAGACCCAAACGCCACCAGTGCCGAGACCGCACCGATCGCGGAATGGACGGAGAGAAGGCCAGCGGCCGTGGGCGCGTCGCTGGCGACCCGCGTGATGACGCGGGCCAGTTCCTGCATGGTGCAGCCCGTGCCACCAAACCGCTCCGGAACGAGCAGCCCCCAGAGCCCAGCCTCTCCGAGGGACGCCTCCGCCGCCTGCGAGAACGTTCCGAGGGGCATGGTAGGAGCATCATCGAGAGGCGCCCGTGACCAGGCAGAGGCAGCTTGAGGACTCGCGGCTTCGTACAATCGCGACTGGCCTCGCAGCTCCGCGATGGCGCAGCCAGCCCGCTCGACTACGTCAGCGACAGCAGCCCGCAGCGGCTCCGCTGCCAGCGCAGCCGCCAGCGAAAAGCCGGACGGCGTCATGGCATCCGACCGCGGCCCCCCCCACAGGCTTGCGGCGGCCCAACTCGCGCGAGTGTCCATGTTCCGTTCTCCGGATGCCGCGGTGGGGTCTGTGCGCTGTGAGCGGTCCGCCGAAACCACCGCGATCCACGGTGGCGGCATCGGCTCGGCCGCCGCGGCAAGCTCCGCGGCAAAGTGCGCCGCGATCTCCTTCCGACGGAGCTTCAGCGATTCGGTCGCCTCGCCGTGGGCCGCATCGAACGGCCGGCCGATCAGCACAGCCCGCCGCACCCGAAAGCCCCTGGGCAACTGCTGCTGTCGCCGTGCGAGCCGCCTCGCGAGCCACTGCAGCACCCGCGGGTGGCGGAGGGCGGCCCGCCGGCTCCAGACTCGCAGACCCATGCGACCGATTGCCGCCCTCAGCACAGAAGGTTCGGGCACGATGAGTGCGATTGGGGCCGACAGTCCATTGCCCGTCACACAGACCTGCGCGACGACGGGATCTTCTGCGAGTGCCGCCTCCACCTCGGCCGGCGGCACCTTCGTGCCCCCCGACAAGACGAGCGTATCGACGAGCCGGCCGGTAATCCGCACGTGGCCGTCGGCATCGATCGAGGCCAGGTCTCCGCTCTCGATCCATTCCGACTCGATCGGTCCGGCATGCGCAGGCAGGGTTTCTGTGTCGGCATCAATCACGCCGACTGCGCGGCTGGGCGTGCGCACGAGCAGCTGGCCACGTGTGGCGGGCCTGGTGTCGAGCTTCAGCTCCACGCCATCAAGGGGCGGCCCGACGGTTCCTGGCCGCGCGATCCGGGGATTGGCGAGCGTGACCACCGGCCCTGCCTCGGCGAGGCCGTAGCCCTGCACCAGCGGGAGACCGCGGGCTGAAAACGCGATCGCTGTCCGCGCCCGCAGGGCCGCGCCGCCCGACACGCAGACCCGCACGCGGCCCCCGAGCGCCGCCGACAGGTCGGGAATCCGTCCCGATTCGGCGGCGGTTTCCAATCGCTCGAAGAATGCAGGCACACCCAGCACGACGGTCGGTGGCAGCACCCGGCAGGCGTCGAGCACCCGTCGTCGGTCGGTGACGACATTCAGGCAGCCGCCGCGGACCAGCGCCGTGACGAGGTCGCCCGTGCGGGCCAACGAGTGGCTCATCGGCAGCCACGAGAGCCGCACGTCGTCGGGCTCGTCGAGGAAGACTTTCGTCGAGGCGACCGCGTTGGCCACAACCGCCCGTTGGGAGTGCATCACACCCTTCGGCCGCCCGGTCGTGCCGGAGGAGAGCAGGATCGTGCCGACAGCGTCGGGATCGCACGCCTCGACATACTGCGCGACCTCGTCGCGGAGCGCGGCGCGGTCGGCGTGCCACCGCTGCCAGCCGGCTGAAGCGAGCGCGCCAGCAGCAGTCACGCCGACATCAGTCACGCAGTTGGAGACTCGTGGGTGATGTGACGAAGGCCGAGCCCCAGGCCGCGAACGCAGATCGATCGAGATCGGGATACCACCCGCGGGGCCTCCGCCCCGGACTGAACCACTCCACGCGATCCCCTGTGGTGCCAGCCAGGCCAGTTGGGCCGCCTGCTCCCCGGCCGTCGTATCGGCATGCAACGGCACGTGGACAACGCCCGCCAACTGGCAGGCCAGATCGATGACGATCCAGTCGGGGCCATGCGATCCCAGATGCGCGAGCCGGTGGCCGCGGTGGAGGCCCTTCGTTGCGAATGAGTTGGCGAGTTCGACGGACGCCGCGATCAGCTCGCCCCAGGTCCACGTCCGACCGTGATTCAGGGCATCGCAGACCGCTGGCCTGTCATACGACGACTCCAGCCGCGCAAGCATCAGTGCGACGATCGATGTCGCAGCAGGGCTCGTGCCCATGCAAGCCCGAACCGCAGGCAGGGGAATTCGTTGTGTGGATTGCATTGTCCGTCGCTCGCGTGTCGGGTTTGGATAAGCGGATCTCTCCATTGCCGACACTCTCAGTCCATTCGTTCGAAGAGCACCGCGATTCCCTGTCCGAGTCCGATGCACATCGTCGCGAGGCCGACCTTCGCGCCAGTATCGCGCATCGCTTGGAGAAGCGTGGTGGCGATCCGGGCGCCGCTGGCGCCAAGGGGATGACCGACGGCGAGCGAACCGCCGCGGACATTGACCTTTGCAGGGTCGAGGCCGAGCGCGTCGATGCAGTGGATCGCCTGCGCCGCGAATGCCTCGTTGAGTTCGACCAGATCGATACCGTCGATCGTGGTGCCGGTGCGTTCGAGCAGTTTCCGCGTGGCGGCCACCGGACCGGTGCCCATCATCGCCGGTGGCACGCCCACGACAGATGTGCCGACCACGCGTGCCAGCGGCTCGAGTTCCTGCCGCCGAGCCTCGGCGAGCGACATGACGAGCATCGCGGCGGCGCCGTCGCTCAGCGGGGCACTCGTGGCCGCCGTGATCGTGCCGATCTTCGGCAGGAACGCCGGTTCGAGTGCCGCAAGTTGCTCGGGCGTGCTGTCGCGGCGGATCGACTGGTCGTGGATCACCTCCATCACGCCCCCCACCTCGTCATGGCCGATCACCGGCACGATCTCGTCCTCGAACAGGCCGGTATCGGCAGCCCGCGCCGCCCTGGCGTGGCTCTCGATCGCATAGGCCTCCTGCCGGCGTCGCGAAATGCCGTGGGTGGCCGCGAGGTGCTCGGCTGTCATGCCCATCGAGAGCATGCCCCGACTGGAACGAGTGAACACCCGCGGGTGGATGTCGATGGCGGAATCCATCGGCAGGTGATGCATGTGCTCGACGCCGCCGACCACCTGCACGTTCTCGGCTCCCGCGGCGATGGCGTGACAGGCCTGCGAGAGCGCCTCGAGCGATGAGCCGCAGAGCCGGTTCACCGTGGTGCCGGCCACGGTAAATGGCAGGCCGGCCATGAGCGCGACACACCGCGCCACGTTGCCACCCAGTTCGCCCCGCTGCTGGGTCGCACCGAGGATCAGATCTTCGATCGTGTCGGGATCGACGCCGCTGCGGTCGACCACCGCCCGCACCACTGCCGCGGCCAGTTCGTCGCCGCGCACCCGGCGGAACACGCCGCGTTCGGCATGCGCCCGTCCGATCGCGGTGCGGCAGCAGGCGACGACGACGGGTGTGGTGGCGGGCGAGGGAACGAATGATGGAGGCATGGTGCGTTGTTCGGGCGGGCGTTGTTCGTGTCGTGCGCTGATCGTGGCGTACTGGGGGAATTCAGAGGGTGAAGGGCTCGTTCGCGGCGGCCATCGCGAGCAGCCGCGGAGTGGGCTGCATGCGGACGCCGAGATCGGCAAGCAGAGCGAGCCGGCGGACCACCTCCGCCGCGCCGAGTGAATTGCCCCAGGCCAAAAGTCCGCCGCGGAAGGCCGGGAAGCCGAGGGCGTGGATCACGGCGAGGTCGATGTCGCGACCGTCGCGGACGATCCCCTCGTCGAGCACTCGAAGCGCCTCCAGCAGCATCGGCAGCAGGAGCCGGTCGCAGATCGTCGCGTCGGTGGTCTCCCGCGCAGGGAGTGCGTAGGGCCGGACGAGCTTCGCTACTCCTTCGTCCGGACGATCGATCCGTGCCCGTTGCCCGCCCGTGCGGTATTGATAGAAGCCGGCGCCGGTCTTGCGGCCCAGCCGCCCCGACTTCACCATCGCCGGAATGAGCGGTGAGGCCTCGATCCGGTCGCCATAGGCGGCGCTCAGCACGAGCCCGGCATAAAAGGCGGTGTCGAGCCCGATCATGTCGTAGAGTTCCAGCGGCCCCATCGGCATGCCGAAGCCACGGGCCACCCGGTCGATCCGCTTCGCCTCGATCCCCTCGCGGAGCATCTCCACCGACTCGTGGAGGTAGGGCATCAGGACTCGGTTGACGAGAAAACCGGGGCTGTCGCGCACAACGATCGGGCATTTGCCCAGCCGTTTGACGTGGGCCACAGCGGTGGCGACGGTTGCATCGCTCGTGGCCGGCCCGCGGATCACCTCCACGAGCGTCATGCGGCGCACGGGATTGAAGAAGTGGATACCACAGAACCGCGTGGGATCCTGGAGCGGTTCCGCCAGCTTTGCGATCGGGTTGGTCGATGTGTTGGTGGCGATCACCGTCGTCGGCCCTACTGTCCGCTCGATCTCGGCGAGCACCTGCCGCTTGATGTCGGCCCGCTCGAGTACGCTTTCGATGACGAGATCACATTCGGCGATCGCCGCCATCCGAGTGGCCGTGTGGAGTTTGCCCGATAACGCGACCGCCCGGGCAGGGTCGGTCCGCTTGGTACCGCGGTCCCAGGCGGCTTCGTCGAGGATCGTGGCAACGCTGGCGGCCAGTGTCTCGGCCTGAACATCGACGAGTGTCACTGCGAAGCCGGCCCGCAGGTGGCTGGCCGCGATCCCCGCACCCATGATGCCGGCGCCGATGACGGCTGGGCGGTTCCGCGGCACCACATCAGATGATGCCACTCGATCGGCATGCGGGCTGCTATCACCGGGAGAGCCGTCGTCGAGTCCCTTGTCGCGACGGTTTCGCTCGCCCAGCCGAAACACCCGGATGAGCTGCCGCGAGACATCCGACTTCGCGAGTCTGGCAAAGGCGGCGGCCTCGAACGCGACCGCCTCGTCGGCGGTCGTGCCGCAACAGGCGAGGATAGTCTCGAGGATGGCCAGCGGGGCGGGATAGTGGCCGCCGCTGCGGCCGAGGATCACGGCTGCCGACATCGACTCCAGAAAGTCCTGCTCCTCCGCGACCAGCGTCACCGGCCTGGCCAATCGCCGCCGCCTCTCGATGTGGCTCTGTTGCGCAGCAGCGATCTCCGCCAGCCGACAGGCCGAGAGATCCGCCTGATCCGCCGGCACGCAGGCATCCACCAGTCCCAGCCGTGCCGCGGTGGGTCCATCGACGTTTTCGCCCGCCGCCGTCAGTTCGACCGCGGCGGCCGGGCCGATCAAACGGGCGAGGCGAACGGTGCCTCCCCAGGCCGGAAGCAGGCCCAGCTTCACCTCAGGGCACCCAATCGCCGTATGAGGAGCGTCGGTGGCAACCCTCAGGTCGCAGGCGAGGGCGAGTTCGAGACCGCCGCCAAGGCAGACGCCGTCGATGATCGCCACGCTCGGCCACGGCTGCGACGAGAGCCGCGAGAAGACCGCCCGGCCCGCGGCGCACAGTCGCGTGATCTCCTCCGCGGGCATGCCGTGCAGCTGCTCGAGACGGGCGATGTCGGCCCCGGCAAAAAAGGAGCCCTCCCGCGTTGATCGGATCACGATCGCCGCCGGGGGCGGTCCGGCGGCCACGCTATCGAGCGCCAGCGACAGTTCTGCCATCGCTTCCGACGTCAGCACATTCTGGGCGTGGTCGGGAACAAAAAACGACATCACGACCACCCCATCGTCCCGCCGTTCGAGCGTGAGCGAGCGGAATTTGCCTGCTGGCTGGGCTTTTGGGGACGGCATGGCAGTGATCCCGTCTGGGCCGGTGGGGATGGTTTTCGCTTGCTCGAAACCCAAAAACCGCTAGTGTATCGGGCGTTCGCCGGAGGTGTTCAAGCCTCCGCCTGAATATCCGCCATCTTTGGGAGTCACGGCTGACCATGGAAAACGTCTCGAAGCACCGTCCCCCGTTTGCCATGCTCTGTGTGGTTTGGTTTGTGCTTGTCGCGGTGTCGGTGGTGGGGCGGCTCTGGCAGCCCGCCTTCAACGTTACGCCACTGGCCGGTGCGGCCATCGCGGCCGGGGCCGTATTTCCCAATCCGCTTGTGGCGGTCACGGTGCCGTTGGCGGCCCTGTCCATCAGCAATCTCGTTCTCCCGGGCTACGGCACTTCGGCGGGCGGCCTCGTGATGGCTGTCGTGATCTACGCGGCTTTTGCCTGGCCGGTGCTGCTGGGTGGACTGGTCCGGAGCGGCCGGCTCCTTGCGATCGCGGGCGGCGGCTTGGCCAGTTCGCTCGTGTTTTTTCTGTCCACGAACTTTGCACATTGGTGCCTGAGCCACGATTACCCGCACACAGTGGCCGGACTGCTTGCCTGCTACACGGCCGGGCTGCCTTTTTACCGCTGGATGCCTGTCGGCGACGTGGCCTGGAGCCTGGCGTTCATGGGTGGGCTGGCCGCGTTTGGTGCCATTGCGTGGTCGCCGCGGCTGATTTCATCGCATCCCGCGAAGGCTGCTTGACTGCGGTCGGCAACGGCACAGAATGAGGTGCTGGCCGCGGAGTGTGAAAGCGGGCCGTCGTCGAGAGAAGGTCCAAAAGAACGTTTCGGTTCGCACCGCTGCGGGAATGGCGGAATTGGCAGACGCGCCAGGTTGAGGGCCTGGTGGTAGTAATACCGTGCAGGTTCAAGTCCTGTTTCCCGCATTTCGTATCCACAGCCCGAGAGTCTGATGAGTTCAACGCCAGAGTCTTCCTCAACTCCCCCGGACGGCAGTTCCCCGGAAGGTACTCCTCCGGAGGCCGCGGCCGAATCCCTGCCTGGAATCCAGCAGGGAGTTCACCCAGCGCAGGTGGATTCAGGCCACGGGGCCGAGAGCGGGCAGCCTAGGCGAATTCCCATCGGCACGCAGCGGCCTGGTGTGAGGCCGCCGCGGCCCGCGCCGCGGTATGAGTATTTTTCAGCACCGGCTCCGCCGGCGACTGCCGGCCTCCAGACTCCGGGATTGGCGGCTTCCGGATTCGCGGCTTCTGCCCCGGTGGCCTCAGCGGCTCCAGTTGCCGTGCCGGCCGCGCCTCCGGCGGCGGGAACACCCGACGCACAGGCCATGGCTGTTCCGACAGCGGACGGAGCAAAGGGTCAAAACACACCGGCCCAGACCGCGGCTCCGCGTCGCGAGGGACGTCGCGACAAGCGAGGCAGCAGTGCCGAGAAGTCTCCCTTTCAGAATGTTGTTCAGCAAAAGCGGGTCGCGGTGCCCAATCTGCGGGCCGCCCTCGACGACGACCTGGAAGAGGATTTCGAAGCGGCGTTGGCCGGCGTCGCAATCGACGATCTGATCACCGCTTCGACGTCGGCCCGTGCCGACGCGCCGCTGGAGCCGGGTGCACGGCTGGCGGGCACGGTGCTGTCGATCGGAGCCGACACAGCCTTCATCGATCTGGGCGAGCGGCGGCAGGGCGCCATGAAACTCGCCGGTCTCGATCTCGCACTCGTGCCCTCGGTCGGTGACGTGCTGCAACTGAGCGTGGGGCTGCGAAACGATGACGACGGCCTCTATGACGTCGCCTTTGCCAACCGCGCTGTGGCCGTCGAGGACTGGTCGCAACTTCAGGCTGGCATGATTGTCGAGGCCCGCGTGACGGCGGCCAACAAGGGCGGCCTCGAGTGCGACGTCGCAGGGCTGCGGGGCTTCATGCCGGCGAGTCTGGTGAGCACCTGGCGGGTGGAGAATCTCGAGGAAATGATCGGGCAGACGCTCGAAAGCCTCGTTACCGACATCGTACCGGCGGCCCGCAGGCTCGTACTTTCGCGGCGAGCCGTGATTGAGAAGACTGCCGCCGAGGCGAAGATCAAGCTTTTGGAGACTCTGGAAGTCGGCACCACGCTCGATGGCACGGTGCGGTCGGTCCGCGATTTCGGCGCCTTCGTCGACATCGGTGAGGGGGTCGAGGGGCTCGTGCATGTGAGCCAACTCTCCTGGGATAGGGTCGCGAATCCCGCCGACGTGCTGCAGCCCGGTCAACGGGTGCGGGTGGTGGTCAAGAAGATCGACCGCGACACCGGCAAGATCGGCCTGTCGGCCCGCGACCTCGTGGAGAGCCCTTGGCAGCGGGCCGGCGACAAATACCACGTGGGGGCGACCGTCCGCGGAGTGGTAAGCCGGATCGCCCAGTTTGGTGCCTTCGTGAAGCTCGAGCCGGGCGTCGAGGGGCTCGTGCATGTGTCGGAACTGGCGAATCGTCACGTCCGCAGCGTGGGCGACGTCGTGAA
>CAMCQY010000073.1 GCA_945877135.1 Candidatus Kuenenia stuttgartensis
GTGCCGGCCGCCAGGATCACGATTCTCCCCTTCTCCAGATGCCGCTTGGCCCGGCGGCGGATGTAGGGCTCGGCCACGCCCTCCATGCGGATGGCCGTCATCAGCCGGGTCTGCACACCCAGGCTCTCGATGGCATCCTGCAGGGCCAGGCCATTGATGACCGTGGCGAGCATCCCCATCGAGTGCCCCGTGGCCTCCTGGATGCCGGAATTGCCGGCCGTGAAGGACGCCCCACGCAGGATGTTGCCACCGCCGATCACGACCGCCAACTGCGTGCCGCGGGCCGCAGCCTGCACCGTCTGCCGGGCAATGTGGAGCACTTCCTCCATCGAGATGCCGCGCTCACCCTGGCGAGCAAAGCTCTCGCCCGAGAGTTTGAGGAGCACGCGACGATAGAGGCCGGCGTCCATGATGGTGAGGCGATCGGACCGGGGTGTGGGTGCTGGTTTCAGCCGCCGATCCGCCAGTTTTCCAGCCGCTTGACCTGCAGCCCGGCCGAGTTGGCGAGTTGGCCAACGGTCTGCTTGTCATCCTTCACAAAGGGCTGCTCGAGGAGGACACACTGACTGAAGAAGTTGCGGAGCCGGCCTTCGATCATCTTGGCGATAATGTTCTCAGGCTTCCCCTCCTTGCGGGCCGCATCGCTGAGAATCTCACGCTCCTTGGCGACGATCTCGGGATCGAGATCCTCCTTGGAAAGCGCCTGCGGCGCCATCGCAACGGCGTGCATCGCCACGTCCTTGGCCACCTCGGCCGCAGTCGCGCCGGTTGTGTTGCCAGTCACCTCCACAAGCGCCGCCTTCGAGCCGTCGTGGTGGGCGTAGCCGCCGCAGGGGGCGTCGACTCGACAGATTCGCGACAGTTCAAAGACTTCCCTCATGCGATTGAAGAGGTCGTCCTTCAGTTCGCCCAGCGTGCGGTCGGGATGGGCCAGACTCTTCTGGGCGAGCAGGTCGGCGGGAGTCGCGGCGCCCGGGCCGAGCGCCAGGGTCTTGGCGATGTCGTTCACAAAATCCTTGAAATCCGGGCTGCCAGCTACGGGGGCACTTTCGCACTTCATCTCAACCATCGCCCCGACCCCCTTGGCCAGGTCGGTGTAGACGGCGAGCCGGCCGGTGGAGGTCTCGCGATCGGCCCGCAGGGCCTGCGTCTTCACACCCTGCTTCCGCAGCCACTCAACAGCCTCTTCGGTGTTGCCACCGCATGACTGAAGCGCCTTCTTGCATTCCATCATTGGCAGGCCCGTCTTGTCGCGGAGGGCCATCACAGCCGCTGCGGTGATCTCAGCCATGGTCTATCTCCTTCGTGGATCGGCGTGTGAATCGGCGGTTTGATTACGCTGATGGTTGGTGTGGGTGCAGGACATTCAATCCAGCCGGCAACCCTGCAAGACAGGCACCGCGGAAGATCAAATGGGCGGATACCATCTACCGCCCACTGAAGCCACCCGCTGGAACATCCAGAAATCAGATCACGTCTTGGGGGGCTTTGGCACGGCCCGTTTCACGTTCGCCCTGGCCTTGGGAGCGGGCTTGGAGGATTTGCCGTCCTCTCCCGCCTGACCACCTGCCTCGGCGCCCTCGGCCTTGGCCTGCGACTCTGTCGCAGTCTGTGCCTTGCCCTCGAGGATCGCGTCGGCCAACCGGGCGGCGACCAGTTCGATCGAGCGAATCGAGTCGTCGTTGCCCGGGATCGGCAGGTCGATGACATCGGGATCGCAGTCCGTGTCGATCAACGCCACGGTCGTGATGCCCATCTTCCGAGCCTCGTTGACGGCGTTCTTCTCCTTCTTGGGGTCGAACACCACCAGGCACTCTGGAAGCCGGGACAGCGTGCGGATGCCACCGAGATTGCGGAGCATCTTGCGATGCTCGCGGCGGAGCGATGACTGCATCTTCTTGGAGTAGCCGCCGAATGCCTCCGAGGGAATCAGTGCATCAAGTTCCTCGAGGCGTGTCAGCCGATTGCGGATGGTACGGAAGTTGGTGAGCGTGCCGCCGAGCCAACGATCGCTGACATACGGCATGCCGCAGCGGGCGGCCTCGCGGGCCACGGCCTCGGCGCCCTGCCGCTTGGTGCCCACGAAGAGCACGAGCACGCCGGACGAGGCTACTTGCTTGAGATACTTCCGCGCCCGCAGCAGGCCGCGGATCGTCTCGCGGACGTCGATGATGTGGATGAGGTTGCGGCGGCCGTGGATGTAGGGCCGCATCTTGGGGTTCCAGCGGCTGGCACGGTGGCCAAAGTGAACACCCGCTTCGATCAATTCTTGAGCCAAAACGTTCGACACGCTCACGTACTCTCACAGGAGGAATGGGATCACTCGTATTTGGCTGGGCCGAAGCCAACACGCCAGAGCACCGCAAACTATCGGCTTTTTCGGCCCCGTGTCAACGCACACGCCGCTACCCCGGGCATTGCCGCAAACCCGGGGCGGCCTGCCAGCCCCGGTACGCAGCCATGGCTTGAATCCGCCCATCCGTGCACACTAGACTCGCGACCGCGGGATTTTCCGCGTTTCCGGCCCACTTCGCCCTGTTCCATCCCCCCCAGAGCCCGGCAAATCCTGCCGAACGCACCGATGCGACATGTCCTCTCGGCCACGGTCCAGAACGTTCCAGGGGTGCTGGCGCATGTGTCGGGCATGCTGGCCTCCCGTGGCTATAACATTGACAGTCTGGCGGTCGGCGAGACCGAAGACCCGGGATTTTCACGAATGACGTTCGTGCTCCGGGGTGACGACCGCGTGCTTGATCAGGTCCGACGGCAGCTGGAAAAGATCGTGACGGTGGTCCGCGTCGATGACATCAGCTCCCGCAATTATGTCGAGCGGGATCTGATGCTCTTGAAAGTGGCCGCTCCGGTCGGCCCGGCCAGATCGCAGGTGAAGGAACTTGCCGAGATCTTCCGCGGCCGGATCGTGGACGTGGCGGCCGACAGCGTGATCGTCGAGATTTCGGGCACCGAAAAGAAAGTTGAGGGCTTCATCGAACTGATGCGGCCGCTGGGCATCCTGGAACTGGTCCGCACCGGCCGGATTGCGATGGTGCGGGGGAGCCCCCCGACCCGCGAACTCACCGAGGCCGCCGACGGTGCCCGCCCGGCCGACTCCGCCGACGCCAGCGAATCACGAGCGTAAACGGCGACCTTCTGCCGTCCCGGCGGTGCCAGACGTTCGACTTTTTTCATTATCTCAAATTTGTTTCATCATCTCAAACTGGAGTGAACTGTGGCTGCAACAATTTATTACGACGCCGATGCCGACCTGAAGGCCCTCGCCGGCAAGACCATCGCCATTATCGGCTACGGCAGCCAGGGGCATGCCCAGGCCCAAAACCTGAAGGACAGCGGTCTCAAGGTCGTGGTCGCTCAGCGTCCCGGTGGCCCCAATTACGAACTCGCCAAGAGCCACGGTTTCGAGCCGATGAGCGTGGAGGACGCCGTCAAGCAGGCCGACCTTGTCAACATCCTCCTGCCTGACGAACTGCAGGGAGACGTCTACAAGACTTCGATCAAGCCAAACCTGAAGAAGGGCGCCATCCTGATGGCCAGCCACGGCTTCAACTTCCACTTCGGCCAGGTCGAGCCGCCGCCGGGCCACGACATCATGCTGGTGGCCCCCAAGGGCCCGGGCCATCTGGTCCGCAGCGAATACGTGAAGGGAGGCGGTGTGCCCTGCCTGATCGCCCTGGGCCCCAACGCTTCGGCGGAAACCAAGAAGATCGGCCTCGCCTACGCCAAGGGCATCGGCGGCACGCGGGGCGGCGTGATCGAGACGACGATCGCCGAGGAGACTGAGACCGACCTCTTCGGCGAGCAGGCCGTGCTCTGCGGCGGCGTCTCGGAGCTGATCAAGGCCGGCTTCGACACGCTCGTCGAGGCGGGCTACCAGCCCGAAATGGCCTACTTCGAGTGTCTGCACGAGATGAAGCTGATCGTCGATCTCTTCTATCAGGGCGGTCTCGAATACATGCGATACAGCGTGTCGAACACGGCCGAATACGGCGACTACACGCGTGGCAAGCGGATCATCACGGAAGAGACCCGCAAGGAGATGAAGAAGATTCTCGAAGAGATCCGCTCGGGCGAATTTGCCCGCGACTGGATCCTCGAAAACCGTGGCGGCGCGGCGATGTTCAAGAGCACGCGGCGGCGGGAGCGGGAGCACAAGCTGACGGAGACCGGCCGAAGCCTTCGCAAGATGATGAAGTGGATCGAAAGCAAGGAAGTGTGATTGTATGACTCCCGAGGAATACCAGTCGCGATCGCTCTACGAGCAGCTCCAGCCGGGCGACCGGGTGGAGGTGATCCATGGCGTCACTGTGGGGTCGAGTGCCAAGTGGAGCACGACCACGGTGGGGCAGGTGCTCCGTCGGGAGCGGCGGCGGCACGGGCTGCACTTCCGCCGCAATCCCGACGACAAGGTCTACAGCGACGTGCTGATACTCTCCCGCGACGACGGCGAACTAACCACCGTGACAATGGACGAGTTCACCCGGCTGCGGAAGCTGTAAGTCACGGCACAGGGCCTGACGCCCGGATAAGCACCAGCGGGCGGAGGCCCGCCAAGGAAAAACGGACACGACGTCCGTGTTTTCCGTGAAACTCCCGAGTTCACCCGGCTGCGGAAGCTGTAAGTCACCTGAGTTGTCAGGGCTGGAGGCCCGGATAAGCACCAGCGGGCGGAGGCCCGCCAAGGAACCGGGAACAGGATGTTCAGCGGTTCCGTGAAACTCCCGAGTTCACCCGGCTGCGGAAGCTGTAAGTCACGGCACAGGGCCGGATTCCCTCGCTCGCGCGTCGGGCTTGCATGGAACCCCTCCCCCATCCAAGCCCGCAGCGCAAGCAAGGGAAATCGCGATCCAGCGTCCCGCTCTCCCGCGCAACGCGCCCCGCCTCAGCGGATCGGGCCCCAGATGTCGGTGAGGAGGGCGAAAATGGCTGGATAGTCCGTCTTCAACTCCGCGCGGTTGAAGGGCTGGAAGTCGTTCGACCCGAAGTAGGCCTCGGTCATCTCCGCGAAAAACTCCTTCTCATCGGTGAGGCCGTAGTGCTTCGTGCGCGAGCCATCGAAGAGGAGCGTGGTCTGTGCCCGGCCATCGGCCTTGAAGGCCTCCCAGGCGGCCAGGATACGCGGCTCGTCGAAGCTGAGCACCTGGTCGTGATAGGCGTGGGCGAGTTCGTGGAGCACAACCCACGGTTGTTCGTTCACGTTTCGTCGCGTGGCCACGTCGGCGGCTCTCGGCAAATGGACGCACTTCTCGAGTTCGCGGGCATAGCCGTGTGACTCAAGCCAGTCTCCGCTGGGGTGATACTGCATGGCATGGAGATCGCCACAGGAGGCGTCGAGGACGATCGTCACCTGACGAAGACGTTCAAGCTTGTCGGCCGGCACGACGATTCGGACATCGGCGAGCTTCGCGGCGAGAAACGCGAGCGCCGCGCGGCCCACCTCTTCTTCGGCGCCTCCGGGGAGGAGCCGTTCGTCGACCCGCACCCGAAACCCTTCGATACTTTGTTCCGTCCGAGCCGCAGGCTGGTCAGCCAGCACGGCACGGGCGCTGGGCGGATAGACGAGGGAGACGAGGCACACGAGCAGGACGAGGAATCTCATCCCGCCATGCTACCGGATAGACAGAGCATTCCAACGGCGTCACGCCACGCGGGCGATCACGCACTTGAGATACTCGCCCTCGAGGCAGCCCGCGCTCACGGGATGGTCCGGGGCGGCGCCGCGGCACTCGAGCAGTTGGATCGTCCGGCCCGATCGCTGGGCAACGCCTGCGAGCATGACGAGGAAATCCTCCCGCGACACGGCACCGGAGCAGCTGTTGGTCACGAGGATACCGCCCGGCTCCAGGAGATCGATCGCCAGACGGTTGATGCGATGATAGGCCCGCATCGCGTCGTCGAGCGAGGCACGGCTCCGCGCGAACTTCGGCGGGTCAAGGATCACCATGCCAAAACGATCGCCTGCCGTTTTGAGGGCGGCGAGTTTCTCGAAGGCGTCGGCGGTTTCGACGGCGACGTTGGCGGCGCCATTGAGATCGGCGTTGGCCTTGGCCAGGGCCGTCGCCTTCGCGCTCGAATCAACGGCGAGCACGCTCCGTGCCCCGCCACTCACGGCGCAGGCCGTGGCGAAGCCGCCGGAATAGCAGAACATGTCGAGCACCCGCCGGCCGCGGGCAAACCTGGCAGCGGCCTGACGGTTGTCCCGCTGGTCGAGATAGAAGCCGGTCTTCTGTCCCTCGGTGAGGTCGATGCCGAACTTCAGGCCGTGCTCCGTCACGAAGATTGGGCCTGATGGCGCTGTGCCCCTGACGAGACGGTCGGGCAGGTGCAGGCCCTCGAGCTTGGCAAGGCCACGTTCGGCGCCACGCAGGAGGATCCCCTTCGGAGCTACGAGTGATTCGAGGGCGTCGCAGATTGTGTCGAGCCGGTGCGACATCGCCAGCGCCGTCACCTGCACGGAAAGCCATTCGCCGTAGCGGTCAACGATAAGGCCGGAGAGGTCGTCTCCCTCGCTGTTGACGAGGCGGGCGGCTCCGCCCGCGTCGGCGAGCCCGAGCGACTGCCGCAGTGCCACCGCCGAAGCGATCCGCCCCTTCCAGAGGCTGTCGTCGAGCCGGGTGGCGGCGTCGAAGGCATAGAGCCTCACCCGCAGTTTGCTCGAAGCATTCCAGAGCCCTCGGGCCACGAACGTGCCGTCGTGGGTGGCAAGATCGACGACATCGCCGTCAGCCGGCGTGCCATCGACGCGGAGCACCGCCGAATCGAGCACCCAGGGATGCCGTCCGAAGAAGGGCCGGGCCCGCTTCGGCTTGAGCACCACCGTCGCCGCGGGCAAACCGGCCGCCGCAGACGGCTGGCTCGATGACTCAGGCATGAACGACCTGCTTGGCCGGGCCCGGCACCACGTGGGGCGTCGGCAGGGCATCGCTGCCCGGATCGGTCGTCACCTTTCGCCGACCCTCGCGGAGGGCCTTCTTCCGCTCGATTCTGAGCACGCTCCAACTGAAGACGGCGCCAAGCGGACCCGACAACAGCGCCGGCATGAAGACCAGGTTGCCGACCAGCGCGATGGTGAGCATTGCCAGCATCATGTGGCCGAATCGCTGGGTCGGCCCGAACGGTGAGAGCGCAAAGACCGAGAGTCCGATGCCGATCACGCCCCAACTCTGATACATCGCACGGGCACAGCCCTTGTAGGCGAGCATGGTCGCCTGCTTGCGGTCGAGCCCATCGGCGATGCCCTTGCGGAACCAGAGCATGAAGTGGACGACGTCGTCTACCGTCACGCCGAGCGCCACGCTCGGCGCCATCACGGTGCCGATATCGATCAGGAGCGTGCCGGCATCGAATGACTTCAGCATCGCGTGGATCCAGCCCACACCACCAAACACCATCAGGGCAGGAAACGCGGCCGGCAATAGGAGCACCAGGCCGGCGGAGGCCGCCCGGCAAAGCACGATCATCACGACGACGATGATCGCAAAATCGTAGATGAAGCCGATCATCAGGCCGTCCAGCAGCGAGTGCTGGGCCTTGTAGACCAGCGGCACGAGGCCTGTGTAATCGACCGACACACCCTTCACACCCTCGGCTTCGAGGTCGGCAAGGATCGGGTCGATTTTCGACTGCAGGTCGCGTTTGAACAGGGCGTAGTCCACCTCCTTGGTAGCACTGACGCGGGCGCTGATCCGCCAGAGTTCTTGCTGCGTGCCATCGGGCAGTTCTGCCTCCCGGAGATAATCGCCGGCGAGAAAATCGGCCCGATGGGCAGTCAGCCGCCGATTCAGCACGCTCCGCTTGGTCCGTGAGCCGAAGCCAATGGCCCGGGCCGCAGCACCGCCGATGCTATCGCCATCGTTGCCGACGTCGAGGCTGCGGCCGAAGGTGACGGTCGAGAGCGAACTGCCAACCTCGTCGAGGTCGCCGATTTTTTTCTGGATGTCGCCGACCAGTTCCATCCGCTCCAAAAAGGTGAGCGGGCAGTTCTGCTGGTCGATCCGCACCAGGATTTCCATCGGCACGAGCGGGCCGAGGTGTTTCTCCAGCCAGTGGTAGTCCTGACGGATGCGGGCTTTGGAGGAGAACAGCCGCATGAGTTGCACGCTGCTCTCGACCTGCGTGAGCCCATAGCCCACGCCGGCCATCACGAGCAGGCAGGTCGCCGTGACGAGGCCGTTGTGCTCGGTGATCCACCGCCCCACACCCCACCACGGGCTCGACTCGACCGGCTTCCAAGCATCGCTGCCTTCATCCTCGGCCAGCTTGCCGAGCTTGAGCTTCGGCGGAAACAGTTCGAGCGCCGCCGGCATGAACGTGACGAGGATCAGGAAGCTGCACACGACACCGATGGCGGAGAAAATCCCAAACATTCTGATCGGCACCAGTTCGCTCACAGCGAGAGTCGCCAGACCGACCGCCGTCGTGCCCGTCGCCAACGTGAGCGGCAACAGTGCGTGGTGCACCGACCGGCCCGCAGCGCCCTCCACCACACCGGTCTCGGCAAGCTGGTCACGGTAGTAGTTGGCAAGATGGATCGCGCCACTGGTCGTGGCCACATAGACCAGCGACGGCATCGTCAGCAGGATGGCGTCGACGGGATAGCCCGAGTACCAGACGACCGCGAGGCTGGCGAACATGCTGTAGACGCCAGACGCGAGCACCATGGCCACCAGTGTCTTGCTCTTGAGGCTCCACCAGCTGACGATGAAGCCCACCACGAGCGACAGCCCGAAGAGAATCGTCACGCTCGTCTGGCCGGCCCGGTCGATCGACACGTTGTCCACGGGGGGGCCGCCCATGTGCAGCGTCTGCTCCGGAATGCCGCACTCCCCGGCGGCCACGTCCTTGATCAGATCGATGGCCCCATGGAGGTTGGCGCGGGCAGTATCGGAGAGGGTCAGCACGAGGCAGGTCTGCCGGGCGTCGAGATCGTCGGCATCGCTCCCGGCGGTGATCCCCTCCGCGGCCGGGCCAATGATCGCCCCCGTGAGCCGGGAAATCGCCTCCTCGCGATCGAGGTTGAGCGGCTCATCGGTCATCCGTTCGACGGCCCGGGGGCCGGTCTGGGCCGACTTGAAATAAAGAGGGCGGTCGATTCGGGAAGCTTCTTCGGCAGGGGGCAACAGCTTCTGGGCGAGCAGTTCCAGTCGGGGATCGGCCATCGTGCAGCCATCCCAGCTGATCAGAACGAACTCCTCACCCTGAAAGTTCCGCCGGAAAAAGCGGTAGGTCTGAGTTTCGGGATATTCGAGGGGCAGCCAGCCCTTCACGTCATTGCGGTTGTTGCCCTTGGCTTTGATCGCGCCCACGACCACCAAGGGCAACAGGAAGATCAGGATCGCCATGATCCAGACGCTGTTCCGCTGGTAGAAGTTTGTGCCGGGCTTCGACATCATGCCGTCCAGACTGGGCCGCCCGGGGTGCCGGGCGTGGGATTTCCGTATGCGAATCCCTCAACCGTACAGGGGTTTTCCTGCCCAGTCCATATCGCTCTCGGGCCCCCAAGGCATTTTTCAACACCTGTCGGATGACGTAAATGTTTTCCAGAGAACACTTTACGCCTATAAAAGACTTTCCCCAGGCCGCACAATCCTCCGTTTACCCTGGGCTGGGTGCCGGATCAGATGCCTCGAAACCGCTGGGTTTGTGGCTGCCGTCGCAGAACGGCCTGTTCCGCGTGTGGCCGCACCGGCAGAGGGCTACGGCCCGCTTCCCCGTTGGCAGCGTGAACTCCTGACCCTGATGGTCCGTGATGCGGAGGAACAGTCCAGCAAACCGCTCTGCCGTGGGCATTTCGACCACGAGTGGGCCATTCTCGCGGCAGCGGATCGTCAGACTATCGGGCGGCAGGGCACGCGGCCGTGCCCCACCACCTTGGCCCTGACCATCGGGAGGGGCCGCAGGTCGGGCAGACTGACGCGGCGGCCGCTGGGGCGGCTGCCGGAACGTCCACCACCACGCTGCCGCGGCAAGAGCCAGCAGCACCAGCGACACCAATTGCGAGATTGACAGCGACGTGCCCAGGGCGGGCGGCTCGTCAACGCGGATGGCCTCCAGCAGGAGACGGGAAATCGGGTGGAGGGTAAGCACCAGGGCAAACACCTGCCCGTCCCGCCGGGTGAGAGGAGTTGCCAAGCAGGCCAGCACCGCCAGTATCGCGGCATCGATCGCGGCGTAGAGCTGGGCCGGATGCACCGGCAGGCTCCAGGGGAGGCCGCCATTGGCCGCCGCTGCCGGCAACAGCCCCCGCGCCGCCTGGTCGAGCCACGGCGGACTCTCCGGCGGAAACCGGACCGCCCAGGGCAGATCGCAGGCCCCACCGTAACAGCAGCCGTTGAGAAAGCAGCCGATCCGGCCGATGGCCAGCCCGACGAGTAGCCCCGGGGCGATGCAGTCGGCCAGCCGCGGCAGCGACAGTCCGCGGCGGCTGGCGAATCGCCAGGCAGCGAGCGCCGCGGTCGGCAGCGATCCAAACACCACCAGTCCCCCGGCCGCGACATTGAGCACGGCCATCAGCGACTCCGACCAGCTCCGTCCGGCGGCAAAAAACTGCTCGTGGTATTCAAGCACGTAGAAGAGCCTGGCACCGACGATTCCCCAGAGAAAAACCTCCATGCCCAGGCCCAGGATCGTATCGGCGTCGAAGCCCATGCTGCGGCCCCGCACGATCGAGAGCCAGGTGCCGGCGGTGGCTGCCAGCAGCAGCATCACCCCATAGCCCCGCACCGGCACACCCTGGCCGTCGTCGAGCGCCGGCAGCAGCCAGAGGATCGTCGCCGCCATGATCGCCAGCGGCACTCCCAGTGTTTCCAGGGCTACTCTCCAGCCGTGACCGGCGGCGGTTCGCGCCAGCATCACAGCCGCCACGATTCCCCATACGGCCAAGAGGAGTCCGCAGCCAATCAGCGGCAGCGATATTCCGCCCACGATGATCCGCGTCGGGATGTGAAAGAGCGTTGAAAGCATCAGCGGGCCTGGCCTTGCTCGGGTGCGGGGCCGGGCTCGGGTGTGTTGTCGGCCGCGGATGCGCCACGTCCGCATAGTTCACGGTTGTCGATGAGCCGCGTCGATCCCAGACGGCCAGCCACCAGCGCCACCGCGCGGATGGCGTGGTCGGTGAGCGGGTCGAGCGACTCTGGGTCGGCGAGCACCGCATAGTCGACGACGATGCCATGCCTCTCCATCGTGTCCCTCATCGTCTGCTCGATCGCCGTGGGTGCAGCCCCCGCTATCCAAAGCTGCTCCGCCTGCCTGAGGCTCTCCGAGAGTGCGACGGCGCGGAGGCGGTCGCCGGCTGAGAGATAGGCATTCCGCGAACTCATGGCGAGACCATCCGCCTCGCGCACGGTGGGGCAGACGACGATCTCGATCGGCAGCCCCAGATCACGGACCATCCGCCTGACGACGAGCGTCTGCTGCCAGTCCTTGGCGCCAAAATAGGCCGCGTCGGCCGGCACCGTCAGGAAGAGCTTGCAGACCACCGTTGCCACACCATCGAAATGGCCGGGCCGTCGCTCCCCCTCCAGCGGCACCGCCGGACCGCCCACGACGATCCGCGTGGTATCTCCCGGCGGATAGACGGCCGCCACTTCTGGCGCATAGATCCACCGCACGCCGTGCGGCTCGAGCACCACCGCGTCGGCGGACAGCGTTCGCGGATACCGCGCGAAATCCTCCTGCGGCCCAAACTGTGTCGGGTTCACGAAGATCGAGACGGCGACGTCGTCGCAGCCGGCCGCCGCGCGGGCCACGAGGCTTGCATGACCGGCATGGAGCGCTCCCATCGTGGGCACGAATCCAACCCGTCGGCCCGCAGCCCGAGCCTCGACGATCAACGCCCGCATGCGATCGGGATCGTGGACGATCTCTGGCATCACACCATCGCCTCGACGACGGCCACCGCTTCCTGCACCGTCTTATCGAAATCGCCTGCAGCGATCGTCACAACGGCACGAGGCCCACCACCGCCGTTGGCCTCGGGCGAGCGGAGCTCGGCGACGATCCGGTCCTGCAATCGCAGGAGCCTGGCCACCGCCTCATCCATCGTCGCGCACGCCGCCATACCCGCATGCGAGCCGACGCCGACGGCACCGCGATCAGCAGACTGCCGATCGCGGAGGGCGATCTTCTCCTCGAGCACGTCAGGCGAAGCCAGCAGCAGGATCGCGACATGCGGTGGCACGGTGTCCGCCGTCATCTCCGCGAAGAACGACTCGAAACGAGCGAGCGGCTCAGCCGCCAACGATTCGGACGCCGCCAGCCGTACGGTGCCCAGCCAATAATCAACCACGGTGCCGTGTAGGTCCTGGGACCACCGCTTTGCCAGCAGCGGTTTCGCGCAGGCTTCGACCGCGTGCCGCCAGTCGATGTCACCCGGAGCAGCATCCAGCCGCGATGCCGTGCCGCCGACCACGGCATACTCCGGCGGCGCCGACACCAGCTGCGCGAGTGTCGCATGAGCAATCGCCGCCGCCACCTCCGCCGCGCCCGATCCAGGCACGCCGACCACCGCCACATGAGGATGCGGCGACGAGATGCTCTCGAGCAGATCTTCGAGTGTGCAGGCGGCCAACGGGTGCACGAGATTCGGGGCGATCTCCACGCAGGGTTCGAGCACAAACCGGCGAGTGACCATCCGTGGGTGCGGCAACGTCAGCGACTCGGTGTCGAGGACAACGTCGTCGTAGAGCAGCAGATCGAGATCCACTGTTCGAGGCCCCCACCGCTCGCCGCGTTCGCGATCGAGGGTGTTTTCTACCGCCGCGAGCATGCCGAGCACGTCGTGCGGCGTTAGATCGGTCTCGAACAGACAGGCGCTGTTGAGAAACAGCCCCTGGCCGGGCGGGCCACCGATCGGACGCGTGTCGCGATAGCGACTCACGCTCACGAGCGTGACACCCGGCATGAACCGCAGCAACTCCATCGCGCGGTCGAGGTACTCACGCCGTTTCCCGAGATTGGATCCGCATCCGACAAGGCATCGTGCCATAGCGTTTCACACCAAGAGGCTTCGGCCAAGGGGTTAAACCCAGACCCGCCGCACCCTGATTCTAACCGCCGGCCGCCCTCCCGGAAAAACACCGACAGCTACGCCACACACAAAACGCTGAAAATACAGCCCAACCCTCCACCCAACCATCGCTCGAAACCGGGGGGACATCCAGGCCACGACCAAAGTCGCCGACTGTCGCTCCCTCCAGTCGTCGCCCCCGAAATTCGAAACGATTTTTGCCAGACGAATGTTTGCCAGGCGTTCATCAACGCTTCTCAGGGCCGCTTCCGCATGCACTCCATGTCTGCGTCTTACGATCACCTGATGGGCGTCATTCTGTGGAGCAGGTCGCCGATGTCAAGGATGGCTCATCGCGCCCGCCGCGCGCGCGAACTCACATGCCCAAAACTGCCGGAGAGAAATCACGTTTCCTCCAAAAAAAATTTTTGCCAGCAGTGCAAGCATTGTCGGAACCGATTCGAGATACTGTGCTGACGTGACCAGATCCTTCACAATCCCGGTCATAACGGCATTTCACCACGTCTGAAGAATTGCCTCATGCACCACTCTTCTTCCCGCGACAACGGCGACTCGAGCACCAACAGACGGTTCACCCGTGATTCACGACGGGGGCTTGACGATCCGCTGCCTGCCGCCTTACTCCCAGACGGATTGCCTCTCGGAGATCCGCTCCCTGATCTGCTCTCCGACGACGCCGCGGATGCCGAGCCGCCGACACGCTCGACGGAACATGATTCCGCATCGAGCGATTCGTATTGGCAACTCTCGCGCACGCCGCTGACGAGTCTTGTTTTTACGCTCCCTCTGGTGTTGGCCTACGAGGGCGGCGTGCTGCTGTTGGGCCACGGTTCACCCCGCAACGGTGCCGACGTCTGGCTTCGACACCTGCTCGATTCCCTGGGATTCGGCCAGTATTTTCTCCTGCCACTGCTCACCGTGGTGGGGCTTTTGGTGTGGCAATTTCTGGCCCAAGACCGCTGGCGGGTGAGTCTGGCCGCCCTCCCCGGCATGACGGCCGAATGCCTGCTCTGGGCGGTGGTGCTCGTCGGAGTCGGACGACTGCAGCAGAGCCTCTGGCCGTTCCGCGAACAGTTCTTGCAATGGGAACTCGTACATGGGCAACTCCTCCAGTGGCAGGCCGACGCCGGATTCGGCTGGCAGACAGTTCTTGCCAGACTCGTCGGCTTCTGCGGCGCGGGGCTCTATGAAGAGGTGCTTTTTCGGCTGCTCATGCTGCCCATTGCCGTCTGGACATTCGAGCGACTAGGCTGCTCACCGCTGTCTGCCGGGTTCTGGGCGCTGCTGCTGTCGAGCCTGCTCTTTAGCGCCGCGCACTACATAGGACCGCTCGGCGACTCGTTCGCGCTCTATAGTTTCACGTTTCGCACCGTGGCGGGAATTTTTTTCGCAGTGCTGTTCCTGCTACGCGGCTTCGGCATCGCCGCCGGCACTCATTTTTTCTACGACCTGCTCGTCGGGTTGCTGTAGATCGGCGGCGAAAACGATCCTTGCATCTGCCTTGGTGTCAGATGCGGCCACGATCTATAATCTCGTCACGTGCAGCGGGCCACGGAGGCCAGCTGATGTGACTCGGGTTTCGTGACCCGTGTCTTCTGTGACCAGTGTCGTTGTGGAGTGGCCTCTCGTGCTGTCGGCTCGTCCCAAAGTCGCCGAATTGGTCTTCCAGCTCTACGGGCGGGTGCTGCATCCTGAACTCTTCGAAATTCAGTGCTCTCGCACAATCGACCGCGGCGGGTACGCGGCCACTGTGGCGATCACCAATGCCGGCCACCTTGTGACCTGGCGAAAGGATGGCCTGACGCTGACTGAAGTGGCGGCCGGCACCAGCCAGCCCCTACCCCAGAAGCGGCGGCTGCTCTCCCACCGGCTCAACGGCGAACGCAGCGACCGAATGGAGTGCCGCGGCGGCGGCTCCTATCAGATGTGCTTCCAGCTCGAGCGAGTCGCGCCGGAGGTGTTCTGGGCGTTCCAGGAAGAGCTCGCCGCCGAGGGCCGCAAGCATGGCCTGCTCCACCATTTCAGCGCGTCTGGGAGGCTGGCCACGGGCGCCCTCAGCTGGATCAACATCGAAACCCGCGCCTCGGGCCTCTCCGTGCAGGCGTTTCACACCTTCCCGGACGACCACGCTATCGTGAAGAGTCAGTCGCTCTTCGAACTCCCCTGACGTCGCGCTGTTCCTCAAAACACGGCCTTCACACACGTCCTCCACACACGCTCTGCCCGATGCCCACACCCAAAACCAATGCTTCGAAAACGCCCACCGCGACGCCGCGCAGCCGCGTGCTGATCGCCGACGACAACGAGCCCAACCGCGAGCTGCTAGAGGTGTATCTCGCCGAACTCGACTGCGAGATCGCCACGGCGGTGGATGGCCGCGACACGCTCGATCAGGTGGCCTCTTTTCACCCCCACGTGATCCTGCTCGACGTAATGATGCCGAAGCTGTCGGGCTTCGAGGTCTGCGAGCGGCTGAAGTCGGACCCTGCCACCAGTCCGATCATGATCCTGATGGTCACGGCGCTCGGCGAACTCGGCGACATCGAACGTGCGGTCGAGGCCGGCACCGACGACTTCCTGTCGAAGCCGGTCAACAAGGTCGAGCTTGTGAAGCGCGTGGAGAACATGCTGAAGCTGCGGCACGTCAGCGATGAATTGGAGCGGCTCCGCAGCTACATCAGCACGATGGACGACGAGTTGCCGCCCCGCGCATCGGCCCACGGGAAATAGCGACGGTTCGGGGCTGCCCATGCCCCGTCGCCGGACGTTCGCTACAGACATCCTGTCCGTTACCTCACCGTCACCTGCCGCAGCACGCGGGAGGTCGCGGTCGATTTGTTGAGCACGTAGAAGTGGATACCGGGCACGCCGCCGTCGAGCAGCCCCTGCACCTGCCGCGACGCAAACTCCACACCCGCCTCGAACTGCGCCGCCTCATCGGCACCCGCGGCCTCGAAGGCCCGGGTGAAGTCGTCCGGTAGGCGTGCCTTGCACAGGCTGGCTATGCGACGGATCTGCGCGTAGTTGGTGACAGGCATCAAACCCGGCACGATCGGCTGGCTGATGCCGAGAGCCGCACAGCGATCACGAAACCGGAAGAAGTCGTCGTTGTCGTAGAAGAGCTGCGTCACAACCACGTCGCCGCCGGCGTCGCACTTCCGCTTGAGGTTCTCGAGATCCGCCTCGGCGGTCACTGCCTCCTGATGCGTCTCCGGATAGCCAGCCACGAGGATGCCAAACTCCGGGAACTCGCTGCGGATCAGGGCCACGAGTTCCGACGCATACCGCAGGCCACCGGCCACCGGGGTGAACGACGTCTCGCCCTTGGGCGGATCGCCCCGCAGCGCCATGATCGCCGACACGCCACGGTCGCCGGCCTCGCGGAGGTACTCGCGGAGCTCGTCGACGGAACTGCCCACGCAGGTCAGGTGGCTGGCGACGGGCAGGTCGTGCCGCGACCGCACGCCCTCGATCACGTCGAGCGTGGTGCCGCGGGTCGAACCGCCGGCGCCGTAGGTGCAGGTGATCATCGCCGGCTCGAAGGCCATGAGGTCCTCGACGGTTCGCCACATCATCGCCTCAGACTCGGGCGTCTTGGGCGGAAACAGCTCGAACGACAGGCCGAAACGGCCGTTCTCGTAGGCATCCTTGATCGACACGGTAAGGCCTCGGAATGGGGGAAGAGGACAGTGGCTGGTTTGTGTGGCTTCTTATTGTAGTTCGGTGTTCGGCCTGGTCACGTTCCGGGCGGCAAGGCCGCCAGCGTGCGAAGAAGGTCGCAGTCGGCCTCCAGCAGTTCCAGGCCCCGACGGGCCATCATCCGCTCGAGAATGATGGCCACCTGTTCGGCCGTCGAGCGTTCGCCGCCGGGCACCACCATGTTCGTGAACGCCGCTACCCGCTCGGGCACGAGGCCCCCGACCGTGGCAGCGATGCCGATCCTCCCGCCGCAGGGGAGCGACGTATTGATGACGGTCTTCACGAAGTCGCCCACCAGCGCTCCCAGGAACTGCCGGCCGGTGTGGATCGTGCTGCGGCCTCCGTCGGCGGCCGGTTCGTGCAGCCGCACCGGTCCGTAGGTGGCCTTGAGGTTGCCGGTGATGGTGCCGGCCGCGAGGTTCACCCAGCTGCCGATGTGGCTGTGGCCGAGAAAGCCGTCGTGCGGTTTGTTGGAGAAGGGCTCCATGATGGTCGCCTCGATCTCGCCACCCACACGGCATTCGGCACCGATGGCTGTGCCGCCGCGAATCCATGCATGCGGGTTGACGCGGGCCCGGCTGCCGATCCAGATCGGGCCATCGAGGCAGACGAAGGGGCCGATCTCCGCGCCGGCATCGACCACGACAGGCCCGTGCCGCACAACGACCTGCTCCGCGATCGCCGCGCTGTCGGCGGCGAAGAGACCAGGTCGAATCTCGCGGAAGCGACCTGAATCAATCTGCACCGCGAGTGCGCCGGCGATGGTCCGCTCGTGGGCGGCGATGATCTCGTGAGGCAGCGACAGCATCTCGATGTCGGCATCGGCCTTGGGGAGCGCGAGCGCGTCGATTGCCTCGATCGCGGCGGCGGCATCGGCCAGCACGACATTCACGACGGCCTGGTCGGGGCCGCTGCCGTCGGCGGCGATGTGCACGATCGCTGCGGCGATCACATCGCCCTGATGCACGACCGTGCGGTGGCCCGCCTCGACGAGGCTGCGGAGCGTGACGAGCGTGTCGCGGCTGGGCACGACGCGGGCGTTGACGAGGAGCGCGATCGCGCCGTGCGAGGAGACGGGCGGGCGTGGCGGCGGGATCGCGGAGGAGCCGCCCCATACAGCCACGCGGCTGCCGGCGACCGATTCGAGATAGCGGGCGAGGTGGGGCCGCACCGCGCGGCGGACCGGGCCGAAGTGGCCGAGGGCCTCGAAGAGCGTGGTGCCGCCGATCGTGAGGTCGCAGGCGGGGCGGGCGGCGGTCAGTAGGCCGAGTTGGCCGACAGCCGTGTCTTCAAAAACGATGGTCTGCATGCCCGTAAGGGTAGGCGAGCACCGCCGGTGACGGCCAGCGGAATTCGGGGCGGCAACCGGCCCCTGTGTGGTATCTCTGGCAATCGGCCTCGGCGGGCCGTAGGCTCATGAGGTATTGAGGCTCCAGCCGAGCCGGAGTGGCGAAATGGCAGACGCGACGGACTCAAAATCCGTTGCCCGCAAGGGCGTGTGGGTTCAAGTCCCTCCTCCGGTACTCTTGAAAAATAGGGGTTTACGCCCCAACGCAAACGGCCACCCGATCGCTTCGGGTGGCCGTTGTTGTGTAATGTGTTGCGTAAAGGGTCGTTTCGCGGGCGTGGCGACCTGCGTTAGGAATAAGACTCCTCCCACCGATCGCCTGCTGCGGTAGCGACAAGACCAACAGACCACTGTGAGCCAATGATGTCCGATACGGCCGAAATCTCCGGGCTTGGTTACAAGTGGCAGGGCCTTCCATTAACGCCCGCGGCAATTCAAGCGTTGGCCATCGAGCTGTTTTCCGGCCAGACAGTTGAGCGTCACC
>CAMCQY010000074.1 GCA_945877135.1 Candidatus Kuenenia stuttgartensis
GCCTCCACGCCCAGATAGCGCAGCAGCGGCTCGTCATGCACCCAGTAGATCGCGGCATCGTCGCCAGCCACGTGCATCGCACGGCTCCCTGCCGGCAGGATGAAGAGGTCGCCCGCCTGCCAGACGATCTCACCGGCCCCCGCCGCCGCGGCATCGCCCTCCACCTGCGTCGTGCCCGTGCCCCGCATCACGAAAAACAGCTGACTCGTGGCATTGGCGTCGGTGATGATCGCGTCGCCCGGACAAATGTGGATGAAGTTGGCACAGAGCCCGGGCGACGTCGCCGGACCGGGACAGCCGAGAATGGAGCTCGTGTCGAGCGGAACCGTCCGCGTGATCCCCTGCTCGTGAAGCTCGGCCCCGAACCGGGCACCAGGGATCGACCTCAGCGTGCCGTCGGCGATCGGATTGGACGCATAGCGGTAGTCATGAAACCTGGCGGCCTCCGTCAGCCGATCGGCGGAATCGCGGGCCGAGGATGACTTGAGCATGGGACGAGCCTCCGGGAATTTTTTCAATGAAACCAGTGACGCCTATGAGACCACCGAACAGGTAGAATTGGCACCGACGAATTCTACGGTGCTGCTCATGGAATATCCCCCCCACTCCACTCTCCGCATCGTGTCGCTCCTGCCGGCCGCCACGGAGATCGTGGCCCGTCTGGGCCTCCGTGACCATCTCGTCGGTCGCTCTCACGAGTGCGACGAGCCGGCCGATGTTGCCAGCCTGCCCGCCCTGACGGCCGCCCGTATCGATGCCGCAGCCCCGAGCCGCGCGATCCATGACCAGGTGACGCAGGTGGGCCGGGCACTGGGCGTGCTGTCCTCGCAGGGATCGGCCGGCGCGACCTGCCACACCGGCGCCTCTGCCGCCCTCTTCACGCTCGACGTGGACACGCTCGCTGAGCTCAAGCCTGATCTCATCCTCACGCAGGCGGCCTGTGATGTCTGTGCGATCTCCGCCGCCGACGTTGAGGCCGCGGTGCGGAAGGCGGGGGTCAACACGCACGTGCTGCCGCTCTCGCCCGCCACGCTCGCCGATCTCTTCTCCGACATCCTCGCCGTCGGCAAAGCGACCGGCCGACGCGCGCAGGCCCGCGAACTCGTGGCCCGGCTCCACGCGCGGATCGATTCGCTCGCCTGCAGGGTGAAGACGTTTCCCGATCGGCCACGCGTCGCCGTGATCGAGTGGCTCGACCCGCCGATGGCCGCGGGCAACTGGGTGCCGGAGATGGTCCGCCTAGCCGGCGGCGTCGACGTGCTGGGCAAGGCCGGCGATCACTCGCACTGGATCACGTGGGACGGTGTCGCCGCCGCTGATCCCGACGTCGTGATCCTCGTGCCGTGCGGATTCCCGCTCGACCGCGTGGTCGCCGAGGCCGGCTCGGCGGCTGTACGGCCACACCTCGAGAAGCTGCGGGCCTACCGCGATGGGAAGGTCTTCGCCATCGACGGCCACCATCTCTTCAACCGGCCCGGCCCACGGCTCGTCGATTCACTCGAAGTGCTGGCGGAGATCCTGCACCCGGGCCGATTCGCATTTGCTGCCACACGCCGGTTTGCGAAGCACATGGTCGTGTGACTCGTAACCATCCAAGCCCGCTCCCCATCCAAGCCCGCTCCCCATCCAAGCCCGCTCCCCATCCAAGCCCGCTCCCCATCCAAGCCCGCTCCCCATCCAAGCCCGCAGCGCAAGCAAGGGAATACGGGCAACCTCGCCCCACGGACTGCGCAACGCGGATTCCTCTCGCTGGCGCTTCGGGCTTGCATGGGAATGGGCCGCTACCAATCACGTCCCCTACCGCAAATCCTCGGGCTTCACGCCCTTCTTGTACCGGTTGTTGCCGAACGGAGTCGGCTCGAACGTGCCCACGAGGCTTACGTCCGTCGCCGAGCCGATCTGTTCCTCCAGACCGACCGCCCAGTAGCAGCCGTTCACGAGCATCCGCCGCGTGCCAGCCGCCGCCAGATCGGTCGCAGACCCCATCGTCGTGGTAAACACCCGACCGGTCGGGCCGCCGCCCACACTGTAGCTCTTCGTCCACGCCACCGGCATCATCGGCTCATTCTTCTTGGCATCTTCGCCCTCCACCACCGGTGAGTCGGGCGTCATGCCCTCAAGCACCTGTCCGAGCACCAGCGGCTTCGAGTCGCCCGGTAGCGGCAGGCGGACGCCATAGACGTCGGTGTCGCCCCAGATGTCGCCATCCTTGATGCCGCGCAGGATCGGATGATCCTTGGCATCGGGGGCGATCAGACCTCGCGTGCTCTCCTTGCCATGGTGGCCGTGATGGTTGATCCACGTCTCACCGAGCACCTGCCGGCCGAAGCCCTGCGGCATCGACTCCCCAGCGTGGTTAAAGCTGTAGCGGTGGTAGGCCCGGTCCTTGGGGAGGTTGAAGGCGTGGGTCGCGGTCCGCATGCCGATCACCGGCTTGCCGGCCTTGAGATAGTCGTCGATCTCCTTCATCTGCTCGTCGGGCAGGTTACGGAAGCGGGTGGCGATCACCATCAGGTCGGCCTTCCGCAGGGCCTCGAGGCCAGGAATGTTGGTGGTGGTGTTGGGGCTGATCTCACCCGTCGCCGGGTCGATGGCGTAGAGCACGGTGCAGGTGAAGCCGTGGTGCTTCGCGAGAATCTTCGCCAGCTGCGTGAGGCCCTCCTCGCTCCGGTATTCCTCGTCACCACTGACGAGCACGACCTGCTTCGCCTTTCCCGGCCCCTCACCGCCTTCGAGCGTCAACCACGGATCTGCGGCCACCGCGATCGTAGCTGAGCAACCAACAAACAAGGCGAGCAGAAACGGACGAAGGCTGATCATGACGCGGCTCCTGGGAAGGTAAACTCTCGATACGAACAGGCTATGAACTGCCATGCGGGCGGTCAAATATCGACTCCCTCACACCCGACGTTCTACACCCGTCGTTCGGCCTGCGTGCTCCGCAGGTGGATCGTCTTGCGATCAAGATCATGGTGTGCCTCGATAAACCGCACGGTGCCGCTCCGGGCGCGCATGATCACCGAGTGGGTCGTGGCAACCGAACCGCGGACGCGGACGCCGTCGAGGAGCGGGCTCGTGCTGATGCCCGTCGCCGCGAAGACGATGTGGTCGCCACTGGCCAGATCCCGCGACATGAACTGCGTGTCGAGCCGGTCGCCCCAGCCGATCTCGATCAGGCTCTGCCGCTCGGCCTCGTCGCGGGGCCAGATCTTGGCCCGCATGCCACCTCCCAGACACCGCAGGCCGGCGGCGGCGAGCACCGCTTCGGGCGCACCGCCGATGCCGACATAGAGATCGATGTCGCTGGTCCTCATCGCGGGAGCGAGGGCCGCGGAGATGTCACCGTCCTGGATCATCCGCAGGGCGGCCCCCTTGCGACGAATCTCTTCGACGAAGGGCTCGTTCCGCGGCCTGTCGAGCACGCAGACCATCACGTCGCGAACCTCCTTGCCGAGGATCCGCGCCGTGGCGTCGATCACCTCGCCGACAGGAGCATCGACGTCGATCGGCAGCGACGGGTCGGCGACCCACGCCTTCCGCACCTCCAGCGGATAGGCGAGCTTCTTCATATAGAAGGCGGGGATGTCGAGCAGCGCCGAGCCGCTCTCGTCGCCAACCTGCGCGGCCGCGATGCAGCTGAGCGAATTGGGCATTCCCTTGGCGACATTCGTCGTGCCGTCGACGGGATCAAGCGCGATCTGAAACCGTGGCGCGTTGTCTCGCCAGGTGCCCACACGCTCTCCCTTGAAGAGTCCGGGTGCCTCATCCTTGATCCCTTCGCCAATCGCCACCTCGCCCCGCATGTCGGTGAGGTCGAACATGCCGCGGATGGCATCGCATGCAGCCTCGTCGGCTTGTTCCTTTTGGCCCTTGCCGAGCCACTGGAGCGTGTTGAGTGCGGCGATCTCGGTCGCCCGCAGGAAGTCGAACTCGATCTGCCGTTCGATGTCTGTGTGGTGCTGCATGATCGGCTCAAGATAAACTCCCTGCCGCGCCAGCACGAACACCATTCCGGCCTGTCACGGCCGGCGTTTGCCGCCACGATCACGCGCGTTTTCCGCCAAAACCCCCTTCGGCCCCAGGCCGCGGCAAGGGCTTCGGACGCGCGGTTCGACACCGCCCGCGGCCGAAGGTATCACAGACTGGTACGATACCCTTGGTTTCCCGCACGCTCAGGCAGCATTCCCCATGCCCGAATTCCCGCGTCTTCCCCGCGAATCGCGTTCCTCAGGCCTGCCGACCGGCGGCCTTCCCCTCAAGTGGCTGGTGGCCGCGGCGGCTCTGTTCCTCTTGTTCTCGGGCCTGGCCCGGGGGGTCTACACCGTCGGCCCCGAGAGCGTGGGCGTCATTCAGCGGTTTGGAAAGTTTGTCGGCACGGTCGGTCCGGGGCTGCGATTCAAGCTCCCTTTCGGCATCGACACGGTCACGATCCTGCCGGTGAAGCGGCAGCTCAAGATGGAATTTGGCTTCGGCTCGGCAGGTGCCAGCAACCCCGATCAGGCCGTCTCCGCGGCCGATCAGACGCGGGAGAGCGACATGGTGACAGGCGACTTGAACGCCGCCCACGTCGAGTGGGTCGTGCAGTACGAAATCAGCGATCCCGAAAAGTTTCTCTTCAATCACCGGGAGCCGGGCCCGACGCTCCGTGATCTCTCCGAGAGCGTGATGCGTGAGGTGGTGGGCGACCGCACGGTGGACGAGGTGCTGACCGTCGGCCGGCAGGGGATCGAGAACGACGCAATCGCAAAGCTGACGGCCCTCGTGCAGGAACTCGGCATGGGGCTCCGCGTGCAGCAGGTGCAGCTCAAAAACGTGCATCCGCCCGAGGCTGTGCAGCGGTCGTTCGACGAGGTCAACCGCGCGCAGCAGGAGCGGGAGCAGATGATCAACCAAGCCAACGGTGAATACAACAAGGTCGTGCCGCGGGCCAGCGGCGAGGCCGAGAGGAAGCTCCGTGATGCCGAAGGCTTCGCGGTCAAGCGGGTGAACGAGGCCGAGGGCGACGTGGCCCGCTTCAAGAGCCTGCTCGAGCAGTATGAGAAAGCGCCAGACGTCACCCGCCAGCGGCTCTACCTGGAAACAATCTCCGAGGTGCTGCCACAACTCGGCGGCAAGGTGATCCTCGACGCCGACGCAAAGCAGTTCCTGCCGCTGATGAACCTCCAGCAGTTGGATGCCACGAAACCGCAATCGCCGCCCACCGCCCCACGCACGCCACCGAGACCATGAACAACCTCCCCATCAACCATCCGCTCCTGCAACTGGCCCGGCAGTTCGCCGACACCCTCTTTTCGCCGGTGGGCGGACTCCTCGCCGCGCTCGCGGCCGTGTTTCTGTTCGGCTGCGCCTACTCGATCGATCAGGCCGAGCAGGTCGTGCTCACCCAGTTTGGCCGACCCGTCGGGCAGCCGATCAACGCGGCCACGCCGGGCGCCGGACTGCACTTCAAGCTCCCGTTTGTGCAGACGGCCAATCGGTTCGACAAGCGAATCCTCGAGTGGGACGGGCCACCGAACGAGATGACCACCCGCGACAAGCTCTACGTCGTCGTTGACACCTTCGCACGCTGGAGGATCGCCGACCCGCTGAAATACTTCGAGAGCCTGCGGGACGAACGCAGCGCGCTATCGCGGCTCGACGACATCATCGGCAGCGAGACACGCAATGTCGTCGCCAGGCACGACCTGATCGAGGTGGTGCGTTCCGATAAGAACCGGCAGCCGGAGCAGGATGCCGCACTGGCCGATGCGGAGACCGCAGTGGGCACGCTGCCGCCGATCGAGTTTGGACGCAAGGAACTGGAGCGGGAGATCCTGGCGGCTGCGCGGCCCAAGGTGGGCCTTTGGGGCATTGAACTGCTCGATGTCCGTATCAAACGGCTTAACTATAAGGCTGGCGTGATCGAGAAGATCTACGACCGCATGATGTCCGAGCGGCTTCAGATCGCGGAGAGGTTCCGCTCCGAGGGCGCGGGCGAGGCTGCCAAGATCGAAGGCCGCAAGGACAAGGACCTGCAGCGGATCCAATCGGAGGCCTACCGGAAGGTGCAGGAGATCAAGGGAACAGCCGATGCGAAAGCCTCGGAGATCTACGCGACCGCCTACACGGCCAGCCCCAAGGCGGCCGATTTCTACGCGTTCGTAAAGACGCTCGACACCTATAAGGCCACGCTCGGTCGCGACAGCACGCTGATCCTCACAACCGACAGCGATCTCTTCCGACTGCTCAAGCGGGTAGACGGCCGCGGCACTCCGCCCGCCGCTCCCCTGCAGCCTTCCCCAACCGGAGAACCCGTTCGATGAGACGCATGGATGCGTGGCTGATGATCGTCCTGATTTGCTGTCTGGCCACGATGGCCGCCCTCGCGCCAGTCACCCATGCCCAGAACTCCGCGGCCAAGTCCGGTGGTGCCGCCAAGCCGAACGTAAAGAAAGTCAATCCGCTGGAAGTGAAACGGCTTGATGCCCGGCTCGACGAAGTCCGCGAGTCGTTCCTCCGCGATACGACGAACCTGATCCTGTCGTATGAAAATCTCGGCCAGTACGAGCGGGCCAAGACGTTGCTCGAGTCGCTCCAAAAGCTCGACCCGCGGAACGAGCCGATCAAGGCGAAGCTCGGGGAACTCAACGCCAAGATCATTGACACCAACGAATTCGAGGTGGAGCTCGCCACCGACGAATCCTGGCAGCCAATCGGCGCGGTGACAAAAGACCGCTCGCTGCGGATTCGCGTGACCGGCGACTACAACGTCTCGATCTCGCTGACGTCGCTGGGGCCTGACGGCCTGCCCACGGCCAACCCTGCCGAGGATCTCATGGCCAACGTGCCACTGGGCGCCGTCATGGGCGTGATCACGCCGGCCGGCTCCACGGGTGGCAGCCAGAACGACAAACCACCGCGGCCGTTTGCCGTGGGGGCAAACTTCGACAAGCCCGCCGACCGAGACGGCATCCTCCACCTCAAGGTGAACGTGCCGCCGGGGGCGAGATGCACCGGCTCGCTGAAGGTGAAGGTCAGCGGCCCCGACCGACCGTCACCCTGACGAAACTCGCGTCGCGGTTTCCCTCGCTTGCGCTTCGGGCTTGCATGGGAGTGAGGCCGTCCATCCAAGCCCGCAGCCCATCCAAGCCCGCAGCCCATCCAAGCCCGCAGCGCATCCAAGACCGCAGCGCATCCAAGACCGCAGCGCATCCAAGCCCGCAGCCCATCCAAGCCCGCAGCCCATCCAAGCCCGCCGTCCATCCAAGCCCGCAGCCCATCCAAGCCCGCAGCGCAAGCAAGGGTAATACGCCCGGCCGCGCGACACGCGTCGAACAAAACCTGAGGCGTGGATGACTTCTTCTCCTGACAATCCGCGGACAACCACCACGAAACCCGGCTGGCTCGTCTATCTGCTGCGGTGCCGGGATGGCTCCCTCTACACGGGCATCACGAACGACCTGCCGAAGCGGCTCAAGCTCCATGCGGCCGGCAAGGCGTCGCGATACACCAGGAGTAGACTCCCGGTGACGCTCGCCTACACCGAGCCGCAGCCGTCGAGATCCTGCGCACTCAAGCGGGAGGCGACGATCAAGAAACTCTCACGGCGTCACAAGGAGAGCCTGATCAGCCTGGGGCAGTCACCCTGATCGCCAGGCCACCGGTTTGAGGAGCGGGCGGCCAAGGACCGCACGCGCCGCACGAGAGAGAACGCCGCGTCAGACATCCGCAAGGAGCCTACGGCTGCTGTTTGTGAATAGCATCGACCGGCATCGTCTCGGATTCGGGAGCCGCACAACACCCTTCCCCGCCCACGCCACATTTCTCGGGCGCAAGACAGGCCGTGTGCTTGCTGCCCAGATAGAACAATATTCCCGACGGCGTGACCTCGGCACCGCCGACGGGATACTGCGACACCACGGCGTCTTCGTACTCCACCTCGACGGGCAGGTCGTTCGACTGAAGCAGCGGCTGGGCGATTTCCATGATCTTCGCCAGCTTCGTCGTTTCGAGACGATGATCGATGTCGGTGGCGACCCAGATCTGGAGCATGCACGACGTCTTCGACCGCACGGTGCCGCCACAGTCGATAAAGTCCTTCTGGACACGGCCGATCTCGGTGATGTGGTAATGGGCCGGCACAAACGACTGGTCGGGTAGCATAAAGTGCATCTTCACGCCGGGATTGGCGACGAGCACGGCCAGGAATTCGGAGACGGTCATCATGGGTGTCCAGACGGGCAATGGGGGCAACGCGTCGAATGAGGTTTCCAGTTGTTGACGACGCTATTGTTATCATACGGGAGTCCATGGGGACAGACTCAGTGATCGACAATCCGTCATAGGGAGAATCCCAATGCATGCACTCTTGTGCATCAGCCGATTGATGTCCACCATGACGCTATCCCGTCGCACCCTCCCGGTGGTGCGGTCTCCGCGATCAGGCACCATCGACTGCTCGGCGTGCCTGGCTCTCGGTTGCCTGGCCTTAGCAGGCTTGGGTGGCATCGCTGACGGCCAAGACACTCAAGCCAAGCCGGCTGAGGTCTGCCCGGTGACGGGGCACGGGAAGACGACACCGGCGGCCGCCCATGTCTACACGAATCGCGACTGGTGGCCGAACCAGCTCGACCTCCAGATCCTTCATCAAAACTCTGCGAAGAGCAGTCCGATGGATCGGGATTTTGACTATGCCCAAGCGTTTCAGTCTCTCGACCTCGCGGCGGTCAAAAAAGACATCGCCACGCTGATGACGACCTCCCAGCCCTGGTGGCCGGCCGACTACGGCCACTACGGCCCCTTTTTCATCCGCATGGCATGGCACAGCGCCGGTACCTATCGCGTGAGCGACGGCCGGGGAGGTGCGGGCTACGGCACGCAGCGGTTTGCCCCGCTCAACAGCTGGCCCGACAACGCCAACCTCGACAAGGCACGTCGCCTGCTCTGGCCGATCAAGCAGAAGTATGGCCGGGCACTCTCCTGGGCCGACCTGATGGTGCTGACGGGTAACGTGGCACTCGAATCGATGGGGCTCGAGACCTTCGGCTTCGGTGGCGGACGCGAGGATGTCTGGGAACCGCAGAACGACATCGACTGGGGGCCCGAGAGCGAGTGGCTCGGTGACAAGCGGTATACGGGCGACCGCCAGTTGGAGAAGCCCCTCGCCGCGGTTCAGATGGGCCTGATCTACGTCAATCCCGAGGGACCAAACGGCAAGCCCGATCCGCTGGCCGCGGCCCGCGACATCCGCGAGACGTTTGCCCGGATGGCCATGAACGACGAAGAGACCGTGGCCCTCATCGCCGGTGGGCATACCTTCGGCAAGTCCCACGGCGCCGCGAGCCCGGTGGGAAATGTCGGCCCCGAACCGGAGGCGGCCGGCCTTGAAGAACAGGGGCTCGGCTGGAAAAACAGCTTCGGCACGGGAAACGCCGACGACACCATCACCAGCGGCCTCGAAGGCGCCTGGTCCACCACGCCGACCCAATGGTCGAACGACTACTTCGATCATCTGCTCGGATACGACTGGGAACTGGTGAAGAGCCCCGCAGGTGCCTGGCAGTGGACGCCCAAGGATCCGGCGGCCAAAGGTACCGTGCCCGACGCCCACGACCCAGCGAAGTCGCATCCGCCGATGATGTTTACCACCGACATGGCACTGAAGGTCGACCCGGCCTACGCGAAGATCTCTCAGCGGTTCCGTGACGATCCAAAGGCGCTTGCGGATTCCTTCGCGCGGGCCTGGTACAAGCTGGTGCATCGCGACATGGGCCCCCATGCGCGGCTGCTCGGGCCGGAAGTGCCGCCGCCGCAGCTCTGGCAGGATCCTGTTCCCGCCGTCGATCACGACCTGATTACCGCCGAAGACGCCGCCACGCTCAAGCGGACGATGCTCGCCTCGGGCCTGTCGGTGTCTGATCTGGTCTCGACCGCCTGGGCGTCGGCATCGACCTTCCGCGGATCGGACAAGCGGGGCGGCGCCAATGGCAGCCGGATCCGGCTTGCACCGCAGAAGGACTGGGCGGTCAACGAGCCCGCTCAACTCGCCGTGACCCTGGCGAAGCTCGAGAAGGTCCGCCAAGATTTCAACAAGGATTTCAACAAGGATTTCAACGCCGCACAGCCCGGTGGCAGGAAGAAAGTCTCGCTTGCCGACCTGATCGTGCTCGGCGGCTGCGCCGGCATCGAGGCGGCCGCCAAGAAGGCTGGCCGTGAGGTGGTCGTGCCCTTTACTCCCGGCCGCACCGATGCCTCTCAGGAGATGACCGATGTGCAGTCGGTCGCCGTGCTCGAGCCGAAGGCCGATGGCTTCCGCAACTTTCTCAAGCCGGGGCAGGATCGATCGGCCGAGGAACTGCTCGTCGATCGGGCCCAGCTCCTGACCTTGACCGCCCCGGAACTCACCGTTTTGGTGGGTGGCATGCGGGCGCTCGAGACGAATCTTGGAGAGTCACGGCTGGGTGTCTTCACCACGCGGCCGGGAATGCTGACCAACGACTTCTTCGTGAACCTGCTCGACATGGGCACGCAGTGGAGAAAGTCGGCCGACGACGACCAGGTCTACGAAGGCCTCGACCGCACGACGGGCAAGGTCCGCTGGCGGGGAAGTGCGGTCGACCTCGTATTCGGCTCGAACTCGCAACTGCGGGCGATTGCCGAGGTCTACGCCTCGCAGGACGGCGAAGAGAAGTTCGTCAACGACTTCGTCGCGGCCTGGACCAAGGTGATGAACCTCGATCGTTTTGATCTAAGATAGGTCATCGACTTTGTTGACTCGCGTTTAACCACCCGGAATTCTTCTCCCTCATCGCTTTCATGATACCGTCCCTTTTCGGCCAGTCGTTCATCGGTTTTGCTCGCAGCCAGTCGACCGGCCCTTCCCAGCGGTGCGTCAATCCCGCCACCGCGACCGAGCTTCCGACCGACTTCTTTCAGGCGTCCTCCGCCGATGTCGAACGGGCCTGCAGCCTCGCGCTGGCCGCCGCCCCCGTGCTGGCAACCCTGGCCGGAAAGCAGAAGGCTGTATTCCTGCGCGCGATTGGCAGCCGCATCGAAGCCGCCACGCCCGATCTCGTCGCTCGCGCCACGCAGGAGACCGCGCTTCCTGAAGCCCGCTGCCAGGGCGAGATCGGCCGCACGATCAGCCAACTCCACCTCTTCGCCGATCTGGTCGAAGCGGGCGACTGGCTCGATGCCCGCATCGAGACAGCCAACCCAGACCGCAAGCCGCTACCCAAGCCCGACCATCGTTCGATGCTCCGTCCGCTCGGGCCGGTCGCCGTGTTCTGCGCCAGCAACTTTCCGTTTGCCTACTCCGTCGCCGGCGGCGACACCGCCTCGGCCTTCGCCGCAGGCTGTCCGGTCATCGTCATGGCGCACCACGCCCACACCGGCACGGCCGAGATCATGGGTGGGCTGGTGGCAGATGCCGTTCGCGCCAGTGGATTGCCCGAAGGGACATTCTCCATGCTGATGGGGAGTGGCCGTGTCATCGGGCAGCAGCTCGCCAAGCATCCCGCTATTCGTGCCATCGGCTTCACGGGATCCCGCGCCGGAGGGCGGTCCCTGATGGATACCGCCGCCGCGCGGCCGGTGCCGATTCCCGTCTACGCGGAAATGAGCAGCGTCAATCCGGTGGTGCTCCTGGAAGGGGCGATCGCCTCGCGGGCCGATGCCATTGCCATGGGCTTGGTTGGCTCCTGCACGCTGGGTGTCGGTCAGTTCTGCACGCAGCCGGGCATCGTCATCCTCGAACGCACGGCGGCCGCGAAGGCATTTGTTGAGCGATTCAGCCAGCTCTTCACCGAAGCAGCGGAGGGCACGATGCTCACCGCCGGCATCCATCAGGCGTATACCCAGGGAGTCGCCGCTCGAACCGCGCACGCCGGCGTGACCGTTCTGGCTCGCGGCCCATCGAGCGGCCAGCCCAATCGTGCCACGCCGACGCTCTTCGCGGCCGACGCGAAGGCATTCGTTGCGGACGCGGGTCTCCAGGAGGAAATCTTCGGACCATCTTCGCTCATCGTCTGGTGCGAAAACGCACGCGAGCGCGAGCAGGTCGTCGCGGCCCTCCATGGCAGCCTGACGGCAACCATTCATGCGACCGATGCCGAGCTCGCCGCGAACACCGCCCTGATCGCTCAGCTGGAAGCCATCGCTGGTCGGGTCGTCGTCAACGGCTTTCCCACCGGCGTGGAAGTGTCGCACGCCATCGTGCACGGCGGTCCCTACCCGTCGCTCTCGGATGGTCGCACCACCTCCGTCGGCTCCAACGCCATCTACCGCTTCACACGACTCGTCTGCTACCAGAACTTCCCCGATGCCGCGCTCCCTGCCGAACTGCAAGGGGCAAACCCGCTGGGGATCTCGCGGCTCGTGAACGGCGTCCGCCAGTCCGGCTCCGTGTAACACCTCCTCACCGCACGGGCCCATGGGCTCCTGCATCAACACCTCATGTCTCCTCGCGAACTCCAGACAATCCTCTCGGCGGGCCTGCTCTCGTTTCCGATCACCGACTTCACCGCCAGCGGTGACTTCAACCCCAGCGGGTATGCCGGTCGCCTGCGATGGCTGGCCCCGTATGGTGCCTCGGCCCTGTTCGCCGCGGGTGGCACGGGGGAATTCTTCTCGCTCGAACCCGGGGAATATTCCGCGGTCATCAAGACCGCCGTCGACACATGCGACGGCCTCGTCCCGATCCTCGCCGGTGCCGGCGGTCCGACCCGCGTGGCGATTCAGTATGCCCAGGAGGCCGAGCGTCTCGGCGCCAAGGGAATCCTGCTGCTGCCGCATTACCTGACCGAGACGAATCAGGACGGTGTCGCGGCGCACGTCGACCAGGTCTGCAAGTCGATCAGGCTTGGAGTGGTGGTCTACAACCGAAACGTCTGCCGCCTGCAGCCGCACCATCTCGAGAAGCTGGCTGACAGCAATCCCAACCTCATCGGCTACAAGGACGGTCTCGGCGACATCGAGCTCATGGTCTCGATCCGCCGCCGCATGGGCGACCGCTTCAGCTACTTAGGCGGACTGCCGACCGCGGAGGTTTATGCCGCCGCGTACAAGGCCATGGGCGTGCCGGTCTACTCGTCAGCTGTCTTCAATTTTATCCCCCAGACTGCGATGGACTTCTACCACGCGGTTGCGAAGAACGACGTCGTCACGCAAAACCGCCTGCTCGACTCCTTCTTCCTGCCCTACCTCGATATTCGCAACAGAGCCGCCGGCTATGCCGTGAGCATCATCAAGGCTGGCGCCACGATCGTTGGCCACGACGCGGGGCCGGTCCGCCCGCCGTTGACCGACCTCAAGCCCGCCGAGATGGAGCAGCTCGCGGCGCTGATCGCCGCAGCGGGGGTGACGTGATTTTCGTCCGCCTCCGCGCCCCCGTTCTCCAACCTTCCCGAAGCAGTAACCGTGCCCTCCACGACCGAACCACCGAACGACTGCCTGCGCACCGCCGTCTCGAAGGTGAAGTGGCGGATTCTGCCGTTGTTCATCGTGATGTTCATCGTGAACTACGTGGACCGGGTGAACATCAGTTTCATCAAGGAACACCTGACGCTCGACCTCGGCCTCAACGATGAGGCGTTTGGCTTCGGGGCCGGCCTGTTCTTCATCGGCTACGCCCTGTTCGAGGTGCCCTCGAACATGATGCTCCAGTGGCTCGGGGCGCGACGCTGGCTGGCGATCATCGCCCTGCTCTGGGGGGCCTTTGCGACCTGCATGGCCTTCGTGCACACCGCCCAGGAGTTTTACTGGCTCCGGTTCTTCCTCGGCGCCGCGGAGGCCGGTTTCTTCCCCGGCGTGATCTACTTTTTCACCCGCTGGCTGCCTTCGGCCGAACGCGGCAAGGCGATCGCGCTGTTTCTGAGTGGTTCGGCGATCGCGTCGATCATCTCCGGGCCGCTCTCCGGCTATCTCCTGCAGTTTGAGCCCTCCGGACTCAAAGGCTGGCAGTTCATGATCGTCGTCGAAGGCGCTGTCTCGATCGCTCTGGCTATCTTCACCTGGGTGTGGCTCGATTCGACCCCCGGCGATGCTCGATGGCTTTCCGATCAGGAGCGACTCGCCCTGACGGACACGCTCCAGTCGGAAGCACACGCCGTCAGGCAGCGGCCTGAACTCAGCGAAATCCTCAAGAGTGCCGTGCAGCTCGCGCTCTTCTGCCTGATCTATTTCGCCATCCAGTTGACCATCTACGCCGCGACCTTCTGGCTTCCCACGATTATTCGGTCGATGGGAACGCTCAGCGACATGCAGGTCGGCTGCCTGAATTCACTGCCATGGATCATTTCCATCGTCGGGATGTATCTCGCCGCAGCGGGAGCGGCCCGCTGGAAACATCAACAGGCCTGGGTCGCCGGAGCCCTGCTGATCGCCGGCGTGGGCATGCTGCTTGCCACCGTCGGCGGTCCTCTCTTCGCATTCATCGCGATCTGTTTTGCCGCTCTTGGATTCAAGTCGGCCGCGTCGCTCTTCTGGCCGATCCCGCAGGGCTACTTCGACGCCCGCGTCTCCGCCGTGGCGATCGCGCTCATTAATTCGATTGGTAATCTCGGAGGCTTTGTCGCCCCCTACACCTTTGGCGTGCTCAAGCAGCAGACTGGGTCGATCCAAGGCGGGCTGTATGGTCTTGCCGTGACGAGTGTCCTGGCGGCCGGCCTGGTCTTCTTTGCCCGCACCACACCCAAAACACCGCACGGACGTCTTTCTTGAACATGACCCCCATCATCGAAACGATTCGCGTTGTGCCGGTCGCCGGTCATGACAGCATGCTGCTCAACCTGAGCGGGGCACACGGGCCGTTCTTCACCCGCACGATCGTCCTGATCACAGACAGCTCCGGTCATACCGGTCTCGGCGAGGTGCCTGGCGGTGAGAAGATCCGGCAGACGATCGAGGACGCGGCGCCCTTTTTCATCGGACAGGAGATCGGTCGCTACGAACAGCTGCTCGCGGCCGTCGGCGAGGCCTTCTCCGATCGGGATGCCGGCGGGCGTGGACTGCAGACGTTTGACCTCCGGGTGACGATTCATGCGGTCACGGCTCTTGAGTCTGCGGTCCTCGACCTCCTCGGCCAGCATCTGGGCAAGCCCGTGGCGGCTCTGCTCGGCGCGGGCCAACAGCGGTCCGAGGTCGAGATGCTCGGCTACCTGTTCTTCATCGGCGACCGACACCGGACGACGCTCGGATACCGCGACGAAGCTGACTCGCCGCATGCCTGGCATCGGCTCCGGAATGAAGAGGCCCTGACTCCGGAGAGCATCGTCCGTCAGGCCGAGGCCGCCCAGGACCGATATGGCTTCCAGGATTTCAAGCTCAAGGGGGGCGTGCTCCGTGCGGCCCACGAAATCGAGGCCGTGCGTGCGCTGGCCGCCCGCTTTCCGCAGGCCCGCATCACCCTCGATCCAAACGGCGCCTGGCGTCTCAAGGACGCCATCGAGGTCTGCCAGAACCTCCACGGCGTGCTTGCCTACGCCGAGGATCCCTGCGGCGCAGAGGATGGCTTCTCCGGGCGTGAAATCATGGCCGAGTTCAAGCAAGCCACCGGACTCCGCACAGCCACGAACATGGTCGCCACCGACTGGCGGCAGTTCGGGCACGCCCTGAAACTCGAGGCTGTGGATATCCCGCTCGCCGACCCGCACTTCTGGACGATGCGGGGTTCGGTCAAGGTCGCGCAGGTCTGCAAAGACCACGGACTCACTTGGGGTTCACACTCCAACAACCATTTCGACATCTCGCTCGCCATGTTCACGCACGTCGGTGCCGCTGCGCCGGGAGATGTGACCGCCATGGACACCCATTGGATCTGGCAGGAAGGGCAGCGCCTCACCAAAGAGCCGCTGCAGATCAGGGGCGGCAGGATCACGGTCCCGGCGAAGCCGGGCCTCGGCATCGAAATCGATCCGGCCCAGCTTGAAGCTGCCCACCAGCGCTACCGCACACTCCCCACCGGCTCACGCGACGACGCCGTCGCCATGCAGTTCCTGATTCCTGGCTGGACGTTCGACCACAAGAAGCCCTGCATGGTTCGGTAGTGCCGGCTCAGCGGGAGCCTCGGTGCAACAGGATCGAAAAGGTCGACGGCGTGAAGATGAAGGCCGATGCGGCGAACTCGCGCAGACACACGACGATCGGGCGATCCTTCAAGCCTCGCCCGACGAACTGCCGGTGATCGAGATCCACAGCCTCTGACGGCATTCCATGCCACGATGCCGACGGCCCGCGAGAAGAGTGGTTTCAAGACGGGCTCGAGCCAACAAAAATATTCGACCTTGAGCGTGGACAGGGAGCACCTCCGCGATCGGGCCGTGTCCGACACAGTTTTCGCATCACCGCCGATGGCGGTCAGATTTCGCCGGCGTGTCTGGTATGCATTACGGACAGTCAGCGGGTGATGTCCGGCGCCGTGAGCACATCCACTTCGACCGCTGGCCCCCTGTCGGTGCCGGTGCCGGGAAAGTGATCTGCTGGCGGGCACCGCGTGAGATGATTCTCGCGAGACTATGCCATCCGACGCAGGCGATCATCGCATTCAGCCACTTGCGGCTCTCTTGTCGAGCACATCCAGTCGGAGTAACTGACGACGTTAGCTGAGATGAAGTTCGCTCGCTCATCCCAGGAGAATCGAATTGTACGCGTCTGGTACAGATAGAAATCTTCCACTGGCTGGCACCCAGGAAGTCTGATTTGAAGAATGGCCATCTGTTCCAAGATCCTCGCCCCCACATCGACTCTGGTCGTCACGTAACGTTCGGGAAAACCGGTAGTCCATTCTGATGGTAGATGCTGACCAAGGCCGCTAGGGCCACCATGAAAAAAATTACATAGCACGGTTCGAGCGACATTCTCCGGTTCTGCATTGGCACCGAGAAGCGGTGCCACACAGTTAGCCACCCGGGATGCCAGTGCCTTCTCGTTGGCATCGTATGGTAGAGCATTAAGGCGCCGAAAATCGACAAATTTGTGAACTTGCTGATTTAAGCCTGCACACACCAAAAGTGCATACGTTATTTCGCGATCTTCGGCGTCGCGGCTCCTCTGGCGTATTTCAAAGGCCTTGGCGTCGATGGCATTCCGCAACTCTAGCCACTCATGATGCTGAGGGTTTGAAGTGTTTTTCCATCTCCCTGGTGCACTCCACGTCACCTCGCCCGGCAGGTGCTGCGACAGCCGCGCGGCGTTTTTCGAAATCTGCTGGCGTTCCTGCATTTCGCGGACGGCCTCGTGCAGAGCATTGATTTTGCACACTGGGAGCAACTGTTTTGCCTCCAGCAGGAATTCGTCGTACCTCCTCTTTTGGCCTCCGGTTTCGTAAGAATTCGATTGAAAAACGCCAACGCCCCTCTTCGGTTCGTAATTAGGGGAATTTATTCTCTTCCTCAACAAATCTGAGTTTTTTGCGGATATCTCCTTTTTTTCACGCTGAAACTCGGGGTTTATCCTCGAGCCAAGACTACCGCTACTGGCTTGCCGTACGACGTACGCCAGCGAGTTCCACTGTGCATCGGTCGGTGACTTTTGTCGCTTAATGTCCTTAGCCACCTGCGTGAGGAACTGCGACAGGGTCCACGTTTCCGAGATATGGGCCGGGTTAATTTCTCTGCACCGCGTGAAGAAAGCCGCCAACTCGGACGGCAGAACCTGATCACGAACGCGGCTCACCGGCGTCGCGTTCCTGACGTCAGCATCTGTGATCAAGCTGTTGCTTTTGAGAATCCTGGCCGTATTGGTGTCGACCAGACTCCGCTTTGCGTCAGTGCCCAGCATCGTCCGCAGCAGTCCCTTGAACGTATCGGGCAGATCTCTTTTAAAGATCGCGCTGCGATTTTTCACAAACTCATGCAGGCTGCGTTCGGTGATTGTGGGATCGCCTATCACATTGACGTGGTTTGCGAGATTTCCGAGCAGGCGTTCTGCACTCGCGTCATCCGATTGATGAGCCTTGAAATCCAAAAGCGTTTTCACGATCTGGATAACGTGGTCCTTTTTTCGAGGATCGCCAAGGGCTGCAAGTAGGGCATCCCTGGTCGCCGTCTTGGATTCACTGGTGATTCCCCCTCGATTGATGTTTTTGTATGTGTCAAAGAAAGGCATCGCTCGAGTCCTTGCTGAAGGAAAACTACCGTTGTGGCGTGTGTCGGTGCCGGAGGCGTCAGGTCTTGGCCGCAGTACCATGAGCCTCATCGCCGGCTTCGTTGTCGGCCGGCCATTCGCAGCATTCACTCAGGGCGTTGAGTGCCGCGAGGTAATCAGGTTCGAAGGTCACCTCGCGAAGCAGTTCGGCGTACCTCAAAATCCCCGCGCTATCGATCACGAACACCGCGCGGGCAAGCACCTGCGATTCCTCGAGCAGCACGCCATACGCGCGGCCAAAATTGCGGTCGAGGTAGTCGCTAAAGCCCATGAAGCAAGCGATTTCTTCATTTCCGAACACCCTGCGGATCGTAAATGGGAGATCGGAAGAGATGTGCACTCCGGTCGCGAGGTCGCCAAATTGCGCCAACGCGTTGTCGAAGTTTTTGAGTTGCAGGCGGCTCACCGGTGTATCCACCGAAGCAAACACGCTGAGGAGGAGCGG
>CAMCQY010000075.1 GCA_945877135.1 Candidatus Kuenenia stuttgartensis
GAAAGAGATGATCGTACAGCGACCGCGGCGAATGGATCATGACACCCGCGAGTTGTCGGCCATAGAATTTCCCAAAATGCGCGCGATCTCCCGTGACGAGGGCCTCGCATTCGAGCGCTATCGCGGCGGCGAGAACAAGCCGATCCTTCTCTGGAAGGCCGTCGACCTCGGCCCGAGCGGCCGTAGGAGCGACGGCCGACATCCGCACGCGGGACACGAGCACGTCGAGGTGCGGTAGACGCCCCGGTGCCTTGGCCATGATGTTGCGGCGGGCTTCACCGACGACATATCCATCCACCCAACACTCGTGCCCGGCGTCGAGCAGCATCGCCACGAACGCGTGGACCGCACCGTCGCTCTTCACCGCCGAGAACAGGATGTTGGCGTCAAGAAAGATCCGCATGGCAGCAGGTCATCCCCGCCGCCGCCGCGCTGACTTCGTGCCATCTGGCGGCGTGCGTCGCATCGCCTGGGCCAGGTCCTCCTCAGCCTCGTCGAACTCGCGAATCCTTTTGTCGTTGTAAATCTCAACGGGCAACGTGACAGCTGGCCGGAGGAGCAACCCCTCGGGCGTGGTCTCCGCTATCAACGTGTCGTCCGCTTTGATGCCTAGGGCTTTCCGGATGCCGAGGGGCAGCGTCACGACGCCCCGGCTCGTCACAGTGATGGTCGCTTTCATACAAGCAGAATAACAGCTTTTCTGCATGTCGTCTATTTTCGATCCAATGGGCGGGCTGATTGGGGCGCGGGGCTATATTCTCAGCACGATGTCTACTCCCTGGACCTTCGTGACGCTCACGCTGCTCGCCTCGTGGCTGGCCCCGGCATGGTGCCTGGCCGAGGGCTTTCCAACGCCGTTCAACAGCGAAAAGGATGCGGCCGCCATGCCGCTGCCAGCTGCCGAGGCGGCCGCCGCGATGGACGTGCCTGCGGGGTTTCGCGTCGGCGTGTTCGCCGCTGAACCAGACGTGCAAAACCCGATCGCCATGGCCTGGGATCCCCGCGGCCGGCTCTGGATCGCGGAGAACCACACCTACGCCGAACGGCCAATCAAGATGGACACTCGGCTTCGCGACCGGGTGCTCATCTTCAAAGACAGCGACGGCGACGGCACGGCCGACGAACGAAAGGTGTTTCTCGACGACCTGCAGCAACTCACAAGCGTGGAGGTCGGGCTCGGCGGCGTCTGGCTGCTCTGCCCACCGCGACTGCTCTTCGTGCCCGATCGAAACGGCGATGACGTTCCCGATGGCCCGGCGAAGGTGGTGCTCGACGGCTTCGAGGTGGCGACGGAGAATTACCACAACTTTGCCAACGGACTGCGGTTCGGCCCCGACGGCTGGCTCTACGGCCGCTGCGGCGGCTCCTGCCCCGGCAGCGTCGGCCCGCCTGGCACCTCGGCGGAGCAGCGGGTGCGGCTCGAAGGGGGCATCTGGCGCTACTCGCCGCGATCGGGCCGGTTCGAGGTGCTCTCCCACGGCACCACGAATCCCTGGGGTCACGACTGGAACGCCTTCGGCGACGGCTTCTTTATCAACACGGTCAACGGCCACCTCTGGCAGATCATCCCCGGGGCGCATCACCCACGGCATAGCACGCTCGATCCCAATCCCAACATCTACGAACTCATCGACATGCATGCCGACCACTGGCACTTCGACACTGGCGGCGGCTGGCAGAAGTCGCGGGACGGCGCCGCCAACGATCTCGGCGGCGGCCACGCCCACTCCGGGATGATGATCTACCTCGGCGACGACTGGCCCGAGGACTACCGCGGCCATCTCTTCACGTGGAACTTTCATGGCCGGCGGGCCAACCAGGAACTGCTCGCACGCGAGGGGAGCGGCTACGTCGGCCACCATGGCCGTGACGTGCTCCTCTCCCGCGATCCTTTCTTCCGCGGCATGGAACTCGCCTACGGCCCCGACGGCGCCGTGCTGGCGATTGACTGGAGCGACACGGGCGAGTGCCACGAAACAACCGGCGTGCACCGCACCAGCGGCCGGATCTTCCGGATCGCGCACGAAAGCCACGCGAAACGACCACCTCAGCATCGGGCTGCTCAGGATCTGGCCGGCCTCTCGTGCGTGGCCCTTGCCGAGCTGGTAACGCACAAAAACGAATGGTTCCCACGGCAGGCGCGGATTATCCTCGCCGATCGTGCGGCAATGGGATCCGCGGGCGATCTGCCGCAGGCCCATGAAACGTTGCGACGGCTCGCGGCGTCGACCGATCCGGTCGTCGCCTGCCGCGCCGTGCTCACGCTCCATGCCAGCGGCGGCTGTGATCAGACGTTCCTTCGCGGCCTGCTCTCCCATCCCGACGAGCATCTGCGGGCCTGGGGTGTCCGCCTGCTCACAGACGACTGGCCGATCGACGGCGTCATCGGGCCGGCGACCATCTCCCCGGATGCGTCCGCCGGAGTGGCAGCGGCCTGCGACGCCGTCGCCGCCGACCTGCGCCGAGTCGCCACAGACGACACGAGCGGCCTCGTGCGTCTCGCCCTCGCCTCGACACTCCAGCGCATGCCCGTGAACCGACGTGCCGATCTGGCCGCCGCGCTGATGACCCGCGGCGAGGATGCAGATGATCACAACCTGCCGCTGCTCGTCTGGTATGGCATGATCCCGGCGGTCGCGGCGGATCCGCGCCGCGCGGCAGACGTGGCCATCGCTTCGCGGTGGCCGAAGACGCAGCGGCTGATCGCCCGCCGGCTCGCCACGCTGATCGAACGAAACCCCGAGGGAATGAACCGACTTGTCGCCGTCCTTGCCGACACGCTCGACGAACCCCTGCAGCAGAACCTGCTCGCGGGGATCGCCGACGGACTCTCCGGCTGGCGGCGGGCCCCCAAGCCAGCAGGCTGGGACGCCATAGCCGCGAGGCTGAGCAAGGCCGACGCCGTGCGGGCCGCAGTTGTCCGCGATCTCTCGGCGGTCTTCGGCGATGGCCGTGCGATCGACGAGATCCGCCGGCTCGTGCTCGACGAGAAGGCTGATCCGGGCCTCCGCCTGTCGTCGCTCGAGACGATCGTGCGGCAGGGGGGCGACAGTGTTCGCGGCATTTGCCTCGGCCTGCTGGGTGACCAGCGATTCAATGTCTTGGCGGCGGAGGGGCTCTCGCGGAGCGACGACGCCGAGGTGGCGCAGGCGCTCGTGGCTGCCTATGGCAGGTTTCGCAGTCCCAACCGGCCCAAGCTGATCGGCATCCTCGCCTCGCGGCGGACCTTCGCCACCGCTCTCCTCGACGCCGTGGCCGACGGAAAAATTCCCCGCGACTCCATCACCGCCTACGACCTGCGGCAGATCCGTTCGCTCGGCGATCCCGCGCTCGACGCCCGCATCGAACGCGACTGGGGCGGCGTTGCCGAGACGTCGGTCGACAAGCGGGTGCGGATCGACTCGCTCAAGGAATCGCTGCAACCGGCTGTACTGGCGGCGGCCGACACGTCGCATGGCCGCAGGCTCTTCGAAATGTCCTGCGGCCGGTGCCACAAACTCTTCGGCGCGGGCGAGTCGATCGGCCCCGATCTCACCGGCGGCAACCGCACGAACATCGACTACCTGCTCGAGAACATCGTCGACCCAAGCGGCGTGGTGAACCGCGACTACCGGATGTCGATCGTCGCGCTCGCCGACGGGCGGGTGCTCAATGGCCTCGTGACCGCCCGCGACGACCGCACGCTCACGCTCGTCACGCCCACCGACCGCCACGTGATCGCCGCCGAGGACATCGACGATGTCACGGTCACGCAGCAATCACCGATGCCGGAGGGGATGCTCGACCAGTTGTCCCCAGAGGCGATCCGCGACCTGATCGGCTACCTGATGCAGCCCGCCCAGGTGCCACTGCCGTAGAGGTCCCATTCCCACAAAGCAACCCGCTTTCCCTTGCTGGCGCTGCGGGCTTGGATGGGGCACCCCACTCCCATGCAAGCCCGACGCGCAAGCGAGGGAATGTGCGTTCCAGCCCGATCCGCCACTACTTCTTGAGCGACTGCTCTTTCTGAGTGGCCGTTCGCGGCGAGGCGATGGCATCGAGCTTCGCCGCCACGACACCCCGCAATGCCCCGTCCCACCACGCATCAAGCGCGTCCTGCAGGCCCGAAACGGCGTCGTCGTGCCGTTCATGGGCCTTGAGCGCATGCACCAGCGGCAGAAGGATCTCCGAATCGCCACAGACCGCCCGGCCGATCTCGCGGGCCGCCGCATCATCGAGCGCCCGCACGAGCGATACGCAACAGACATCGAGACCGTAGGGTCCGATTGCCACCAGCAGCGGATGGCAGTCGGTGTGGAAGGCCACCGTCGAAAGCCGTTCCTGGCCCCGGCGGGCCAGCGACGCCGCCACCAGCGGGATAGTCGTCAGCGACGACGCGCTGACATGGGCCAGCGGACCATGCTCCTCGGATGTCATGAACTCCGCCATCTCATCGAGCACTGCAGGATCGCCCACCATCGCGCAGGCTCCCGCACGAGCCAACGCTGCCGGCCAGGAATCGCGGCCGCAATGCTCATCCGTGAGCCGCCAGATGACCGCCGCCACATGCCGGGTGAGCGCTTTCTGTGCAGCCGCAGCGGAGGTCGGCTCGTCATCGCTCGGAATATTCAGTGGCTCAAGGTCTGACTCTCCGCCGGCACGACCGTCGGGCTCATGGCTCACCGACGCGGTCGCGAGCATCCGGTCGCATCGTTCCAGTCCGCCGTCCTGGCGGCAGCGCTGAACCAGATCGATCACCCGGCCCAGCCGGCCTTCCCAGACGGACCGCTGCTCGCCCTCGAGGCCCGCCGCATCCGCGACCCATCCGTAGGCGGCGGCGGTATCGGTCGACATGAGAAACTCGACCGCCGACACCACCGGGGCGTCGGCGCGGAGCATATTTGGCCCGGCCGCCGCGCGGAGTTCCTCCACCGCCGCGTTGAGCGATCCGGGTTTTGTCTGGAGAGACACCTCGTAGCCAGCGACGGCCAGGCCGAGTGGACGCCCGGACGTGGCGTCGAACCGGCTCGTCGCACCACCGGCCTTGATCACCATGGTGTCCCCTTCGAAACAGACCTCCGCCTCGTCCTCATGAACGAAGGCGAGGCAGGCGACGGGCTCGATCGCCATCTCGACGGTCACTCCCGCCGGCCTGCTGTCCGTGGCGGTCCCGATGCCGGCGGCGAAGGACAGGGTGCGTCTGAACTTTGGCGGTTCCTTGCCGACTGTCTTGTCTCGTACGAGTGACAGGCCGACGTTCACCGAGCACCAGGCGCGTTGCGGCAGCGGAATCTCGAGCCGACCACCACCGCCAGCCGGCAGCAGGCTGACGCTTGTGTGGCCGACCGCCAGCCCGCAGGCCCGATCGTCGTCGGGCAGCGCCGTGAGCAGGAGGCCATCTGATGGCGAGACGATCAGCTGCGCAGATTCGGTCGTGCCGGCGGTGGCATCGCCCGCTGGACGGCTCGCTTCCAGCACCAGATCGTCGCCGCGGCCGATTGCCTCCACGATCCACTCGTGAAAGCGGAGCATCGTGGCCTCCTCTCGGGAGAGCGGCTGCGACAGGGGCGTGGCGGCGGAGTATTCCTCGAGATGGAACCTGGCCACGGCCGCACCAGGATCGGTGGGGTCGCTACGAAACTCGATCTCAGACTTGAGAAAGCGGCCCGAACGCCGCAGCCGGTCACGCCAGGCGATTCGATCGCGATCGTTGACCGGCTCGCCGAGTTTCAGTCCGAGATACGTGATCAGATCGCGTTCCGTCGTCCGGCACTCCGGCGGCAGCTCGATGCGTTGCAGCACGGCCTTCGGCGGCAGGTCGTGGATCGCCACCACGAGATCGATGGTGCTGCCAGCGGGCCGCAGCGTGATGCCAACCGGGCCGCGGCGTGCCCGCGAGCCATCCGCACGCGATGAACGGGTCTTGTCACTGCTCCCTCGGGTCGGTTTTGTGACCGATCGTCGATCGTGCACCGGTGGAGCCACCGAGAGATAGCCCTCGTCACGCAGGAACCGAACCGCTTCAACATGCATGTGATGGATCGCGACGGTATCACACGTGGCCGGCCCGGCCGTGTTCCAGACCGGCTGTTCGAGCGTGGCGGGACGACCGTCGGCGGCCACCCAGATGGTCGTGCTTGTCCCGTCCGATCGGTCGATCGACCGCGGCACAGCGTCCCGCGGCGGCTGCCGCTCGGAAAGAAACCGAACCAGACGCGCACTCATGTCGCCGGGGAGCCCGGTGACCTCGATCGTCCCGGCCTCGAACCTCGGCCCCTCGACCACGTCGAGCACGAGCCGCTCGACTCCGTCGGATGATTCAACCGCGGCATGCACCTGTGCCTCGAAGAACCCTGCGTGCTCCAACGCGAGTGTCGCCTTGCGGACGACCGCCTCCACGAATACCTCACGAACGGCATGAGGACGCGACAGCCACACGATGTCGGTGTCTTCGACCAATGGCAGCCGCAGCTGCTCGGGATCGATCTGAGTCGTGCCACGGACAACGAGCCGGTCGGCCGCCCCGAGGCTACCGACGTGGTCGGCCAGCGTCACACCCGTGCCGCATGTGGCCATGATCAAAAACGCGAACGTCACCCACGCGAACGTCACCCACACGAGGATCACACCCCCGAGAATCGATTCACAGACCAGCCGCCCGAGGCGGGGCCGCTGATCGTAGACGCAACACATGGCAGGCCTTTCTCCGGAGGGCTCGTGGGCCGCGTGGACAGGGGGGGGCGGACAGTAGCAGCCGGGTGGCCCGCGAGAAATGTCGAACCGCGCCTGTCCTGCTCGAATCCCTTCCCGGAATGCCCCCGTTGCCCAGGCTCAGAGGGCCGCACAATCGACCTAAAAACAAAGGGAATGCATGGCCGGCAGGCCCTCGCACCACTCGGCCATTCCTTGCCGCGTCCGGTGGCCCCTTCCTACCGTTTCGAGCCTCGGGACGGGCCACCCGCGCTGGGCAGTCCTGTGTTTCTCCCGAGTCTCTCCAGAGGGTTTTCCTATGACTAGCAAGTATTTGATTCGTTCGATCGGCGTGCTCGCGGGTGTGGCATTGGTCACAACAGGCTGGGACGCAGAGGCGGGCTGGAGACGGCATCACCATCGCAGGGCTGCCTGCTGCGAACCCGTCTGCTGCGAACCCATCTGCTGCGAGCCGGTCTACCAGCCGGTCTGCTGCGAACCGGTCTGCCAGTCTGTCTGCTGCGAGCCTGTTCGCGAGACGGTCTGCTGCGAGACGGTGATCGTGGCACCGGTGAGAAGCTGCTGCAGCAGTTTCATCGTCGTGTCCGAGCAAGCGACACCGAACCGGCAGGTGTCGGTCATGAAGACGGAATCCAGCCAGCAGGCATACGTTGCCCGCGGCACGACCGCAACGGCTGCATCACTGCAGCGTTAGGCTGAGGTAGGCTGCCTGACGATTCCAACCCATCCACTCCCGCGCGGAGCCGCTCTTTTCCGCCCTTCCGCGCGGGAGTTTTTCATCCGGCATCAGTCCTGCCCGCAGCCTCATGATCGACCGCGTGGGGAGGTTCGGCGTGAAGTTGAATGAGAAACTCGTTCGGGCCTTCCACGGTCACCTCGGCACTCAGGCCGGAGGTCTTCTCATTGGCAAACCGCGGAGGGAGGATGTTGACCACCTCCGGCATGCCCGGAAAAATGCAGGGATACATCATCTCCTCCGTCATCGAATCACATCGGGAATCCGCAGACTCCGACACCTGCTCCGAGGTCCGCCAGGGAGGAATGGTTCCGATGTCCATGATCGAAGTCATGCCATCGTAGTTGAGCATCCTTCCGGTCGGCACCATCTGCTCAACCTTGATCAAATGCCTCCCCGCCACGGCACCGTCTCCATGCGAACTGAATGTCCGCAGCCAGAACCGGCCATTCTGGTCAGTGGCTGATATGCCAAGATACTCCCGGCCTTCTTCCTCCGTCTGCGCCACAAACGTCACGACTGCCCCGGCGACAGGCTTGCCGTCGAAGACCAGCGTGCCTGCAACGGGATAGAGCGGTGGCCGCAGTTTAAGCCACGGATCTTCGGCCGGCTTCGGGATCAGTCGGGCCAGCGCCGGCATGCCCACCATGATCAGCACAGCCAAAAATGCGGCCAGCGGCAGATGCGACACCTTTGAAAGACTCATGGCTCGATCGTCTGAAAAACGGAAAGCGGACCTCAGCGTACGCTTGGACAATACCCCCTCTATCGGTGGTACCGCAATTAGCGTACCAAACTCGGCGATGCCATTTTCTCACGCTTGCTACCCCGCCGGCAAGACTTGACCGATTGCAAGCAACAGCGACACACTCTTTCCCGCATCACCCGGATGTGATGAGGGAATTCCTCATCGAAGCCCTGAGCGTAAGCGACGGAATTCCCCCCTCACGGGCCAGCCCGCCGCCAGCAGCATCGTCGCGGCGTGAATGTCCACGATCGCGTCCAGGTCTTGGCAATAGCCACCGCCGCAGACGATGGCTACCGGCGTTGCGGCAGCTGTGGCTGCCGCCAGGACCATCCGGTCGCGCTCCAGCAATCCAGCCTTCGTGAGCCCAAGCCGGCCGAGGCGATCTCCTTCATAGGGATCGGCACCGGCGATGTAGAGCACGATGTCCGCCTGGGCACGGTCGAACGACTCCACGAGGGCCGCCGCCAGGGCCCGCAGATACTCATCGTCACCGGTGCCATCCTCGAGCGCGACATCAAGCGAACTGGGATATTTTCGCAGTGGGAAGTTACGAGCACCGTGCATCGACATGGTGAACACGGTCGGGTCGTCGGCAAAGATCTCCGCCGTGCCATTGCCCTGGTGAACGTCGCAGTCAAGGATCAGCACCCGCTCGACGGCCCCTCGGGCCTGCATTTCCCGGGCCGCTACAGCCGTGTCGTTGAACACGCAGAAGCCTTCGCCCCAGTCGGTGCCGGCGTGGTGCGTGCCTCCGGCGAGGCTGGCGGCGATGCCATCCTCGAGGGCTGCGGCCGCCGCATCGACCGCCGCTCCCGTGCTCCGCAGCGACCGTTCGACAAGTTCGCGGCTCCACGGGAAACCGATCCGCCGCACCTCGTCCCGCGAGAGCGTGCCCGCGATGACCCGGCCGAGATAATTCCGCGTGTGCACCCGGACCAGTTCGTCGTCGGTGGCGGCATGCGGCTCGATGAATTCAAGCGGCTCCCCTGCCCTCGCGTGCTGCTCCAGCCGCTGACGCAGGAGCATGTACTTGTCGATCGGAAAGCGGTGGCCATCCGGAAGCGGCAGGGGATATCGATCGCAAGGGAAAAGTCGCATGCCCAGGGATTGTATGGCCTCGCCAGTTTCTGGCAGGTGCCCCCCGCTGCAGCACTCGCTGCCCTGTTTCTGTGCAGAACGCGACCGAGTCCCCATGCACGGGAATTTTCTTCTTGCTGTTTTTCGCGCGGAAAACGCCCCTTTCACCGGCGCCACGTGAGCCGACCGGGCGAATGGCACGCAACGTGCAACGTTCTTCCAGGCAGTCGAGAGTCAGTCGTGTAACTGCCGAACATCCGGCACGGGCTGCGAAAGCCTGCTTGCCTTCGTGGAGCACACCGTCGATGCACCGCGTTCCTCATCCGCCGAAACTGCCGGCGATCGCCGCGGCCGAGTCTCGGTCACGCGGCGGGCATGGGGTCGCGAAGGCACGCCTGATGGCGATGCTTCTCGCTCTGCTGGCTGCATCTGCAACAAACGCCTCCGAGATCCGGGCCGATGAAGTGGCCTCGGTTGCCACTGAAACCACCGCCCACCCCGCGGCCACGGGAAACATCATCGTCGTCGGCACGAGCCAGTCGCGTGCTGACATCATCCGCGAGCACGCGGAGGCGATCCGGCGAGAGGCCTTTTCCCAACTCCTCGGCGAAACGCGTCCCAAAGCGTGGCTGGTTCGCTGTGAGATCCATGTGCATACCTCTGCCGACGCGTTCGAGAAGGCGGTGGGCGGCTCCCCTGCCGAGGCCCGAGGGGCGACCTCGCTGGATTTTGCAGGGGACCGCGTGGTCGCCCGCAGGATCGACGTCATGGGCGACGGCCCGGAGATCGTTCCCGATGCCATCGATCACGAACTGGTCCATGTCGTGCTCGCCGACCATTTTGTCCATGCCGCTCCGCCCCGCTGGGCTGACGAGGGCTTGGCACTGCTGTTCGACACGCAGGAGAAGCAACAGGGGCACGAGGCCAATTTTCAGGATGCCAGGCGGCGTGGTCTTGTCTGGTCAGCCGCCGATCTGCTCGCGCTCGAGGACTACCCCGCCGACGGCCCGCGGCAGAAAATCTTCTACGGCCAGAGCGCCGCGCTCGTCCGCTGGCTGATCGCCCGCCGCGATGCAGCCACGTTCATCCGGTTCCTCGACGATGCGGCTCAAGTCGGCATGGAGGCCGCACTCGACCGCCACTATGGAATCACTTCGTTGGCTTCCGTCTCATCCGCCTGGAAGGAGGTGGCTCCCATCAACACCCTTGGTCTCTCCGAACGTCGGCGATGAACTGGTGGTCATAGTCCTTCAGCTCATCGTCTGCCAGTTCATCGTCTGGCATATCTTGCTATCAGCGTGCAGAAACACTGAGGGGCCCGGTGCGATTCGTCGCACCGGGCCCCTCACCATTCGTTGTTCAACTCCTACCGGTTCAGCGACCGGTGGAGTAATGCCCGGCGGGCTTCGCACCGGCATGCCGCCAGGTGGCTTCGCCGCTGTGAGGACCATTGCGACGCACGTCGCCACGAGCCGGATTCACGGAGAAGCTGCGGTACGAGCGGGTCGGCTGAACCGTCCGCACTTGGGCGGGCGCCGGTTGCACGACCTGCTGGGCCATCACCTGCTCCGCCATCATCCCACCGGCCAGCACGGCCAGCGGTATCATCCATTTCGTTGTGCGGTTCATGATTGTGTTCCCTTGCTTGGAAAGTCTGATTGCGTCTTTCACTCTGATCTGTCGGCGTCAATCCATTCTACGGAGGTCGTTGGCGGCCGGCCCACGAGGTCCGAAGGATTCAACATCACCTTGCGGAGTTGCAAAGACGGGCTCAGGCCCGCCGCACGACGGCAAACCAGGCCCTGGCACCACCGGGACCGAATTCCGCCCCGGGAATACCCGGAATGACCTCGAAGCGTGCGGGTTCGATCGTCTCGACCTGCCAGCCATTGGCAAACGCCTCTCGCAGTTCGCGTTCGCTGACGCGGCGAGGGCCATGCTCACCCGGCTCCGAATCGGCAAAGCAGAGCAGGAAGACACGTGAGCCGGGCTCCAGCAGGCGAGCGAGCGCCCCGACATAGGCCGACCGGCCGGCATCGTCGAACGTGTGAAACAGGCCACAGTCGGTCACGGCGTCAAACCGCTCAGGAATCTCGCCCACGGCCACCGCATCCATCTGGAGGAAGTTCACGGTGAGCCCGCGGTCGGCTGCCTTCTGCCGGGCCACGTCCAGCGGCTTCTCGAGAAAGTCCACCCCGGTGACGGTGCGGCCCTGTTCCGCCAGCCAGAGGGCAAGATCACCGGTCCCGCAGCCGATGTCGATCACCCTGCCCAGGATCGCATCGGAGGCCTCAACGAAGGCCCGCTGCGGCCGACCGATATCCCACGGGGCCCGTGGCGCGGCATAGTAGCCCTCAAAACGGTCACGCGGCGGCAGGCGTGCGTCATGGGTCATGATTGCCCCTTTTTTCTCGTGTGATGGCAGGCCGCAAACCCTCGTGGCGCGGCATTCGATACTATAACGCCGAGGACGCCGTGGCACCGGGCCATCGTGTCGTTCTGCCATGAGGGAGGAAACCCGCCCATGACTTCACGCTCGTCAGCCCAGACTCTTCCGCCAATCCACCGCGTCTTGCTGCGGCTGCTGGCCATGCTGTTCGCGCTGCTTGTGGGCATGCCCTCGGCATGGGCCGACGACGTCGTCCCGGCCCCGCGGGCCACCGCCCGCCCGAACATCCTGTTCATCTTTTCCGACGACCATGCCACGGCCGCCATCTCTGCCTACGGCTCGAAGCTGATCAACACGCCGCACATCGACCGGCTTGCCCGCGAGGGCACGCTGTTCCAGAACTGTTTCTGCACCAACTCCATCTGCGGCCCCTCGCGGGCGGTGATCCTCACCGGCAAACACAGCCACCGCAATGGCTTTCGCGATAATCACAGCACCTTCGACGGCGGGCAGGCGACGTTCCCAAAGCTTCTGCAGCAGGCGGGTTATCAGACGGCGATCGTTGGGAAGTGGCACCTCGTCAGCCAGCCGACCGGTTTCGATCACTGGGAAGTGCTGCCAGGCCAGGGCGCCTACTACAACCCGGCGATGCTGTCGGCACCAAAAACGGCGGAGGGGCCGCCCACGAAGCGGACAGTCCCAGGCTATGTGACCGATATCGTCACCGACCTGGCGCTCGACTGGCTCGACACACAACGGGATGTCTCCAAGCCGTTCATGCTCATGCTCCAGCACAAGGCACCGCATCGCGAATGGGAGCCGGGTCCTGCGGAACTCGACCTCTTCCGCGGCACGACCTTCCCCGAGCCGGAGACACTCTTCGACGACTATGCCGGCCGCGCCGGCGGAGCAGCGGAACAGGAGATGACGATCGCCCGGCACATGCTCCCCAAGGATCTCGCCCTGATGACGCCGAAGAACATGAATCCTGAGCAGAAGGCCCGCTGGGAGGCGGCTTACGCCGCCGAAAACGAGGCGTTCCACAAGGCCAATCTGTCGGGTGACGCGCTCGCGCGGTGGAACTACCAGCGGTATATCGCCAACTACCTTCGTTGCGTCGCCGGGGTCGATCGCACCATCGGCCGCGTGCTCGAATACCTCGACAAAACGGGGCTCGCCAAGAACACAATCGTGGTCTATTCGAGCGACCAGGGGTTCTACCTGGGCGAACACGGCTGGTTCGACAAACGCTGGATGTATGAGGAATCGCTCCGGATGCCGATGCTCGTTCGCTGGCCCGGGGTTACGGTGCCTGGCACGGTCGATGACCATCTCGTGCAGAATCTCGACTTCGCACCGACCTTCCTCGCGGCTGCTGGCGTTGCCATCCCCGCTGACATGCAGGGGCGCAGCCTCGTGCCGCTCCTGCGTGGCGACAGCCCGGCCGACTGGCGGCAGAGCGTCTACTACCACTACTACGAGTTCCCCGAACCGCACCGCGTGCCGAGCCACTACGGGGTTCGCAATCGGACGCACAAGCTGATCTGGTATGACGACCGCCGCGAGTGGGAACTCTTCGATCTCGCAAACGACCCTCGCGAACTCCACAGCATCCACGCCGATCCCGCGGCCAGCGAGGTGTTCGCCCATCTGCGCACGGAACTCGCGCGTGTGAGAGCCGAAGCCGGCGACACAACGGGCGTGCCACTTCCCACGCCCTGAAGGCAGCCCGCCCTCCCGGAGAGTACCGCGTTGATGTCCCTTCCCGCCGTGACCATCTCCTGGCGGCTTTTGCCCTTGCAGGCCGGTCGCGATCCCACGACATTTCCACTGTACGCGAGAACGTGATTCAGCCCCCAGGACCTCCCTGCCTCATGAGCCTTGAGACACTGCTTCAGAATTGGCAGGCGGTCCTGACGGCCGGCGTCGTATTCTGCACCCTCGCCGCGTTGCTCTTCAGCCAACGTGGCCCCGATATGGCGATGATCGGTGGGGTCGTGGTCCTGCTGGCAGCAGGCGTGCTCACACCCGACGAAGCGCTCAAAGGAATGAGCAACGAGGGCATGATTACGGTGGCGGCACTGTTCGTGGTGGCCGCGGCCGTCGAGCGGACAGGCGCCCTGGCCGCCTTAGTCGATCGGGCACTGGGGCGGCCCGAGTCACTGGCCTCGGCCCAGATGCGAACGATGATCGGCCCGGCCGCGCTCTCCGCCTGCATGAACAACACGCCGGTCGTCGCCCTCATGGTGCCGGCGATTCGGGACTGGGCCAAGAAGCATCGGCTCAGTGTGTCGAAGTTGCTCATGCCAATGAACGCCGCCGTTGTGCTGGGCGGACTCTGCACCCTGATCGGTACGAGCACCAACGTCGTCGTCAGCGGACTGGTGGCCGCCAAGACGGGCCGCCCCCTTGGGATGTTCGAGATCACATGGCTGGGCATCCCGCTGTTGGCGTCGGGCTTCATCTACCTCGTCTTCGCCAGCCGGCACCTGCTCAAAGATCGACGGCCTGCGGTCAGCCCGAGCGACGATCCGCGGCAGTATTCACTGGAGATGCTCATCGAACAGGGGAGCCCGCTTGTCGGACGCTCGATCGAGGAGGCGGGCCTGCGCGGACTCGAAGGGTTGTTTCTGATGGAGATCGACCGCGGCGGGCATGTGATCGCGGCCGTGTCTCCCACCGAGAGACTCGAGGCAGGCGACCGCCTTGTCTTCGTAGGCGTTGTCGATTCCGTCGTCGAATTGCAGAAGATCCGCGGCCTCCGTCCGGCCACCGATCAGGTTTTCAAACTCGACGATCCCCGCTCGGAACGGACGCTGATCGAGGCCGTCGTGTCGAACACCTGCCCGCTGATCGGCCGCACCATCCGCGAGGGACGCTTCCGATCGACCTACGACGCCGTGGTGATCGCCGTCGCCCGCAACGGTGATCGTTTGCAGATGAAAATCGGTGACATCACGCTCGAGCCTGGCGACACGCTTCTGTTGGAGGCGAGCCGTGATTTTGCGGAACACCAGCGGAGCAATCGTGACTTTTATCTCGTCAGCGCGGTGAATAATTTCACCCCGCCTCGACACGATCGGGCTTGGATCGCCTGCACCGTGCTGGCCGCCATGATTCTGGCAGCAACGCTCGAACTGGTGCCGATGGTGGCGGCCGCCCTTGTCGCGGCCGCGATCGTCGTCGCGATGAAATGCATCTCGTCGGAGGAGGCACGGCAATCGATCGAGTGGGAGTCGCTGCTGCTGATCGCGGCAAGCTTCGGCCTGGCCCGTGCCATGGAGAAGACGGGGTTGGCCGAGGCGATCGCGCACTCGACGATCGCCGCGGCAGGCGACCATCCCCATGTCGTGCTGGCGGCGATCTACTTGGTGACGATGCTGTTCACGGAGTTGATGAGCAACAACGCCGCCGCTGTTCTGACATTTCCCATCGCCTGGCAGACAGCCGCCGATCTCGGGGTGAATCCGCTGCCGTTTGTGATGGCCGTGACGGTGGCCGCCAGTTGCGGCTTTGCCACGCCGATGGGCTACCAGACGAATCTGATGATCTACGGCCCGGGTGGCTATAAATTCAGCGACTACGTCCGCTTTGGCGGTCCGCTGAATCTGCTGGTGATGGCGATCACCGTGGCGCTGGCGCCGCTGATCTGGCCGTTCTAGATACGGGCGCTGGCCCGGCTGCCGGCGGCAGCAAGACGACGCTGCTGTAGATCAACGTGAACGTGTTCCATGCCCGGGTCGAGCAGGGGCAAGCGTTCCGGGATGGTTCCCGATCGACTATCCCGACAACCCGCATGCGCAGGCCAGGATAGCCGAGGCTTTCTCTTTTTCCCGCCAGCGCGGATTCGGCAGCGTGGTGGCAGCATTGGAATGACGCGTCCCCCGGCTTACGCCGGCGGCTATTACGGGGCCCCCGATCGCTCGGGCACCGCCGGCCCCTGATTTTGCCTTATACTGTCAGCTCCATCCTTCCCCCTGGGACCTCCAATCACGGATGCCCCGCATCCGGGCCCTCGTCCCGAGGTCGGGCAAGACCACCGGCATGAGCGACATCCTCTTCCACTACTACCGCGTGAACCCCACGACGTGGTTCTACCTGTCGTCGCTGCTGTCGATCGCGATCTTTTTCAAGTTTAATCGCGTCTGGAGCATGCGGAATCTTGACCTGGTCGGGCTCATCCTCCTTGCGCCGGGCCTGCTTGCAGTCGAATATGGCGGCTACAAGGCGAGCGCCGCCGCCCAGGAACTCGGCTATGTCTGGATCTTCACCGTCTCGGGCATCTTCCTCGTGCGGATGCTGTTTGACTCATTGATGGTTCGCCGGCCGCTCCTCGATCCAAACCTGACGGTGGGCGGCCTTGTGTTCCTGGGCATCTCACTGCTCGTGTTCCTGCTGGCCAACGTGATCACCACGCGGCCGCAGCGGGACGATCTCGCCGGTGCCGCCGCGGCGGCGCGGCTCAATGCCCGTGAGGCGGAGGTTGATGCCGATCAGCTCTCCAGGCTCGGTCCAGGCTACCCGCTCCTCTTCCTCTTGCCGCAGATCTCGACGCAACGGCTCTTTTCAGCCGATCCCGATGCAGCCGATGCGGGCGAGAACCGTGAGGTCAACAGCCGCGTCGTCTACGAGACCACCGCCCGGGTGATGGCGATCCTGTCTCAATTGGCGATCGTAGCGGGAATGGTCGTCATCGGCTGGCGGCATTTTGGCGCCGTCCGCCTCGGAATCGCTGCGGCCGTGCTCTACCTGTTGCTCCCCTACACGGCGATCATGACCGGCCGCGTGGACCACGCGCTGCCCGGGGCCCTGATCGTGTGGGCGATCGCGGCTTACCGCCGACCGTTCATCTCTGGGGCCCTCATCGGCCTGGCGACCGGCACGATCTACTATCCTGTCTTCCTACTGCCACTCTGGTGCAGCTTCTATTGGCAGCGCGGCATCCGCCGGTTCGCGCTCGGGATCGGCGGCGCGCTCCTGGCGCTCGTCTTCGGCCTCTGGTTCACATCCCCCGACTCCACGATCTTCGTGGGCCAGCTGCGGCAGATGTTCGGCTGGATCTTCCCCAACGAAGTCTCGCTGGAAGGATTCTGGGCGTTGCCATTCAACGACGCCGTCTTTCGGCTGCCGGTGCTGGCCGCATTCGTCGCCATGATCTCCACCCTCGCCATCTGGCCGGCCCCGAAGAACCTCGGCACGCTGATGAGCTGCACCGCGGCGGTCTTGCTCGGCAGCCAGTTCTGGAAGGCGCACAACGGCGGCCTTTTCATGGCCTGGTTCCTGCCGGTGCTGCTGCTCGTGATCTTCCGCCCAAACCTCGAAAACCGCGTGGCCACGCTCGTGCTCGACGCCGAATGGTTCCCAAAGCGACGCCGCCCCTCGCCGCCTCTGGTCACCGACCGGGCCGCCTGAGGAGTCATCCCCGCCTGGGGTCGAAGTCGGGAGGAAACTGCCGGTTGGCCTGCCAGGCCCGCCAGGCTGCGGTGTTCCAGTCAAAGTTTTCGCCGGTGAGCTTCACGAGCGCCTCGAGCACCCGCTGATTCTGCACGCGGGTCTTCTGCCGTTTCGGGCCTCCTCCCATCGAGAGCCCGCCGCCGGAGGGCGTGAACGTGGCAGTCGTCGATCCCTCGGCCGCCCCCGCCCCGACCACCACCATGTGTTCGGTCTCGAGCACGTCGATCAGCGGCCCCACGACCGAGGCCGAGCCAAGCCGACCGAGGGCCTCGGCGGCGCGGTTGATCCGGGCGTTGTCAGCACCGCCGAGCGCCCCCGCGATCGCCTGCGCGGCCATCCCGGGGCTGATCTCCACCAGCCGCTCGGCGGCGAGGATCCTTGTCTCGGGGTCGGCATGATCGACGGCCACGGAGACCAGCGCCGTCATCGCCTCCATCCCCCGGATATGCGACAGGGCCTCGACGTAGCCGGCCCGCACGCGGGGCATCCGCTCCTTGCCGAGTGCCGCGGCCAGGGCCGGCACCGCAAACGGATCGGCGATCTCGCGAATCTCTTCGACAGCGACCTCGGCCTGCCGGGGATCATCGAGCCGCTTCCGCAGCCGTTCGAGCCGGATCGTCCATTCCTTCTGGGCGAGGTTCACGCGATCGGCCCGCTCGATCAGCTCGATCTCCTGCACCGTCCGCCACATGCCGCGGTACCGCACGAAGCCGCGGGCGGCCATCAGCTCCTGCGGGCTCGGCGGTTTCTCAGCCGTGGCCTCTGCCGCTGCCCCTGCAGAAGAGGAAGGCTCCTCGCCCATGATTGTGGCGGGCACGACACCCTCCAGCGACGCCGTCATGATGAGCACCGCGGCGACGATTCGGGAATGAACTCGCATGGCATAACCTGCTGAAGAATGCCTCTCCAGAGAAGTCTATCGGCAGAGCAGGTCGCCGGAAAAAAGCCGACAGCCACAAGAGCGTTCGGCGCGGGATGTGCAGGCCACCCGTATTCCCTTGCTGGCGCTGCGGGCTTGGATGGATGTGGGGGCTTGGTCTGACCCGCGATTCCCATCCAAGCCCGAAGCGCCAGCGAGAGGAATCCGCATTCAATCCCGCTCAGCCACCCGTATTCCCTTGCTGGCGCTGCGGGCTTGGATGGATGTGGGGGCTTGGTCTGACCCGCGATTCCCATCCAAGCCCGAAGCGCCAGCGAGAGGAATCCGCGTTCAATCCCGCATTACAGCCTACCGGTGGCGTTCTGGATCGCACCGAGGTAGGAGGAAAAAATGCGAAACACGATCACGACGATCAGACCTGCCACGGTAGCCCAGACGAGAAAGCCGGCCCCCTTGGCGGCGGCCTCGAAGCCATCCCGA
>CAMCQY010000076.1 GCA_945877135.1 Candidatus Kuenenia stuttgartensis
TCGATGCTGACTGCGCTCCGGCATCCTGCCTGCGCTGGTCAGCAACGCCGGCTCTCGAGGCATGGGCAGCCCCTCACGGATTCCGCACGAGCCTTGCCGCAAAAACCCCCGGCTCCTCAGCATCTGGAGTTTTCAGGAATCCGTGAGGGGCTGCCCGTGTCCCGAGAGCCGGCGTTGCTGACAAGCGCAGGCAGGATGCCGGAGCGCAGTCAGCATCGAGCGAGCGAAGGGCAGGATGCCCGTAGCGAACGTCCGGCGACGGGGCACGGGCAGCCCCGAACCGTTGGGGAGCCTGACCGGCGCGTTGCCCGTCAGGGTTCCAGCACTCCCCTGCCCCGGATTTCTCCTGCTGGGGTAGGATGCGTGCCGGAGATACCCCATGGAAAGCTTCCGTCAGCCCACTGTGCAGGCCGTCGATGATGCGCCGCCGGAGGATCGCGCGCTGCGGCCGCAGCGGTTCAGCGAGATGGTCGGGCAGCGGGCCGTGTTTGAACGGCTCTCGATCGCCGTTGATGCCTCGCGAAAACGCGGCGAGACACTGGGCCACATTCTCCTCGACGGTCCGCCGGGCCTTGGCAAGACGACCTTTGCCACCTGCATTCCCAAGGAGTTGGGCACCACGCTTCAGATCGCCAGCGGGGCGGCGTTGGCCGCGCCGAAAGACCTCCTCCCCTACCTGACCAATTGCTCTGAGGGCTCGGTGCTCTTCGTGGACGAGATCCATCGCCTGCCGATCGCGGTCGAGGAGTTTCTCTATCCAGCGATGGAGGATTTTCGGATCGACATCACCCTCGGCGACGGCGTCTCGGCCCGCACGATCAACATGCCGTTGCGGCCGTTCACGCTCGTCGGGGCGACAACGCGGCCCGGCCTGCTCTCGGCGCCGTTGCGGGACCGGTTCGTGATGCGGGAGCACCTCGACTTCTATTCGGTGGAGGATCTCGCCGAGATCGTGCGGCGGTCGGCCGTCAAACTCGACATGCCGATGGACGACGCGACGGCCGACGAGATCGCGCGGCGGAGTCGAGGAACGCCGCGTCTGGCCAACAACCGCCTCCGCTGGATTCGCGATTTCTCTACCAGCCGCGCCCAGGGCAGCATCGACGTGGAAATTGCCCGGACGGCGCTCGAGATGCAGGGCATCGACGAACTGGGGCTCGACGGATTCGACCGTCGTTATTTGGAGACGATCCAGCGTGTGTTTGCGGGGGGGCCGGTCGGCATCGAGGCCATCGCCCACACGATGAGTTCGGCCACCGATACGCTCGAAGACGACGTCGAACCCTACCTGTTGCGGTGCGAACTGGTCGTCCGCACGCCACGCGGCCGTCGGCTTACCCCCCGGGGCGAGGAGCATCTGGGGGCCATGCCGAAGATCGGGCCGCAGGGCCGTCTGTTTTAGCGGCTCTTGGTTGAGGGGCGTCTGCTTGGTTGGGATCTGTTTGTTTCAGGGCAGGTACCTGCTTTTCTGCGGCGATTGACCGCGGGGAGCGTGGTTGAGTAGAGTACGCGACTCAACCCTCCGACCTGTAGGTGATTTCATGGCCGTTCCCAAGCGCCGTCAATCGAATCAGAAGACCCGTTCACGTCGGGCGCATGACTTTCTCACGCCCCGCCAGTTGACGTTTTGCTCGACCTGCGGCAAAGCCGTGCCCACGCACCGGGTCTGCGGCACATGCGGCCATTACATGGGGCGGGTTGTCGTCAAGACCGAGGAATGAGCCCGTTGGCAGCGGCGACGGCAGCAGGCACGGCGGAGACCGCAGTGAAAATGGCATCGTCCGCTCCTGATCCAGTTTCTGGTTCCGGCTCCGGCTCTTCGGCGCTGCTGTTTCCGGGACAGGGTGCCCAGACGGTCGGAATGCTCGGAGACTGGTGCGATGGCCATCCAGCCGCGCTGGAACTCTTCGCCCGGGCCTCCTCCATCCTCGGATACGATCTGGCGGACATCTGTCGCCACGGCCCTTCTGAAAAACTCAACGCCACGTCGGTGAGCCAACCGGCGATCCTCGTGACGAGTCTGGCGGCTCTGGAGGTGCTCAAGTCCCGCGACCCATCCCTCGTCAGCAGCGCGTCGATCACGGCAGGCCTGTCGCTCGGTGAATACACCGCCCTCGTCTTTGCTGACGCTCTCGATTTTGACAGCGCCGTGCGGGTCGTGGACGTTCGTGGGCGTGCCATGCAGGAATGCGCCGGCAAGCCTGGTCCCAATCGGGGGCCTGCCGGCGGCATGGTGGCTGTGCTTGGGATGGAACGCGAGCGGGTGGCGAGTCTGTGCGATGAGTGCCGCGGCGGCGACGTGCTGGAGGTGGCCAACGTGCTCTGCCCCGGCAACGTCGTGGTGTCTGGAACCGAGGCAGCCTGCCGCCGGCTCGACGAGGCCGCCACGGCCGCTGGCGCTATGAAGTGCGTGCGGCTGGAGGTCACCGGCGCGTTTCACACTGTGCTCATGCAGGAAGCCGTTGACAAGCTGGCCGCAGTGCTCGCCGAGACGACAGTGCGACCGCCACGGATTCCGGTCGTGAGCAACGTTGATGCCCGTCCGCATGACGATCCCGCCGAGATTCGTGGCCTGTTGGCCCGCCAGGTCTGTGGCGTGGTCGAATGGCACGCCTCGATGACCTATCTCCTGGCGAGCGGGGTCCGTACGGTGTGCGAGGTGGGGCCTGGCCGCGTGCTCCGTGGCCTGCTCAAGCGGATCGATCGCAGCATCGCCTGCTCCGGAGTGCCCGAGTGATCTTCGACCCGCTGCCGGAGCGCCAGCCGCCGGATAGTCGCATGCTCAGCAGTCCTTCGAACCCTCAAACGAATTTCATCCACTTACCGCCGGAAAGCCACTTATGACCGACACGAGCAAGCCAGCCTCACCAGCCGAAGCAAAGACGGCAGCCAGCCCGGGTCCAAATCGACTGCGGGTCGATCTTTCCGGTCAGGTGGCGGTGGTCACTGGTGCCTCGCAGGGCCTCGGCCGGGCGATCGCCGAGGCCTTGGCCGCGGCTGGCGCAACGGTCGCCCTGGTGGCTCGGAGTGCCGGCAAGTTGGCCGACGTGGCGGCCGGAATCCGTGCCGGCGGCGGCACGGCCGAGGAGTTTCCCTGCGACGTCTCCAAGGGCGACGAGGTGGCGAAGGTCGTTGAGCAGGTCGTCGAGAAGCTTGGCCGGCTCGATATTCTCGTCAACAACGCCGGCGTGACCCGCGATACGCTGTTGCCGCGGATGAGCGACGAGGAGTGGGATGAAGTGCTCACCACGAACCTCCGTGGGCCATTTCTCTTCATGCGGGCCGCGAGCCGACCGATGATGCAGCAGCGGTATGGACGAATCATCAACGTGTCGAGCGTTTCCGGACTGATCGGCAACCCCGGCCAGGCCAACTATTCGGCCTCCAAGGCGGGGCTCGTAGGCCTGACACGCACGGTGTCGAAGGAACTCGCTGGCCGCAAGGTGACGGTCAACGCGGTGGCTCCGGGGTTCATCGCCAGCGACATGACCGCAGCGCTCGGCCCCGCCCTGCTCGACGAGGTCAAGAAGCGGGTGCCGGCCAAGCGGCTCGGCGAGGCCTGGGAAATCGCCGAGGCGGTGCTGTTTCTGGCAGCCCCCTCTTCGTCCTACATCACCGGGCAGGTGCTGGTGGTGGACGGCGGACTGATCGGCTGAGATTGCAGCGACCGCGGGTGGGCGGTCGTTCCTGCGTTGGGAGCCGTTGCCTGCCGGGCGTCACGACCACACTTTTTCCCGGTATGGACATTTCTGGTCGGCAACGGTTATATCTTCCCCGAACCCCCTGAAGGTCGTCGCCGTCTCAGGTGGAACAGGGCTTTTCAGGCGGTTTTTCGCGTCCGGTTGTCAGGAGGATTCATAAGGTGGCTTCAGTTCAAGAACGAGTGATCGACATCGTCGCTTCCCAGTTGGGCGTGAGCAAGGACCAGATCACCGCGGAAACGTCGTTTATCAACGACCTTGGCGCAGATTCGCTCGACACCGTCGAGTTGGTCATGGAACTCGAGGAAGAGTTCGAGATCAACATCCCGGACGATGCGGCGGAGAAGATTCAGACAGTCGGCCAGGCGGTCGAGTTCATCGAGAAGCATCAGGCCTAATTCCCATCTGTCAGCATGCGAGAGGCCGGCCGCAGGCCGGAGGGCGGTACGCTGCATGAAGCGACGCGTCGTGGTGACGGGGCTGGGCGTCGTTACCGCGTTAGGCAGGGCTGTTGAGACCTTCTGGGATCGCATTCTGCGCGGAGAGAGCGGCGTGGGGCCGATCACGCTTTTTGATGTATCCGGATTTCGGGTGCAGTTCGGAGGCGAGGTTCCGTGGAATGCCGAGGCAGAGAACATCGCCAATTCGAAGGAATTGCGACGGCTTGATCGGTTCACGCAGTTTGCCATGGCGGCGGCGGCCGATGCGGTCAGCGACTCGGGGCTCGATTTCTCAAAAGAGGATCCCTACCGCTGCGGCGTGGTGATCGGGTCTGGCATCGGCGGGCTCTCCGAGTTCGAATGCCAGCACGAGCGGCTGCTCCACAAGGGCGTGGATAAAGTCTCCCCATTCACCATTCCGAAGCTGATGGTGAACTCTGGCAGCGGCCACGTTTCCAGCATGTATGGCATCAAAGGGCCCAACTTTGCGGTGGCCACGGCCTGTGCCAGTGCCGCCAACTCGATTGGCGACGCCCTCCGGGCGATCCAGTACGGGGACGCGGACATCATGGTCACCGGGGGGAGCGAGGCGGCCATCACGCCGATGGGGCTCGCCGGATTTCAAAACATGCGGGCCCTTTCGTTTCGGTCTGACGCGCCGCAGAAGGCCAGCCGCCCCTTCGACATGCATCGCGACGGCTTTGTGCTCGCCGAGGGCGCCGGGGTGGTTGTGCTCGAGGAGTTGGAGCATGCCCGTGGCCGTGGTGCCCGGATATACGGGGAACTGATGGGCTATGGGGCCAGCAGTGATGCCGGCCACATCACCCAACCCGACGAAGAAGGTCGTGGCGCCGCGAGGGCGATGAGCATGGCGCTTGCCGATGCCGGGCTGAACCCCGACCGCGTGCAGTATGTAAACGCCCATGGCACCAGCACGCCCTTAGGCGACAAGGCCGAGACCGTGGCCGTAAAGCGGGTTTTCGGGGACCATGCCAGGCGGCTGGCGATCTCCAGCACCAAGAGTCAACTCGGGCACACGCTCGGCGCCAGCGGCGGCATCGAACTGGTCGTCTGTGCCCTCACGATCAACCGCGGTGTGATCACGCCGACGATCAACCTCGAGACCCCAGACCCTGACTGCGACCTCGACTACACGCCGAACGTCCCCCGTGATGCCACGGTCGATGTGGCGATGTCGAACAGCTTCGGTTTCGGTGGGCACAACGCCAGCCTGGTGCTGGGGCGGCTGTCGTAACGAGAGCCTGCCGCCAGCCGACGCACTTTGCCGGCCGACGATCGAGCGTGTGTCGGTTCGAAGCCCGGGTGCGTGGAGGATGAGCGGCGATGATCCTTGCCAACCGAGCGTCTCTGGGCGTCATGCTAGTCATGCTGGTTATGCATGGTATGGCTGTCGTTGTGCCGGCGACTGCTGCGGCGCAGCTTCCGGCCGATGCCGGCCAGGTGTGGAAAACGTATGACATCAGCCCGTTTGTCGAGCGGGCGGGGCCCGGCAGCCAGCGTCATGTCGTCGATTGGGTGCTTCAGGAGACCGGATCTCCGCAGTGGCACGGCACGACGGTGGCGTCCCTCTCGGCCGATCCGTCCAAACTGAGTTGTTTCCACACCCCCGACATGCAGGTTCGCGTCGAGGAGATTGCCGCCCGCTTCACTGCCGACGCCGCCACGCCGCACCGGTTTGCCGTCCGAGTGCTCGGGGTCGGCAGCCCGGCCTGGCGGAATGATGTGCGGCCGATGCTCCGGCCGATTCCCGCGGCGACCCCCGGGGTACAGGCCTGGATCGCGTCGCGGGAGGAGGCGGCGGCGCTGGTCGCCAGGCTGCGGTCCCGCGGCGACTGCGAGGAACTGCCGACCGGAGCGGTGCTGGCGGCCAACGGCATTCCGGCTGTGCTCACCGGGGGCCGCAAGCAGGCCTATGTGCAGGATATGGCGCCGGCCGGTCTGGGCTGGCAGCCGGTGGCATCCAGTTGCGACGAGGGGATGTCGATCGACGTCCATCCGCTTATTTCGCGGGATGGCACGGCCGTCGAGGCGGTGGTTCGCTGTCGGATCGACCAGATCGAGCGGATGGTCTCGGTCGGAATGACTCCGCCCGGCACGGACGGGCGGAAGGTGCCGATCGAGGTGCCTCAGATGTCGGCCGTTCGCATCGGCGAGCGGTTTCGCTGGCCCGCCAACAACACGCTGCTGATCGGGCTCGGCTTGGTGCCGTGGCCGGTTCCCGGTCAGAATAAAGCCGGCTCGCCGGCGTTATTCTCCGACGCCAAGCGGACCGACGTCGTGGTCGTTGTGGAGCCGAGGCTTACCGATACGCCGTGATGCATGCTGACCACGTGGTCCAGCATGGAGCAGAATGACGACGGGACATTCGATTCGCTGTTCGATTCAACCAGCAGGAAGCATGCCATGAGTGCCGCACCAGACCGCCGCGTCGTGATCACCGGGATGGGAGTTGTCTGTCCGCTTGGCCTCTCGCTCGAGGATCTCTGGGCCGGCATGGTCGAGGGCCGCAGTGGCGTCGGCCCCCTTGAGTCGTTTCCCTGCTCGGGTCTGCCGTTGCGTCATGCGGCCGAGGCCCGGGCCTTCACCGGCGATATCGACAACTTTGGTCCGCTCGACGGCGAGCGAAAAAAAGCGATTCGCAAAGGGCTGAAGGTGATGTGCCGGGAGAGCCAGATGGCGGTGGCCGCCGCCCAGCGGGCGCTCCATCACAGCGGCCTGTTTGCCGCCGATGCGCCGGCCGGCAGCGTGCAGCCGGAGCGCTTTGGCTGTGTGTTCGGCTCCGACTACATGCTCACGCTTCCCGATGATTTCACCGCAAGCGTGGCCAAGTGCCGGGCCGCGGACGGGGCATTCGAATTCGACCGCTGGGCCACCGATGGCATGCCGCAGCTCACGCCGCTCTGGCTGCTGAAATACCTGCCCAACATGCCGGCCAGTCACATCGCGATCTACAATGATCTCCGTGGCCCCAGCAATTCCCTCACGCTTCGCGAGGCGAGCGGTCACCTTGCTCTCGGGGAGGCTTCGATCACGATCCAGCGCGGAGCGGCCGACATCATGGTCGTGGGCGCCACCGGCACCCGCGTGCATCCCATGAAAACGGTGCACGCCCTGCAGAGCGAGCAGGTGGCCCTGGAGGACGACGCGACTGGCGTTGGCCTCCGCGAGCCGACCCGCTGGAGCCGGCCGTTCGACAGGTCTCGGAAGGGCATGGTGCTGGGGGAAGGTTCGGCGGTGTTCATTCTCGAGGAGTTGCGACACGCCCAGGCCCGCGGAGCCACGATTCATGGCGAGATCGTCGGTCATGCGGCCCGCAATGCAGGCCTTGCGGGGGGGGTTGGCCTGAAGCAGAAGGCCTTGTCGCTGGCGATGCGGCGGGCGCTCTCCATGGCCAACGTCACGGCGGCCGAGTTGTCGCACATCCATGCCCATGGTGCGAGCACGGTGGTCGGCGACCGCGAGGAGGCGGCGGCCCTGCACGATGTGCTCGGTGCTGCCGCTGAGACGATTCCCACCGTGGCCGCCAAGAGCCACTTCGGCAACCTGGGTGGGGGGAGCGGGCTGGTCGAATGCATGGCCAGCGTTCTGGCGCTCCGGCACGGGGAACTCTTCCCGTTGCTGAATTTTGAGGAATCCGATCCCGACTGCCGAATCCGGGCAGCCCGGCGGGGAGATCCCTCCGGAAACGTCTTCATTTCGTCGGCGGTCACTCCACAGGGTCAGGCCGGATCGATTGTGATCCGGGCCCTCGCTCCTTGACAGTTTTCCGCAGGTGCCGTAGCTTTCACGGGTTGCGTCACGTGTTGAGAGGCTGCTGGTAGCGCAGATTGTTGTCCAAACGCCGTCGGGTGTTTCGGCGCCCATGTCCCATGGCGTCGGCTTGGCCGGCAGTGCTGCAACTGCCGGGCGGCTGGCAGTGCCATTTCTCGACATGACGGTGACGCGCCAGGCTGAAGGCCGGGCCGTACGTCAGGTTGCCGATCCGCTGATGCGGAATGGATCGCCTGGCTGACCGCTTGGAACTGACCGTCTGGTCGATTGGTTTGGCTGGCCCTGTTGGCAGGTCGCAAGACATACGCCCGAGCGTTCGTCAGAGAAATACATGAAGCCAGAAGAAATCCTGCGAATCGTCGATGCCATCCATCGCGACAAAAACATCGACAAAGAGATCGTCTTTCAGGCGATCGAGGCAGCGCTCGTCACCGCGCTCTCCCGTCAGTACGGCGAGACCGCCCAGATCACGATTGCGATCGACAGGACCAACGGTCGCCTCACGGGTACGCACGATGGCGTCGAGATCGACACGGCCGAACTCTCGGGCCGCATCGGCGCACAGACCGCCAAGCAGGTGATCATTCAGAAGATCCGCGAAGCCGAGCGAGATGCCATCCACGACGAGTTCGAGGAGCAGGTCGGCCAGATGGTGTCGGGGATGGTGACGCGGGTCGAAGGGGCCACGGCGTCGGTCTCGCTGGGTGCCACGGAGGCCATCCTGCCCCGGAGCGAGCAGATTCCCGGCGAGAGCTACCATGCCAACGAGCGGATCAGGGCCACGATTTTCGAGGTTCGGAAGGTCGGCAGTCGGGTAAAGATCATCCTGTCCCGGATTCGGCCCCAACTGGTCCAGCGGTTGTTTGAGCAAGAGATTCCAGAGATCGCCGACGGCGTGATCGAGATCCGCGCCATCTCCCGCGAGCCCGGCTACCGCAGCAAGGTTGCGGTGATCAGTTCCGACAATCGCATCGACTGCGTCGGGGCGTGTGTCGGCGTGCGTGGCAACAGGATCAAAAATATCGTCGAGGAACTCGGCGGCGAGCGGATTGACATCGTGCGGTGGAGTGAGGACCTGCAGGTTCTTGTGCCGAATGCCCTGCAACCGGCGGAGGTGGACGAGGTGATCCTCTGCCAGATGCTCGGCCGCGGCATCGTGCTCGTCCGCGAGGATCAGCTGTCGTTGGCAATCGGCCGCCGTGGACAAAACGTTCGACTCGCGAGCAAGCTCTGCGGCTGGGATATCGAGATCATGACCCGTGAGGAACTCGACCAGCAGATCGAGCGAGCGGTGACCGGGTTCTCGTCGATCGAGGGGCTGGATGACTCGGTGGCTGAACGGCTCGTGGGCGAGGGCTTCCTCTCCTACGACGACCTGTCGGTGATCGAGCCGGACGACCTCATGGAGATGGGAAACCTCTCCGCCGAGGCGGTCGACGCGATCGTCGCCGAGGCCGAGAAGCGGGCTTCGATGGCCGAGGTTGCGGCGGCGGACGAGCGGCGGAAGCAGCGGGAGCAGGATCGAATCGCGAAGGCCACGGCCGATGCCGATGCGGCAGAGGCGGCGGTCGCGGGTGAGGCCGGTGGTGAGGCTGCCACTGCGGAGGCGGTGCCACCGGCGGAATCGTGATCGGCGGTGGCTGGGATGGGTTGTTCGGGTTGATGTCGGCATTGGATCTGAGGGCTGGTGGCCGGGACGTTCCGGCGCGGAGGCGTTTGCGTGGCGGTTCGCATCTACACACTCTCGAAAGAATTGAAGATCGACAGCAAGGAGCTGGTCGAGCTGTGCACGCGCGCCGGCATCCAGGACAAGGGCTCAGCCTTGGCGAGCATGTCCGACGAAGAGGTCGCCAAGCTCAAGGAGTTTATTGCTGGGAAATCGCGGCCGGCTGAACGCCCCGCTGAACGCCCTTCTGCGACCGCCCCTACCAGTGGATCGCCTGCGACTCCTGCTGTGCCGAAGCCGGTGACAGCCGTTGCCCCGCGGGCGCCCGGGACGCTGAAACGCGAGGACTACATCGCTCCCGCCGGCGTCGCCGCGCGGGGCAAGCCTGCGGAAATCCAGCCCCCCCGACCTGCGGCAGCGGAGCCGCGTCCGCGTCCCGCCGGCCTGAGGCCAGCGGGCGATGGGGCCAAGCCGCTGCCCCGGCCCGCCTTCAAGCTGCCGCCACTACCTGCTGCCGGACGAACGCCGCCGCCACGCGTGTCGCAGGAGCCGGCCGCCCAAAAGCCCGACGTCAAGCTTCCGCTTGATGCCATTCGGAGTGCGAAGGCAGGTGGCGCAAAGCCGCTGGCGGAGCATATGCGAAAGCATGAGCAGCGGCAGGCGGAGACGCCGCGACCGCGTCCAGGCGGTGGGCTGGGTCTGCGGGGCGGCATGGCGGGCGGTTCGGGCACGGCGCCGCTGCCCCCCACCGATGCCAGTGGCCGCCCGCGTCGAACCGTCGCGAAGCCCCACACAGGGAAGGCTGACGACCTCCTCGGCGGTCGCGAGCAGCGCCAGCTCAATCGCAAGCGGATTTCGGAACCTCGTGGCGACGACGACGATGGCATGGGCCGGCGCCGGCGAGGATCGCGGCCGCGTCGCGGCGCGACTGTTTCCACCGCCGCGCCTCGGAAAACGAATGCCACCATTCAGGTGCCGTGCAACGTTCGCGCCTTTTCGGAGGCGATCGGGCTTCCGGCGAGCGAGGTTCTCAAGAAACTGCTCGCGTTTGGCATGTCAACCATGCCGAGTATGGCGTCGATGCTCGATCGCGACACGGTGGAGTTGCTGGCCGCCGAATTCGGCGTGCAGCTTGACGTCAAGACTGCCGAGGATCTCGAGAAGGAACTCCTGGCCGGCTTCGACGCGACCGACGAGGATCCCTCGTTGAGGGTGTCGCGGGCCCCGGTTGTGACGTTCCTGGGCCACGTAGACCATGGCAAGACGTCGCTGCTCGATCGAATTCTGGGCATTAACGTTGCTTCCCGCGAGAGTGGTGGCATTACGCAGCATATGCGGGCCTACACCGTGCAGCGGAACGGGCACCCGATCACCTTCGTAGACACGCCGGGCCACGAGGCCTTCACCCAGATGCGGGCCCGCGGTGCGAATGTGACTGACTGCGCCGTCATCGTGGTGGCCGCCGACGACGGCGTGATGCCACAGACGGAGGAGGCGATCAGCCACGCCCGGGCGGCCAACGTGCCGATCGTCGTGTGCATCAACAAGATCGACCTTCCGGGGGCCGACGTTGATCGAATCTATCAGCAGCTGGCGGCGAACGAGCTGCTGCCGACCGAGTGGGGTGGCGAGACGGAGGTCGTGAAGACCAGTGCCGTCACGGGGGCTGGCATGGACGACCTTCTCGACACGCTGCTCACCATCGCCGAACTGCACGACCTACGGGCGAACTCCGAGCGGTCTGCTGCCGGCGTCTGTCTCGATGCGTCGATCCACGAGGGTCGTGGTGTTGTGGCCTGCCTGCTCGTGCAGAAGGGCACGCTGAAGGTTGGCGACGCGATTGTCTGCGGGGAGGCGAGCGGCAATGTCAAGGCGATGCAAGACACGCTCCTGCGTCGGAAGGTCGCCGAGGTCGGGCCGTCGGTGCCGGTCTTCGTCAGCGGCCTCGATGTGGCCCCAGGCCCTGGCGATCGGTTCCAGGTGGTCGATTCGATTGCCCTGGCCCGCGAAGTCGCGGTCAAGCGGACGAGCATCAGCCGCCACAGCACGCTCGTCAGTGCTCCGGTGCACGTGACGTTCGAAAACCTGCTCGATCGTCTCGGAACCCAGAAAACTCCCACGCTCAACCTGATCCTCCGTGCCGACGTACGCGGGTCGATCGAGGCGATCCTCAAGGAACTGCAGAAGCTCGATCATCCGGAGGTGAAGATCCGCGTGCTGCAGGCAACGGTGGGTGGCGTGACCGAGGCCGACGTGCAGTTGGCGGATGCCTCCGACGCCGTGATCATTGGTTTCAATGTGGTGCCCGACGAGCGGGCTCGCTCGCTCGCCGAGGATCTCGGCGTGCAGGTGCGACGGTATGAGATCATCTATCAGGTCACCGACGACCTGCGGAAGGCGCTCGAGGGGATGCTTGCACCTGAAAAGCGCGAGGCGACGCTCGGCCGGGCCGTGGTGCAGAGGACGTACTCGATCAGCCGCATCGGTGTGATCGCCGGCTGCCGGGTTATTTCGGGCATCATCGCCAGGAATGGCCGCCTGCGGATCATTCGCGACAGCCGCATCGTCGGTGAATACGGGATCGAGTCGCTGAAGCGGGAGAAGGACGATGCCCGCGAGGTTCGCGACGGTCTCGAGTGCGGCATCAAGCTGGCTGGTTTCAATGACATCAAGGAGGGCGACATCCTCGAGTGCTACCGCGTCGAGGAAATCGCACGAACGCTCTCGTGAGCACGCGACGACTTCTCAAGGCTGCCGAGGCGGTGCGTGAGGTGGTCAGCATGGCCATCCTCACGCAGGTGCGCGACCCGCGGGTGCAGGGTGTCACTGTCACGGGGGTGGAGATGGATCCCGACATGCGTGCCGCCACAGTGCACGTCTCGGTGATGGGCAGCCCGGCCAAGGAAGAACTGGCCCTGAAGGGTCTGGCGAGTTCGGCAGGCTTTCTCCAGGCCCAAGTCGCCGAGCGGATTGAGACGCGATACACGCCCCGCCTGAAGTTCAAACTCGACAGTGGCGTGAAGCGATCGATCGAGATCGCTCGCGTGCTTAGCGAGGTCATGCCTGCGTCATCTTCCGGGGCGGCCAATGAATCAGCAGAGGGGGCAGCCGCCGGGCCGCCAGTGCCGGGAGAGCCAGCGGGCTCGATGGACGGGCCGAACAGGGAGAAGACAGAGGAGCACGCATGACAGCAGCGAAGCAGCCACAGCCGAGTCGAAAGCAACTCGTTCCCAAACTCCACAAGGCGCTGAAGGGGCACTACCGACCGGTGGTTGCCAACACGGGGCGGTCGATGCTCGAGCAGGTGCTGTTTGCCTGCTGTCTGGAGAATGCCCATCACGATGCCGCCGAGAAGGCCTTTGCACGACTGCTCGAAAGCTATTTCGACCTCAACGAAATCCGCGTGACGACCGTCGCGGAACTCGCCGAGACGCTGCAGGCACTGCCCGACCCCTCGCGGGCGGCACTGGCGCTTCGCCGCGTGCTGCAGGGAGTGTTCGAATCGACCTATAGTTTTTCGCTCGACCACGCGAAGAAGCACTCGATCGCCCACGGCATCAAGACACTCGAGCACATTCACGGCATCCCTCCCTTCGTGGTGCAGCATGTCGTGGCAACGGCGCTCGGCGGGCACGCTGTGCCGCTCGATCTCGGGGCCCTCTCGGGCCTCTATCTGAGCGGTGTGATATCCCGCGAGGAATACGATTCGGGCAAGGTGGCCGGGCTTGAGCGGTTGATCGCGAAGAAGACGCTGCTCGAGTTCAACTCTCTTCTGCACCAATTCGGCGCCGACGTTGTGGTCAGCCTGCATGGGGCCACCGTCAAGAAGATTCTGCAGGCGGTGAATCCAGAGGCGATCAAGGAGCGGTTCCCCAAGCGTGGCGAGCCGCTTTCGGCCCCGAATCCGCCCCCGCCCGCAGCGGGCAAGGAGGGCCGTAGGGCCGCCGAAGCGGCACAGACCGCTGCGGAGGAGCACCGTCCGGCGGGACCGCAGGCTGCTGCCCGTCCTGCCGGCAAGACTCCGCTTCCGCCGCCGGGCGCTGGTCCGAAACGCGCCGGTGAGGGCCAGCCGAAGACGGGCCCCAAGCCGTTCGTGGTGAAGCCCAATGTCGGCAAGCCGATCACCATCAAGCCGCAGGTGGCACCGCCCGCGCCGGAGGCGAAGCCGACCGCAGCGAAGCCCGCGCCGGCAAAGCAGGTCAAGAAGCCTGAGGCGGGTGGAAAGCCGCCGGCCGGAAATGGGAAAAAGGCGTTGCCGGCGGCTGGCAAGTCGGCCCGCGATGCGAAGCAGAAGGCAAAGCCGCCAGCGGCCACCGCCAAGAGCCACACCTCGCAGTTGGCGAAACGCAAGCCTCGCTGACTCGCCGCTGACAGACCTTTGCAGATGCCCGTTGGAACACGGGCCGGACAACGAGTGGGAGAATCTCCATGGCAGGACATTCGCACTGGGCCAATATATCCCGCAAGAAATCGGTGATCGACGCGAAGCGTGGCAAGCTGTGGAGCAAGCTGGCCAAGGCGATCATCGTGGCGGCGAAGCACGGCGGGCCCGATCCGGATGCCAACCTGCGGCTCCGCTACGCGATCGATGCCGCCAAGGCCGTCAGCATGCCCAAGGACAACATCCAGCGGGCGATTCGCACGGGCACGGGCGAACTCAAGGGAGGGAATCTCGAGGAGTCGATCTACGAGGGCTACGCCGCTGGTGGCGTGGCGGTGATGTGCGAGATTCTCACCGATAACAAGAACCGGACGGCCCCCGAGATTCGCAAAATTTTTGAGGCGTGTGACGGGAAACTCGGCAGCACAGGCTGCGTCTCCTATCTGTTTCAACGGGTGGGGGTGGTTCGCGTTCTGCAGGCTTCCTGTGGCGAGGATCAACTCATGGAACTGACACTGGAGGCGGGGGCCAGCGACGTCAAACTCGTGGGCGATCGCTGGGAGGTGACCTGTGAGCCACAGACGATGGCGGCAGTGGTTGAGGCTGTGCAGAAGGGGGGACTGCAGGTGGAGTCAAACGAGATCATGCGGGTGCCGACCAACTCGGTTGACGTGGACGACGTCGACATGGCCCGCAAGGTGCTCGAGCTGGTGGAGCGGCTCGATGATCACGACGACGTGCAGAGCGTGGCAGCCAATTTCAATATTCCCGACGAGGCGCTGGCCCAGTTGGGGTAGGCGGGCGCCGAGAGATTCGGTCGTTCCTCCCGCCTGCCATCCAATCGCTTCGTCATCCAGGCCCGCAGCCATCCAAGCCCGCAGCGCAAGCAAGGGACATGCGGATGGCCTCGCGTGGCGACGCGGCGCCGGGACGGCAAAGCTTCCGTCGCTCGGAGCTTCCGACTTGTCACCCCGCTCGGCATGGGACGCACAACAAGTCGGACATCCTCCTCGTCTCCTCCAGCTTCGCCGATCCCGGCTCCCTCGATCCGAGCCCTCCTTCATCCAAGCCCGCAGCGCAAGCAAGGGGAAGACGCGATCGGTGGCGGAGTAGCGTTTCCCGGTTTTCAGTCGGACTTCGCTTTCTCTTCGGGCGGGGTCGGATGCTCCACTTGCGGCCAGTACGTGTCGAAGTCGAACTGTGGGCTGTTGTCCAGGTCGTGGCACTCCAGGCAGTTGTTGACGGCCTTCTGCTTGCCCTCCGGGGTCTTGATCGACAGTGTCAACTCGCCCCGCAGGCGGTCTCGCTCGGTGACGCTCGCACGTACGTCGCCACGTTCGACGGCGGCGTGGGCCGCGGCCGGGCCGTGGCAGTTTTCACAGCCCTGCTGAGCCAGATGGGGTGTGGTCTTCATGCCGGCAAACCCGCCCTCGAAGGGTTCGTACCGCTGTGGGGCCCAGCCAACGACATGGCAGGAGAGGCATTCGGGATCGCCATCGCGACGGGGCTTCTGTTCTTCCAGCGTGACCAGCGCCGTGGCGTGGGCCGTGTCCTTCCAGACGTCGTACGCGTGCTTGTGGCAGTCGGCGCAGGCAGCGCTTCCCGCGAACCTCCGCCCGGAGGGGTGCCGCACTGCCGCGAGCCCAAGCCCGCTCAGCCCGAGCGATTCCAGTTGGCTTTGATAGGTCCCCAACAGCGTGATCATGTCCTCCGCCTCTCCCCAGCGGGCGTCGAGGGGCACCCGCTGCGACCGGATCGGCTCTGCGGAATCATCGAAGAATGCCACGGCCACCGCGAACATGCCCTTGTGGCCCAGTTCGATCAGGCGGCCGCCGCCCGGCAGCGCGGGGAGTTCGGCCGGGGGTTCGTCGGCACCGCCTGCGGTCACCACGATGTCGAACTGCGGGAATCGTGACGCCAGTCCCTTTGTCTCCTCCGGCGAGGCCCACGACAGCAGAATCTGGTGCGTGCAATTCGCCTTTTTCAATTCGGCCGCCGCGGCCGCGACCCCATCCGCGGCTGGCAGAATCTCGATGGCATCATTGCGGACCTGTTTGGCCTCCGCATCGCCCAGCACGGAAACGATGCCGAATCGCAGCCCTCCAGCCTCGACGATCCGAAACCGCGGCGTGATGTTGGCGTCGAGGCCGAGCAGGCCGACGTTGCTGCTCACGAACGGCGTGGGACTGTCGCCAACCGGCGCTACCGCGGCCACCAGTTCCTCAGCCGGCAGTCGCAGGTCGCCCGGTCCAAATCCGACGGCCGTGTACTCCATGGTCCGGAGCCCGTCCGCGATCGATTGGAACTTGATCTCGGATTGACGTCCAAAGCGTTTGACCTGCCCGCCCAGATCGACCGTGACCATCGGCCATCCAGCGGCTGCGACGGCCCGCAGCAGATTGCGGCGGCGGCTCAGGCCACCCTTCTGATTCTCCTTGCCCGTGCAGCCGCAGGGCTCGATATAGCCGTCCAGTTCGCCGGTCACGATCACGACTGCCTGTGGCGTCGGCCAACCCTCGAAGAGACTGCCATTGCGATCGCGAAACGTCTGGACGACGTCGTCGCTCACGCCCTCGCCCTGGGTGGGGATTTTGGCAGCGACACCAGGCCTTTCCATGGCGACGAGCAGCAGGGCACAGGCCGCGATAACGTGATGGACGAAACCGATGCGGTTCATGTGCGAATCACTCCCTACGGGACGATGGCAAGGCAGACGGGAATGGTGAGCGTGGGCGATTCGGGATGGCCTGTGTCGAGCACGATCTTTCCCGCGGGGGCCTGTTCGGAGCAGAGGTGGTTGGCGGGCGCACTGCCCGGGGGGATCGTGATCGTAAGCGGGATGCGGATCACGTTTCCGCTCCCCACCGGCTTGCCTTCTCCGACGACGACCTTCACTCCATCCGGGGCGATCTCCCGGACCACCAGTTTCACGTCCTCCCGGTGAGGTCCTTTGGCGGTGACAAACAGGCTGGTCTCGGCTCCAGTACGACTGGAAACCGTTCCCAGCAATAGGACTTCTCTGGAGGAATCCCACGCCTTGCCGGCCAGTGCAAGATCACCTGAGACAGATCCTTCCACCGGAATCTCGGCGATCACCTCTTCCGGCATCCGAAAGACGACCCTGATCGTCTGCCGCAGCGTGCCGATCGGCAGACCCGGGCGGATATCGGCAGTGATCAGGAAGCCGCCGGTCGCACCGGCAGCAGCGGTGAGTTCTGCGGGCGTGAGGTCCGTCGAGGCAAGGGAGTAAAATTGGGCGGTCTTCTCGTCGGTCGCCGAAAGCGCTTCGATCGTGGGCTTCTCCTTGCCGAAGGTGAAGACCGTCACGGTGGCCTGTTGGCTCGAACTGGCTGACAGCTTGGGCAGCGTGATAGACATCGGAACGGCCTTGTAGGTGGGCACTACCGTTCCCTCCACCACGAACGCGATCTGTGGCCGAGACGGGTCGTTGGTCAGCACGCTCGCCTGTTGCCGGAACGGTCCGCCATCCCCCTTGCCCCTCCACTCCACGTTGAGCCTCGTGCTCCCGCCCGGCTGCACCACCTTCGCATCTTTCGAGCCGCCCTCAGATTCCTCGAAGTCGCCGACGGTGCAGGTGCAACTGGAGGCGCCCTTGGTGAGTTTCAGGGGGGCCGAGCCGATGTTCCGGATCACGAATTCGTGGGAACCCTTGGCGCCGACGCCGACGGTACCGAAGGCAAACTGCGTTTCAGGAACATCGGCCTGCGGCGCGGGGCCTGAGGGCCGACGGCCGGCGACAGCGAAGTCTCCTGCCCGCCAGGGCCGGGTGGCGGCCTCCAGCGTGGCGATTCCGCCACCGACCGCTGATCCCAGAGCGGCTGCAACCCCCGTCACGACCCACGCGTTTGGCAATCGCATCGCCGAGACTCCCGATGATTTCGGAAACGGACCTTCAGAACCGAACTCTCATACGGAGGATTGTAGCCACGAGACCAAAGGAAGTTGCCCTTCTCGCAGGTCGGGGGTGCCCACGCCCCATCGCCGGACGTTCGCTCCGGCATCCTGCCTGCGCTGGTCAGCAACGCCGGCTC
>CAMCQY010000077.1 GCA_945877135.1 Candidatus Kuenenia stuttgartensis
CATCGAGTGAGCGAAGGCCATGGATGGCCGTAGCGAACGTCCGGCGACGGGGCTTGGGCAGCCCCGAACCGTCGCATCACTTGAGATCGAGGCTGCGGAGGCGGAGCGAATTGGCGATTACCGACAGCGAGGAGAGGCTCATCGCCCCAGCTGCCAGCATCGGGCTCGTGACATGCCCGAGCAGGGGGTAGAGCGCACCGGCCGCCACAGGCAGAGCCAGCACGTTGTAGAGAAACGCCAGGCCCAGATTCTGCCGGACGTTCTGCATCGTGGCATGGGCAAGATCGACCGCGCGGGGCACCGCCGCCAGGCCGCCGGAGAGCAGCGTGATGTCGGCCGTTTCGAGGGCCACGTCGGCCCCCGACCCCATCGCGATGCCCACGTCGGCCGAGGCCAACGCCGGGGCGTCGTTGATGCCGTCGCCGACGAAGACCACGCTCCTGCCACCAGGCTGCTCTGCCTTGATGGCCGCGATTCGCTCCGCCTTCTGCTGCGGCGAGAGGCCGCCGGTCGCCCGGGCGATGCCAATCTTCGCGGCTGCCTGCGCTGCAGCTTCGGGCGAGTCGCCGGAGAGCATTTCAAGCCGAAAGCCGCGGCGGGCAAGATCGGCGATCACGGCGGCCGCCTCGGGCCGCGGTGGGTCGGCGAGGCCGAACGAACCGGCGAAGCGGCCGTCGATCGCAACGTGGACCGTCGTCGCGGCGGCTGACGCGGGCATCGCGTCGAGCGGGATGCCGCGATCAGAGAGCAGGGCGGCATTGCCCACCAGCACCGTCGCCCCCTGCACTTTTCCCACGACGCCGCGTCCGACGATCGCCTCGACCGCCTCAGGCCGTGTCGTGTCGATGCCGGCGGCGGAGGCGGCCTGCGTGAAGGCCCGCCCCAGCGGATGCTCGCTCGAGCCCTCCAGACTGGCCGCCTGAAACAGGAGCGTCCGGAATGGTTCCTGCGCGAGCGAGTCTGGGGCCGCGGCTGCTTCATCGACGGTGACCGGGCGGCCATTTGCGGCCATTGCGACTGCCGACACGATTCGTGGCCGGCCCTGCGTGAGCGTTCCTGTCTTGTCGAAGACGATCGTGCCGGCGCGAGACAGTTTCTCCATCGCCTCGGCGGAGCGGGCGAGGATGCCGGATCGGGCGCCCCGACCGATGGCCACCGTCATCGCCAGCGGAGTCGCCAGCCCCAGTGCGCACGGGCAGGCGATCACGAGCACGCTCACAGCCGACAGGAGCCCCAGCGCCATCCGTGGCTGCGGCCCGATGACTGACCAGACCAGAAAGGTGAGCAGGGCGATCGCCAGCACGATCGGCACGAAGATGCCGGAGATCCTGTCGGCCAGTTGCTCGATCGGCGCCCGTTTTTCATGTGCCTCTCGGACGAGCCGGGCGATCCGGGCTACGAGCGCGCCATCGGCTGCCGTGTCGGCCTCGATGACGATCGCCCCAGAGCCGTTGATCGCCCCGCCAAGCACGCGGTCGCCGATCGACCGTGCCACCGGCATCGGTTCGCCCGTCAGCAAGGATTCGTCGCAGGTGGTTGCGCCCTCGCGGATGATCGAATCGGTGGGAATTCGGCCACCGGGTTTCACGCGGAGCAGGTCGCCCTTTCGCACCATCGCCAGCGGAATCGTCTCGCCCCCCGGCTCCCGCTCGGCCGTCGGAGGCGTCAGGTCCATCAGTGCGCGGATGGCGGCCGTCGTGCCGCGGCGGGCCCGGCTTTCGAGTAATTGCCCGAGAAGCACGAGCACCACGATCATCCCGGCCGATTCGAAGAACACCTCGACGCTCCCGTCGGCCCGGCGGAACGCGGCGGGAAAAATGTCCGGCGCGAAGGTGGCTATCGCGCTCACTGCCCAGGCCATGAGCACGCCCAGGGTGATGAGCGAAAACATCGTCGGTCGGCCGTGGCGGAAGCCGGCGAGGCCGCCGGAGAGAATCGGCCAGCCTCCCCAGAAGACGATCGGTGTGGCCAGGAGCAGTTGCAGCCAGTTGCCTGCCTGGCCGGCCAGCCAGCCCGGGAGCAGGCCGCCGTGCCCACCATTCAGAGGATCGTGTCGGCCGTGCCCAAGCATGCCCAGCATCGCCACGGCCATGAGAATCGCGGCGAGCCCGCTGCAGATCAGGAACCGTCGCAGGTCGTGGCTTTGGCTGCTTGCGGCGCCGGCCTTCTGCCCGATCGGTTCGAGCGGCATTCCGCAGATACTGCAGGTGCCGGGTGAACTGCTCGTCACCTGTGGATGCATCGGGCACAGCCAGCCGAATTCCCCGGCCGCTGCCTTGGCGCAGCAAGGCTTGACGACCGCAGGCTCGGCGGCAGGCTGGATGACGTCGAGTTGCATGGCGGTTTCCTGAATGAAAAGATGCCAGCCACCAAATCTGGGCAAGATGGGTGTTTGGCTTGCCGGGATTACCCAATTTTGGTGGCTGGCACCATTTTGAGGAGGAGGCGGGCGGCTGCGCCGGAATCGATTGCGGCCTCGGCGGCCGCGCGGGCTGCCGGCAGGTCGGCGGCCTTGCCCGCCGCCCAGAGCACGGCGGCGGTGTTGAGCACGACGACATCGCGGCGAGGCCCCCTCGCGCCCGCGAGCACGTCGCGGATCGCCGCAGCGCTCTCGGCAGGGCCGGCCACCGAGAGTTCCTCGAGACGTTCAGCAGGCTGCATCGTGATGCCAAAGTCCTCGGGCGTCCACCGCGAACGGGTGGTCACACCGGCTGACACGTCGATCACGTCGGTGGGACCAAACAGACTGATCTCGTCGAAGACTTTCGCGTTCGTGTCGTCACCGACATGGCCCGAGACGACGAGCGTGCGTGTTGCGCCAAGCAGCCGAGCGGCTTCGGCCAGTGGTTCCCGCGCGGTAGCCCGGCCGACCCCGATCACCTGCACCGATGCGCCAGCGGGATTGCAGAGCGGCCCGACGAGATTGAAGACGGTCGGTCGCCCGAGTGACCGCCGCAGCGGACCGACGCGGGACATCGCCGGATGGTGCACCGGCGCGAGGCAGAAGCAGAAGCCCAGATGAGCAAGCTGCCGTGAGGCCGTTTCAGGCGGCACCCCGACCGCGATGCCCAACTGCTCGAGTACATCGGCGGATCCGGTGCGGCTGGTCACCGCGCGGTTGCCGTGTTTGGCCACCGGCAGTCCGGCCGCCGCCGCAACGATCGCCGCCGCCGTGGAGATGTTGAATGATCCGCAGCCGTCGCCTCCGGTGCCGCAGGTGTCGGCCACGACGGCGTGCGTGGTCTGAACGGGGAGCATCCGGCCCCGCAGCGCCTCGGCCACACCGGCAATCTCGTCGGCCGATTCGCCGAGGTCGGCCAGCGCCAGTAGCCACTGGCCGAAACGTTCGAGATTGACCGTCCCCGCCAGAACGCCGTCTACCAACTGCCGCGTCTCCCCGCGGCTGGCGTGGCTTCCCTCCCTCAGGCGGGCGAGTGATTCGGAAATGTCGGAGGTGTCTGCCGGTCGATCCATGGAAATCTCGTAGGAGCCGTCTTGCCTGACGGAGCAGACAGCATGGTGTGTCGGTTTCAGCTAGGATGAATCCAGCTAGCCTACCCCATAGACCGATCGCAGCGAATCACCTCGACGCCAACTCCATCATGCACGTGATACAGCCCCGTAAGGTGATTTTGGATGTCGATCCCGGGATCGACGACGCCGTCGCCTTGACCATGGCCCTCTTCGATCCGCGGCTGGATGTGTTGGCTGTCACCGCCGTCGGCGGCAACGTGATCTCGGAGCAGGCCACCGGCAACCTGCAGGCGATCGTGGCATATCTCGACCCGCCGCGTCTGCCGCGGATCGGAATCGCGCCCAACGACACTGCGCTTCCAGAAAAGCCGTTCAACATGCACGGCGGGGACGGGCTGGGCGGCATCGATCTGCCGCGGGCCCAGCTTCACGGCGGGCACGTGGCGGAGAAGGTGATGTGGGAGACGATCCGCGCGAATCCCCGCGAGGTCACGATCATCGCGCTGGGGCCGCTCACGAATCTCTCCCGGTTGCTGAGGCGGGATCCTTCGATCGCCGAGATCATCGACCGGGTGATCATCGCCGGCGGCACGGCGCATGGAGCCGGCAACGTCACGCCGGTCGCCGACCTCAACTTCTACTGCGATCCGCCGGCAGCTCGGCATGTGATCCGCGAGCCACTCACGAAATCGCTGGTGCCGCTTGAGACAACCAGCCAGGTGATGCTCGAGTTTGATTTCCTGGAACAGGTGCCGGACGAAACGTCACGGGCCGGCCTGCTGCTGCGGCGGATGTTGCCGCACACTTTCCGGGCGCATCGCCAATTGCTCGGCAGCGAGGGGGTCTGGCTACACGACGTCGTGTCGCTCGTGGCGGCGACGAACCCCGAGCTTTTCGAGCGGGCGGCGATCGTGGCCGACGTGGAAACGGGTGGTGACCTCACGGCGGGCATGCTGGTGATCGACCGCCGGCAGGTTCGCCAGCAGCGGCCCAACGCCGACCTGTTCGTCAACTGCGACGTTCCCGCGGTGAAGGACTGCATCCTGCGGTCGCTGGCCACCGCCGCTGCGGCGACGTGAATCGCCCGCGTCGTGCGTCTTTACTTCCCCTCGAACTGCTCGCGGCTGGCGACCGGCAGCCGCAGGGAGATCCGCTCGCCATTGCGAAATACGTTGAGCGTCACCGTACTGTTGGTGGGCGTCACGCTCACGAGGCTCACCAGGTGATCGTCGTCCTCGATCGCCACACCGTCCACTTCCAGGATCACGTCGTCGGCCTGCACGCCCGCGACATCGGCAGGAGAACCTGTGGTGACGCCCGAAACGTGCGCACCAACCGCCCGCACCATGCCGAGACGGTTGGCCGCCTTCTGCGTGAAGGCGCGGTCGAGCGTGACGCCGAGGTAGGCCCGTGATACCGAGCCCGTTTCCACCAGTTGCTTCGTCACGAACATCACCATCGAGATCGGGATGGCGAAGCCGATCCCCTCGCTACCGCCGGAATTGCTGGCAATGGCGGTGTTGAGGCCGACCACTTCTCCGCGGAGGTTCACCAGCGGCCCGCCGCTGTTGCCCGGATTGATGGCGGCGTCGGTTTGGATGAAGTCCTGGAACTTGACGTTGCCCTCACCCAGTTCGAGATCGCGGCGACCCTTGGCCGAGACGATGCCGAGCGTCACAGAATGCGACAGACCGAACGGACTGCCGATCGCCAGGACGGTGTCGCCGATCTGAAGGGAGTCACCATTGGCGAGATGTGCCGTTTCGAGATCATCCCCCTCGATCTCCATCACAGCGATGTCGGTCATGGGATCGGACCAGAGCCGAATCGGCCGGATTTCCCGGCCGCCGTCGAGGCGGATCGTGATGTTGTCGAGTTCGGCCCGGTTGACGACATGGCGGTTCGTGATCACCACCGTCCGTCCGGCCACCAACGCGATCACGCCGGAGCCCGCCTCATCCTCGCTTGCCTTGCCATTTTTCGGCCGGAGCGCCGGTTTTCTGGCATCGATGTGGACGACCGTGGGTCGGAGCAGCTGCGTCAGCCGGCGGAGCTGGGCGCCCTGGCGTTCGAGGGCCTCTGCATCGCGCGAGACCTGCTCGTAGAGCTTCTCCCGCTCCGAGTTCGACAGCCGCGCCGGCCGCATCGGATCGACCCGTCCGCCGCTCCCGGCAGCGGCGCGGTCAATCGGCGCGAGCCTGACCGCAGGAGGCCCCTGCGTCGACGGTTCGTCGGCACGAATCCTCGGCGAACCGACGATCGCGAGCAGCACTGCGAAGGCCGCCGCGCAGAATGCGGAAATGCGTGTCATGCACGGTTCGACAGGCATCATGTATCGCTCGCTCGGGGGCCAGAATCGAATGGCCGGGAACCATCGGCAGATCGGTCCACCGAGCGACATGATATCGTCCGTCGCCACCGAACTTTAGAACTCGTACTCGCCGGCGACCGATTCCTCGGCCTGTTCCTCCCGGTCATCATGCCGCGACATGCCGGACGAGCCAGATCGCTCCAGTTCTCGCTGGCATTCAATGCACATGGTGGCGTAGGGGAGGGCGTTCAACCGGGCCATCGGGATCTTGCCGCCACAGAACTCGCAGGAGCCGTATTTGCCGGCCCGAATGCGTTCCAAGGCGTTCTCGATGTTGGCCAGTTCGCGGCTCTCCACCTCCGCAAGTTGGGAGCTGATCTCGTCCTGCGTCGAATCGTAGGCTGCGTCGATGACGTCGCCGGGCGACTCGCTCCGCAGGTCTTTCAGCAGGGAAAGATCGCCAGCGAGCGCACTTCGCAGGGCGTCGCGGCGGCGGACGAGGATCGCCCGCAGGTTCAAAAGAGAGTCTTTTCGTGCCATTTTGCTGCTCCTCGCCCGGTCCGCCGGCCGTACTAAGGCCGTCCAAAACAGGGTCGCAACCAATACTACGGGTCGCCTACGGAGTTGGTTCGTTCCCTCTCCCCGCCATCCCCATACACCTGGATTTCGACGAAGTATCGGCCGAAAGGGGGGCGGAAATGCAGGAAAAATTGGTCGTGACAGTTGGAATGCCTCCACCGAGGTCTCGTTCGGCCTGCCTTCACTCCCCCTGCAGGGTGAGCACGAGCCGGCGGGGGCCACCGCGGTCGCGGTGTTCGCACAGGTAGATTCCCTGCCAGGTACCGAGGCAGAGCCCGCCATCCCTGATCGGCACGGTGACGGAACTGCCGATCATCGAGGCCTTCACGTGGGCCGGCATGTCGTCGGGCCCCTCCATCGTGTGCACGTAGGGAAAATCCTCGTGGGCGATCTGATTGAATGCCATTTCGAGATCCCGGGGAACGTCGGGATCGGCGTTTTCGTTGATCGAGAGGCTTGCCGAGGTGTGTTGGATGAAGACGTGGAGGAGGCCGACGCGAAGCCTCTCCATGCCCTTCATCGCCGCCTCGATCTCGGACGTGATCAGGTGGAATCCGCGGCGGCGCGGTTCCAGCCGGAGTTCCGTTTGGAGCCAGACCATGGTTGGTGATCCCGTCTGTTTCAGCAGACTGACTTCAGGGCTTTGGTGATGAAAAGCACCAGACAGTGCCGTCGTCGGAGGCGATCACGAGATGGCCCACCGCGGCCGCCGCTCCCGCCGAGAAGCCGCCGCCGGCGTCGAATTCCCAGACATTCTCCCCCGTTGCCGCGTCGAGTGCCACGATCTTGCCGGCGCTGTCCGCGACGATCGCCAGTGGCCGGCCGTCCTCGGTCGCTGCCACGATCGGCGAGGCGTCCACCTTCCCCCGCATGGGATGCCGCCACTTCCGGGCGCCATCCGCACACGCGAAAGCCTCGACTGCCTTGCCCCGCGAGCCCACGATCACGAGCTCGCCGGCAATCGCCGCACTCGAGCGATACGACTGGCCGTTAACCGCCGACCGACCCCGCCAGGCGACATCGGCCTTGAGGAAGTCGATCGCGAAGAAGCCCCCGCCCTCGGTGCCGAAGAACACCCGGTCGCCATTGGTGGCCGGCGTTGTCCCAGTCGGACCATCGATCGGCACGGCTGCCTTTTCCTCGCCACTCTGCACATCGATCACATGCAGCTTCCCGTCGCAGCCGGCCAGAAAGACCCGGTCCCCATCGGCGGAGCGGGCCACGGTCGGCGAACAGCGGATCTGGTCGGCGATCGAATGCTTCCAGAGCAGCTTGCCGTCGGCGAGTTGCAGGCACGAGAGCGATGCATCCTGTGAGCCGATGAGCACGCGGCCGCCCTCGGCACCGGCCAGAATCGTCGGGCCGCCGGAGATTTCACCTTCGGTTTCGTACTCCCAGACGACCTTGCCGGTGGGACGGTCGAAGGCCCGCACGATGCCGGTGTCGTCGCCCACGACCACCAGCGGCTGCGCGGGGGCGAGTGACACGGCCGCCGCCGATGGAAACCCCGCCGCCTCTGCCTTGAACGTCCACTTCGTAGCGCCTGTGGCGAGATCCAACGCCTGGAATGTGCCGTCGAGGTCGCCGAGATAGATCGTGCCGTCGGCGATCGTCGGCACGGCCCCGAAGGCCGTTTTCTCGTAGCCGCGATGCCACTTCTCTTGCAGCGGCAGGCGGAGTGTTGTCGCCGATCGTCCGGTGCCCGATGGACAGCCGCGGGCCATCGGCCAGGCATCGGCCGGGGCGGCTTCATCGGCTGTGGCAGCCGCCTGCAGCAGAAAGAGCACCAACAGCATCGCGAGTGGTCGCAGCCGCTTCATCGGGCGGCCTCGTAGAGGTGGGCGAAGTCGTCGATGCTGACAGGCCGTGGGTTGAAGCCACCGGTCCACTGGGTGGCCGCCGCGGTGGCGAGCGCCGACCCATTGGCCACAGGGATGCCAAGGGCGGTGAGGCTCGTCCTCAGGCTCGCCGAGGCCAGCAGCCGGAAGAGCCATGTGGCAAGTTCGTCACCGGCCGTCTCCGGGCCTGTGTCGATGCCGACGTCGTGCAGGAGTTCCGCGTAGGCAGTGCCGCAGGAGACCGCGTTGAACCTGACGACGTGCGGCAGCATGAGGCCCACCGCCTGGCCATGCACGACATGGTGGGCCGCCGTGAGCGGATTGGCCAGCGCGTGGGCCGCGCCGAGCATCGCGTTTTCAATCGCAAGCCCGGCCCAGGCCGCGCCGAGTTGCACGGCCTCGCGGGCGGCCACATCGCCACCGTCGGCAAAGACGCGGGGCAGGTTGATCGCCAGCAGCCGCCAGGCCTCTCGAGAGAAGATCTGCGAGGCGGGCGTTGCGGCCCGACTCACATGGCTCTCCACCGCATGCGACACCGCATCGATGCCCGTGAGCGCGGCCACCCGTGGTGGCTGCGTGAGCGTGAGATGCACATCGAGGATCGCCACGCGGAAGGCGGCCCGTGGGTCGCCGCAGGCCATCTTCATGCCGGTCGCCGCATCGGTGATCAGTGCGAATGACTGGGTCTCGCTGCCGGTGCCGGCTGTCGTCGGCACGGCGATCGATGGCAGCATTGGCCCGGTTGCCTTCCCACGGCCGTGATAGTCGTGCATTCGGCCACCGCACGACAGCAGGAAATTGATCCCCTTGGCACAGTCCATCGAACTGCCGCCGCCGAGGCCGATGATCAGGTCGGGCCGAAACTCCCGCGCCACCTGGGTGCCCGCTTCGACATGCGCGGTGGTGGGATTCTCGCCGAATTGGTCGAAGACGGTCGTCGCGATCCCGGAAGAGGCCAGGGCAGCGAGACCCGTGGCGGTGTGGCCCGCCCGCACGACGCCGGGATCGCTTACGACGAGCGCCCGTGTGGCACCGAGATCGCGGGCCAGTGTCCCGAGTTTCGCAACGGTGCCGCGGCCCACCACGAGCCGCGTGGCGGCACGGAATTCAAACCCGGCGGATGCATCCGGATGCGTCACGGTGCGTGCTCACGCGTCACGATACAGCGGCAGTCTTTTCCACCGCCACCTGCAACGCCCGTGATCGATAGAGAAAGTCGATGATGTTGCCCTCGTGCGGCTGGAGCCAGTCGAGCTTCGTCGTGGGAATGGGGCCGAAGTTGAGCCGGTCGATGGCCGTGCTGTTGACCAGTTCCTCTTGGAACGCTGGGTTTTCGGTCATCGCCGTGCAGACGAGCGTGGGACCGATTTTTTCGAGCATCGTCGCCTGGGAGCATTCCACGACGCTCACGAAAGGAAACATGTATTCGGCCCTGGCAATCTCCGGCTCCGGTGACGTGCAGTGGGCGACCACTGGCCGGAGCCAGCCGCACCGCTCCCCCTCCACGAGACGGTCGCCGTAGGGAGCGGTCATGTGAGACACGCCCGAGGCCTTGAGGCCCGTCTCAATCTGCCCCCAGATCGCCTTCGCGGCACCCGGGATCGTGAAGGCGGCGAGTTTGGATTCGGGATCCTGCGGCGGTTTGACGTCGATCGGCCCGAGCCGCTCCGAGAGGGCGGCGGCGATCTCCTTCGTGTGCCGGCTGGCGTAGATCGCCGAAGCGTTGATGCAGCCACGCCCGCTGTTGATGGCCACGCTTTCAGCCATCACGTCGAGATGCTGCTCCCAGTCGTCAACCATGTCGTCGCCGAGAATGATCTTCGAGAATCCCGGCCCATGCACCTGCACACCGGGGTTGGCCCGATACTGCTCCACCGTCTTGGCGCTGCCGAAGATCATGCTCCGCCGGCAGGTGTTGAGGATGCCGGCCCCCACGTCAGTCGGCCCCGGATAGAGGCTGATCGCCTCGGCGGGGATACCCGCCTCGATCATGGCGGCGGTCATGCGGTAGGGGGTCCAGGGCTCCTGGCTGCCCGGCTTCATTACGAGGCCCACGCCGAGCGCGATCACGGGGAGCCAGAGCGTGTGCACGCCTGGAGAATTGCTCGGCAGCACGAGGCCGAGCACCGGCGACTGCGCCTGGTAGCTGACGACCACCCCGCGGTGCTCGGTGCCATAGCCCTTCCAGAGGATCTCGGGAGACAGGCCGCGGGAAAGCGCGTCGAGCATGCGGTCCATGTTGGCGAGCACGAACATGTTTTTTTGCATGTTGGCCCGGCAGAGCGATTCGGGCAGGCCGGTGGTGGCCGACTGCTGCTTCACGAAGTCGTCGGGCGACTGCTTGGTGTCGCCAACGGTGAGCGTTCCGTGGGCGTAGAGATTGCCCGCGGTCTGGAGTCGCTCGACGATCTCCTCTGGGTCGATAGCCAGGAGCGCCGCCCGGGCCTGGCCCGCCTTCTGCAGATCACGGCCGACGATCGCGCCGCCCACCTGACTGACCTCGGCGATCTTCTCGCCAGTGAGGAAGTGGACGAGTGTGTCGCGTTCGAGCGATTCGTAGGGCTTGCCGAAACGATAGGCGGGAAGATGCATCAATACACTCCTACTGTGGTCGAGGCGGCCAGGGCGCGGAACGGACGCACGCCGCTGATGCCATCCCAGGGATACTTCGCGTAGGGCAGTTCGCGTTCGCCCTCATCACGCTCCAGGAATCCTGGAATGAACGTCTCGTGGGTGAGCGTGGTGAGGCGGACCCGACCGGTGCCGCCATAGGGAACGACTTCATTCGTGTTGTCGAAATCGACCACCTCGATCACGGCCCGGGGCTGCGGCGCGTAGTAGGCGATCGTGTAGCCGTCGGCCGGCACGACCGGACGGGAGGCGGCCAGACCCATCAGCGTGTTGCCGTAGGTGGGCGTCATGTAGGCGCCGTCGAGGAGTTCCTCCACGGCAAAGCGGGTCCACTGCGGCGTAAACTCCGTGCCGCCCGAAAAAATCCCGGTGATGCCCGCCTTGCGAATCGTGGTGCCCTTCTTCTCGAGCGCCAGCGCCAACGACTCGAGCAGTTTCGGCGTGGTGAACATGCAGCGGATGTCGTGGCCGGCCTCGAGGATCGTGATCGCCTGGTCGATGCAGTGCTGCTTGTAGGCTTCCAGATGCTCCATCCAGCCCTTCTGGATGAGCTTGATCACCCAGCGCGGATCAAGATCGACGCAGAAGCAGATGCCGCCGCGATGCTGGGCGAGGTGCTCGATCGAGAGCCGCAGCCGGCGCGGGCCGCTCGGGCCCAGCATCAGCCAATTGGCCCCACGCGGGAAATATTCCTCGGGGAGCGTGTCGCTGAACATTTCGTAGTCGGTGCGGAAGTCGCGATGGTTGACGCGGGACTTGGGCACGCCCGTGGTGCCGCCTGTCTCGAAGACAAACATCGGCTTGTCGGCCATGCCCTTCGGTACCCACCGTCGCACCGGGCCGCCACGAAGCCACTCATCCTCGAACGGCGGAAACTTTTTCAGGTCGTCGTAGCACGTCACCTCTTTGAGCGGGTCGAACGAGAGCGACGTCGCGTAGTCGAGCCAGAACGGGCAGCCCGTCGAAGGGTGAAAGTGCCAGGCCATCATCTCCACCGTGTGGGCATCGAGTTGTTGGCGGGCCTGAGCGACTGCCGCGGCATCGGCAACCTGAAAGACCGGAGGTTTGCCGGCAGCGGCGGTTGAAGCGGGCTGGGAGGCGGACGGCGTGACCATGATGGATTTCCGAAGGAAGGGACAGGGATCGGGATCAAGATGCAGCGAGGGCCGACTCGACGCCCGCTGAGGGCCAGGCGTCAGTCTTGTGGCGGCTTTTCAGCGAGAGGCTGGGGCTGCTGTGCGCTCAGCTGCGACAAGAGCTGGAGCACGCCGTTGAAGTGGGCAAGACGCGGACCGTAGCGGTCGAGAAAATCACCGAGGGCGTAATCGCTGTCGGAAAAGCTCTCGGCGTTGTCGAACGCCTCGTTGGCGATGGTCGAGAGAAACTCGCCATGCACCTTCGTCAGCGACTCGGCGGCATGGCGGCAGGCGTTGGCCAGCTTCGGGTTGGCCTCCTTCCAGGCCTTGAGCTCTGCGTTTCGCTGACGCTGTTGGAGCGAGACCTGATTCACCAGTTCCGTGAGCAGTTCGCAGGAGCGGTGCTGCAGGGCGACCATGTCGCGGAGTAGTCGGTTGGTTTCTGAGGCATCGGCCAGCGGCAGCGGGGCTGAGACCGCCGGGCCGATCATGGTGGCGGAGATATCGAGTTGCGTGCAGACCTGCGGAACGTCGTTCATGAGTGCTCTCGCGGCGGGTGGACCCGATCGGCCTTCTATCTTAGGCAGCATGAGGGTTCTTTTCCACGCGGGCGGCTTATTGGGGGGCTAGCCGTCAGGGTTTTCCCAGCTTCCGTGATGTGGACCTGCGCAATGGGACGCGGGAGGTCCGGACCCTGCCACTCAAGTGGCCGGTGAGGATGCCCGATGGATGGAGCGGAAGGGAGCGGCTGCAGGGAAGCAGCCACTCCGACCGGGCGGAGGGATCGAACGCAGCATGGAGCAGAAGTCAGCAGAACCAGCGGGTGGAACGGCTCCGGGGCCTCGGTCCTACGGGTTTCTCACGGCGGTCGAGTCGGGGTCGCACGGCGTCTTCGGCGGCTATCTGCTGGTGGATCCATTGGGGCGGCCGCTCGAGTTTCACTGCACCGCTCCCGTGAAGGTGTCGCGGGCCCAGCAGATCCTGTTCGGCTCCACGCTCCAATCCCACCTCCACGGTCAGCAGATTGGCGGCACGCTCCTGGCAGAGGGCACCGTGACGCCGGAGATGGTGCTTACCGATCTCGAGCCGATGCTGCACGTGCGGAGCCATACGAAACTGCCCGTCGCGTTTGTACGAGATGCGACGTCGGGCGCGTCTGCGAGCGCGGGGGCCAGCACGCTCGTCACCTGCAGTTTCACGATCGGCAATGCCACGGTCAGTCCGCATGCCACTGACGCATCCCGCGAAGTCGACCTGCGGGTGCGGCTCGAGGAACTTGCGGCCGCGGTCGATCTCCGCGAGCCGTTTGAACGGATTCGTGCCGCGATCGACGAAGCGCAGCGGCGGTGACCGGCAGCAGCAGATGATCCGCGATGGGCATCCGACGAATGTGACGGAGTGTTCGATGGCAGCAGACTCCGGAGAGATTCGACCGGTGCATTCTGTGCGGGCGGCGGAACTGGCACTGCCGCAGGTGGCGGTTGTGCCCCGCGTGGATCTGCGGGTCGCCCGTCCCGCAGCATTGCGATTTCCGATCGACGTGCCGCGGCCCCCCGTAACCCGGATCGGTCTTTTCGATGCGCGGCCCGTTGTGCAGAGCTTCCGGTTTCAGCCCTCGGTCGCCCCGCCACCTGCGGTGCCGAAGCGTGCAGCCCACGTAGCCGCAGCATCCGCGACGGTGCCGCTTGCGCCGCCCTCCGAGGAACCGCAGGCTGGCGCGAAAGCAGACTCCCCGGACCCGCCGCCGAAGCGGACGCGGATCGCCCCGCCGGCCGATGTCGTCAAGCTCTCGGAGCGGTTTTTCTACCTGCTGCAGCCCGACCTCGAGACGATCCTCGAGACGAGCAGCCTCGAGTTTCCCCGTCAGCCGTTTCCCTTCCAGTTTGACGGGATGGCGTTTCTGATGCCGCGGCACGGCGCGGTGCTGGCCGATGAGATGGGCCTTGGCAAGTCGATGCAGGCGATCTCGTCGATCCGGCTACTCGTGCGGTCGGGTGAGGCCCGCCGCGTGCTCGTGGTCTGTCCCAAGGGGCTCGTCAGTAATTGGACTCGGGAGTTGGCCGACTGGGCGCCGGAGATCCTCGTCGCCGTGATCGAAGGAGACCAGCAGCGGCGGCGGTGGCAGTGGTCGCTCGCTGATGTTCCTGTGAAAGTTGCAAACTACGAGGTGCTCGTCCGCGACCGCGATCTGATCGCGGAACTTGGTCTGTCGTTCGATCTGATGGTGCTCGACGAGGCACAGCGGATCAAGAACCGGTCGAGCCAGACGAGCGAAGCGGTGCGATCGGTGCCCCGTCGCCGCAGTTGGGCCCTCACGGGGACGCCGGTCGAGAACAGTTCTGATGATCTCGTGGGGGTGTTTGAGTTCATCGCCCCAGGCCATCTCAATGAGCGGATGTCGCCGAAGGTGATGGGAGCTGCCGCGGCTGACCACGTGCTCCGTCGCACCAAGGATAAGGTGCTCAAGGACATGCCGCCCCGGCTCAACCGTGACGAGCGGATCGAGCTCTCGGTCGAGCAGCGGGAGACCTATCGCCGGGCGGAAGAGGAGGGAGTGCTGCGGCTTGCCGATCTCGGGCAAGAGGCAACGATCCAGAACGTCTTCGAACTGGTGCTGCGGCTGAAGCAGATCTGCAATTTTGACACGTTCACCGGCGAGAGCGCGAAGCTCGACTGCCTGGAGGCCGACCTCGAGGAGATCCATGCCAGTGGCAAGAAGGCGCTCGTCTTCAGCCAGTGGGTGGAGACGCTCGGCCGGCTCCGCGGGAAACTCTCGCGGTTTGGCGCCCTCGAATACCACGGCGGCATGTCGACTGCGGCTCGTGATGAGGCGATTCGGCAATTCAAACACGAGAAACAGCATTCCGTGCTCCTGCTTTCCTACGGGGCGGGTGCCGTGGGCCTGAACCTGCAGTTCTCGGAGTATGTGTTTCTCTTTGACCGCTGGTGGAATCCTGCCGTCGAGGATCAGGCGATCAATCGGGCCCACCGGATCGGGGCTGCAGGGGCGGTGACCGTCACCCGGTTTCTGTCGGCGAACACGATCGAGGAACGGATCGACGAGGTGCTTCGCCGCAAGCGGGATCTCTCCGACACGATCCTCTCGCAGGCGGAGGCCCCGGCTGCGAGCGGCCTCACACAGGACGACCTCTTCGCGCTCTTCAAGCTCGTGCCGCCGCGGTCAGCGTCGCTTCGCGCTGCATGACGTCACGCCGCGAGGCGGACCCGCGCATCCAAGCGCCTCCTCATTCAAGCCCGCAGCGCACGCAAGGGATATGCGGGATGTGAGCGCCTGTCGCATGTGTCGCGCCGAAGCCACATGCGTCGCAAGTCGTTGCTGCCAACGACTCAGGGCCGCTCGCTCACCGAAATCGCGTGTCAGGTTGTCCGTCGTGATGTCTCACGCGTAAGAATCCACTGACGAGGAAGCCGCAGGCGCGCAGCCCGCATGCCATGGGGCGGTGGCCGAGTCGAAAAATCAAATCCTGATGTGTCGGAAAACGAGTTGAGGGAACATCCCGGCTGAGGCCGTGGGGGTTCTGCAACGCGAGAGCCGGCGCGAGTGAACACACGGGTGTTCGTTCGCGCCGGCTTTTTTGTTTTTCGCCGTGTCAAAGCGCGAGTCACTCCGCAGTTCACCCAGCAGTTGGAGGCAGCCATGAACGTTTTCGACACGCTTTTTCCAAAACGGACGCAGGCTCCGAAGAAACAGCCGCAGAACCGGCTGGCAGCGAGGCGGAATCGGCTGCGGGACCTGGAAAACGCGGAGCGTTTGGAGGATCGACTGGCGTTGGCCGTGGTGACGCCATTTGCAGTCGCGTATACCGCCAACGCGATCGGAGACATCACCTTCGCGGCCAACACGCTGATGACGTCTCCAGGAAACACCCAGGCCGCCATCGACGCCCGGAACGGCGTGGGCTCGAATCGCAACAATGACGACTGGAATATGGCCTACGTGGACATCGACAGCGATGCCTCCACGTTCAATTCCAGCTCCGCCGAACTCGTGCTCCCTGCCGGAGCCGACGTGCTTTTTGCCGGGCTTTACTGGGGGGCGCGGGCGAATTCCAACGTCAGCAACGACGTGTTGCAGGCGGTCAAATTCAAGCGGCCCGGGGATGCCGGATACACCGATATCACGGGTGCGGTCGTGGGCAAGGTGATTGGCGGCGTCTCCAATCTGCCTGCCAACGTGCAGACCTACGGCGCCTTTGAGGATGTTACGAGCCTCGTGCAGGCGACCGGCGCCGGCACCTACACGATGGCCAACGTCAGGGGAGATCCGGGGAACATCAACCACTTCGCCGGCTGGTCGCTTGTCGTGGCATATCAGGCACCAACGGAGGTGGCCAGGAATCTCACCGTCTTCAACGGGTTTGCAGCAGTCAGCAACAACTCGGCGGCCGATCGGAATGTGACCGTTCCATTCTCGGGCTTCATCGCGCCCCCCAGCGGCGACGTGAACGCGACGATTGGATTTGTGACCTATGAGGGCGACCTTGGCATTACCGGAGACAGCGCTTTTCTGGAGGGCGGTCAGGGGGAGACGCAGCTCTCCAACGCGACGAATCCGGCGAATAACTTCTTCAACAGTTCGATCACGAACCGGGGCGTCACGGTCACAACGAAGACGCCCAACTATGTGAACCAGCTCGGCTTTGATGCCGATCTCGTCGCCACCACCAACATCATCGCCAACGGCGCCACGAGCGCGAAGGTGCGGTTGACGAGCACACAGGATCAGTATTATCCGGGCGTGATCACGACCAACATCGAGCTCTATGCGCCGCAGGTGACGGTCGAGAAAGCGGTGACTGATCTCAACGGTGGGGAGGTGATCGCCGGTGACCAGTTGCGCTATACGGTCACGGTAAGCAATGCCGCCAACGCACTCGACACCGCCGCCAGCGTGATCCTTCAAGACGTGATTCCGGCGAATACGACCTACAAGCCGGGCAGTCTCGTGATCACGGCTGGTGCAAACGCGGGGCCGAAGACCGATGCCTCTGGCGACGATCAGGCGGAATTCGATTCCATCGGGAATCAGGTGCAGTTTCAACTCGGCACCGGTGCGACGGCATTCCAGGGGGGGACGCTCATCGCCGGTGCAACGACGACGGTAAGCTTTGACGTCACGGTGAATCCAGACGTCGCGGTCGAGACGCTGATTCGCAACAGGGCCGTATCCACGTTCGTGGCTGAGACGAGCCGGTTCCAGCTCGAGGCGAGGTCGAACAACGCCGACGTTATCTGTAGGCCCTCGGCCGATCTGTCGATCGTGAAGACAGACGGCAGCGCGACGTATGTCCCCGGCCAGAATCTCACCTATACGGTGACAGTGACAAACGGCGGCCCGAGCACGGTGACCGGGGCGACCGTGAGCGATGTGCTCCCGGCGAATACGACATTCGTGTCGGCCACCAACGGTGCGACCTACAACGCCGGTACGAACACTGTCAGCTTCGTGTCGGGAACACTCGTGCCTTCCGGCACGACGAGCTTTGAGTTGACCGTGAAGCCGGCGGCAGACCGGACCGGTGATCTCGTGAATACGGCGACAGTAACGCCGCCGAGCGGCGTGATCGACCCGAACCTAAGCAACAACACATCGACCGATACGAACACCGCCAAGCCGACGGTGAACCTTGCCATCACGAAGACCGACGG
>CAMCQY010000078.1 GCA_945877135.1 Candidatus Kuenenia stuttgartensis
GACAGTGCCGGCCGCAAGGCCGATCTGCGTCTCGACAAGCGGGACGACGCCGTGGAGTCGGGGGCGATTGTCCCGGGGGACGTCGACTCGAGCGTCATGCTCGACCGGATTTTTTCAGACGATCCCGACGAGGTGATGCCTCCGCCGAGCGCGAAGAAGCCACTGTCGCCTGAGCACAAGGAACTCCTCAAGCGGTGGATTGCTGAGGGGGCGGAGTATGAACCGCACTGGTCGTTCATTCCGCCGACGCGGCCGGAGCCACCGGCGGTGAAAAACGAGGGTTGGGTCAAGAACCCGATTGACCGCTTCATCCTCGCGCGGCTGGAAGCGGAAGGCCTCGCGCCCGCGCCAGAGGCCGATCGCCGCACGTTGGCCCGTCGGCTCTCGCTCGACCTCACCGGCCTGCCGCCAGAGCCTGCGATCGTCGACGCCTTCGTAGCCGACCCGCACTCCGATGCCTACGACCGGCTCGTCGACACGATGCTTTCAAGCCTCGAATGGGGCGAACATCGTGGCCGCCACTGGCTCGACTATGCCCGCTATGCCGACACGCACGGCATCCACTTCGATAACTTCCGCGAGATGTGGACCTACCGGCAGTGGGTCGTGAACGCGTTCAACCGCAACATGCCGTTCGACCAGTTCACGATCCTGCAACTCGCCGGCGACCTCGTAACCGACCATGGCCAGGCTGCCACGCCCGAACAGATTCTCGATAACCGGATCGCCAGCGGCTTCAACCGCTGCAACATGACGACCAATGAAGGGGGCGTGATCGCCGAGGAATATCTCGTCCTCTATGCGCGGGATCGCACCGAGACCACGTCGGCGGTCTGGATGGGGCTGACAACCGGCTGCGCCGTCTGCCACGACCACAAGTTCGATCCGCTCACGCAAAAGGAGTTTTACGAACTCTCCGCGTTTTTCAACAACACGACGCAGGCCGCGATGGATGGCAACATCCACGACACGCCGCCGATCCTGCCGGTGCCCCGGGTCGAAGACCGGCCGCGGTTCGCAGAGCTTGAAAAGGCAATCCCGCCGGCGAAGGCCGCCGTCGCAGCCCGGAAATCGGCCGCGGGCGACGAGTTCGATGCTTTCCTCAAGACCGCCACACCCACGATCGTGGCACAGTCGTTGCCGCAGGAAACGCCGCTGGTGGAGTTGGCGTTCGCGGAGGGGCAAGGGAGCGCGACCCGCGCCCGTTTGACCGGGAAGGAGACCGACCTTCCGCTCACTGCGTCCACGACATGGCAGCCTGGCCCGAGCGGCTCTCCTGCGATCCTCCTCGATGGCAAGGCTGGCGAACTCGCGACCAGTGGCGACTTCGAGCATGATCAGGCCTTCAGTACGTCGTTCTGGATCCGTGTGCCCGGCAACGACTCCTCCTATGCCGTGATCTCGCGGATGGACGAGTCGAATGCCTATCGGGGCTGGGATGTCTGGGTTCAGGGCCGGCGCATCGCGATGCACCTGGTCCATTCCTATCCAGATGATGCGATGAAGGTCGTCGCGAAGAATCAACTCAAGCCCGACGAATGGACGCTCGTTTCTGTCACCTACGACGGCTCTGGCAAGGCCGAGGGGGTGAAGATTTACTACGACGGCAAACTGCAGGAAAAGCCACAGGTCGAAAACAACAAGTTCAAGAAAAGCACGATCCGCACGGAGGTGCCGCTTGTGATCGGCGGCCGTTCCAAAGGTGCGACCGCGCACGCAGTCGGCCTGGCGAGCCTCGCGATCTGGGGCCGCGCCCTTTCGCCGGCAGAGGTGGAGGGCCTCTCCCGTGCCCAACTGATTGCCGACGTCGTGAAGCTCCCGCCGGAGGAACGACTGAAGGCCGGGGGGAAGCTTTACGACTGGTGGCTCAGCAGCTTCGACGCACCGTTCCAGGCCGCCTCGGCGGCCCTTTCGAAGCTCGAGGCAGAGGCAGCCGAAATCCGCAAACGCGGCACTGTGGCCCACGTCATGAACGAGAAGGGGGAGATGGCGAAGGCGTTCGTCCTCGACCGCGGCGAGTACGACAGGCGCAAGGACGAGGTGAAGCCTGAAACCCCCGAAATCCTGCCGGCCTTTCCGGAAGGCGCGCCGCGAAACCGGCTAGGACTCGCGCAGTGGCTGTTGCTGCAGGATCATCCGCTCACGAGCCGCGTGACGGTGAACCGGTTCTGGCAGGAGGTCTTTGGCACAGGCCTTGTCCGCTCCAGCGGCGACTTCGGTATCACGGGCGAACTGCCGAGCCATCCGGAGTTGCTCGACTGGCTGGCGGTGGATTTCCGCGAGAGCGGCTGGGACGTGAAAAAACTCTTCAAACTGATGGTGACGAGTGCGGCCTACCGGCAGGCCGCGACAGCCACGTCCGAGAAGCTCGTGAAAGATGCTGCCAACCGGCTGCTCTCCCGGGGGCCGCGGTTCCGCATGGATGCCGAGATGGTTCGCGACTATGCACTCGCGGCCAGCGGCCTGCTCGTCAAGCAGATCGGCGGCCCGAGCGTGAAGCCCTATCAGCCCGACGGCGTCTGGGAGGCGGTGTCGATGGGCGGCAACACCAATAAATACAGCCGCGACAAGGGCGAAGGCCTCTACCGCCGCAGCATGTACTGGTTCTGGAAGCGTTCGGCGCCGCCGGCGTCGATGGACATCTTCAATGCGCCGTCGCGGGAGAACTGCTGCGTGAAGCGGGAGCGGACCAACACGCCGCTGCAGGCGCTCGTCACGCTCAACGACCCGCAGTTCGTGGAGGCTGCTCGGTTCCTCGCCGATCGGGCCCTCGATCTCGGCGGTGCGACCGACGACTCGAAGATCGAATACATCGCCGAGCGTCTGCTCGCGCGGCCCTTCTCCGGTGCCGAGACGGCCATCGTGAAGAAGTCGCTTGCCGATCTGGTCGAGTGGTACAAGGCCCATCCTGATGACGCCAAGCAGCTGATCAGCGTTGGCGATTCGAAGCCCCGGGCGGTCGATCCGGTGCAACTGGCCAGTTGGACGATGCTGACCAACGAGCTCATGAACCTTGACGAGGTCCTCTGCAAATGATCCCTCTCATTCGCTCCCCGCTTGACGAACTGGGGCTGAATCTCACTCGTCGGCGTTTTTTCGAGCAGGGCAGCCATCTGCTCGGTGGCGCGGCGCTGGCGAGCCTGCTCGGCGATCGCCCGGCCCTCGGTAACGCATCTTCAGCATCGACGGCTGCGATCGAGAGGGTCGCCGGCGCGGTCGGCCCGCACTTCGCGCCGAAGGCGAAGCACGTGATCTATCTGCACATGGTGGGCGGCCCGCCGCAGCAGGATCTTTACGACTACAAGCCAAAGATGGACGACTGGTATGACAAGGACCTCCCCGAGAGCGTCCGCAACGGCCAGCGGCTCACGACGATGACCTCGGGGCAGTCGCGGTTTCCGATCGCGCCCTCGAAGTTCAAGTTCGCCCAGCACGGCCAGAGCGGCATGTGGGTGTCGGAGCTGCTGCCGCACACGGCGAAGATGGTCGACGACATGTGCTTCATTCGGAGCATGCACACCGAGGCGATCAATCACGAGCCGGCGATCACTTACATGCAGACGGGCAACCAGATCTCGGGCCGCCCCTGCCTCGGCTCCTGGACCAGCTACGGCCTCGGTAGCCTGAACAGCGACCTGCCCACGTTCGTCGTGCTGGTCGCCCGGTCGACCAAGCCGGAGCAACCGCAGGCGATCGGGGCCCGCCTCTGGTCGAGCGGCTACCTGCCGGGGGAGTATGCCGGTGTGAGCTTCCGTTCGGCTGGCGACCCGATCCTCTATATCAATAATCCGCCGGGCGTGGCCTCCGAGGTGCGTCGCAAGACGCTCGACGGTCTGCAGTCACTCAACCAGCGGATGCTGGAAGAGATCGGCGACCCTGAGACCCGCACACGCATCGCCCAATATGAGATGGCCTTCCGGATGCAGTCGAGCGTGCCCGATTTGACGAACATCGCCAGCGAGTCGGAAAGCACGCTCGGTCTCTACGGGCCGGATGTGAAGAATCCCGGCTCGTTCGCCAATTCCGTCCTCATGGCGAGGCGAATGGTGGAGCGAGGCGTGCGGTTTGTGCAGATCTATCTGAACCATTGGGATACCCACTCCAACGTCGTTGGCCGGCTGACGAGCGGCTGCAAGGACATCGACCAGCCGTGTTACGGCCTCATCCAGGACCTCAAGGCCCGCGGACTCTTGGACGACACTCTCGTCATCTGGGGTGGCGAGTTCGGCCGCACGGTCTACTCGCAGGGGGGGCTCTCCAAGGAGAACTACGGCCGCGACCACCACCCCCGCTGCTTCACGATGTGGATGGCCGGCGGCGGCGCCCGCGGTGGTCAGATTTACGGCGAGACCGACGACTTCTCCTACAACATCGTGAAGGACCCGGTGCACATCCGTGACTTCCACGCCACGGCGTTGCAACTCCTGGGCTTCGACCACGAGCGGTTCACCTACCGCCACCTCGGCCTCGATCAGAAGCTCACCGGCGTCGAACACGCCAAGGTGATCCAAGACTTGATTGCCTGATGTCGGCAGGCTGCCCGGTTTCCGTCAGCCAGATTTATCATGGCGGCTACCCCGTCGCTTGCGCTCAGGGCTTTTATGGGACCTGTGGTAATCCGCGAGGGGCTGCCCACGCCCCGAGAGCCGGCGTTGCTGACCAGCGCAGGCAGGATGCCGAAGCGCAGTCAGCATCGAGTGAGCGAAGGCCATGGATGGCCGTAGCGAACGTCCGGCGATGGGGCGGGGGCAGCCCCGATGGCCTCGCGACGGCGTGGAGCTATAGTGAAGGCTGGTACAAAGCCTTCTTCTGGAGTCGTTCGCATGCGTTGCATTACGCGGATTCTGCTCGTTGCATTAGTGGCGGGCGGGGTGGTTGTGGGGTCGCGAGGGGCCGAGGCTGGCCGGCTCGACATCCAGGAAGGCGATCACATCTGCATCATCGGCGGTGGTGTCGCCGACAGCATGCAGCACAGCGGCTGGCTCGAGACACTGCTCCAGAGCCGCTTTCCGCAGCAGCGGCTCGTGATCCGCAATCTGGCCTACGACGGCGACGAGATCGAACTTTCGAAGCGGCTCCGCAGCGCCGACTTCGGCACGCCCGACCAGTGGCTCTCCGGATCGGCCCCGATTCCCAAGCCGGACGACATCAAGGACAAGTCGGCGGTTCGCGAGAACCGGTTCGAGCTCACCGGCACGAAGGCCGACGTGATCTTCGCCTTCTTCGGATCGAACGAGGCCCATGCCGGCCCTGCCGGCCTCGACGCCTTCAAGCAGCACGTCGATGCGTTCATCAAGCACACGCTCGAGCAGAAATACAACGGCGTCGAAGCCCCGAAGCTGGTGATGTTTTCCCCGATCGCGCATGAAGACTTGCAGCGGCCGCACTGGACGGACGGCAAGGCGCATAATGCCAACCTCAAGCTCTACACCGACGCCATGGAAGAGGTCTGCCAGGCCAACGGCGTGCAGTGCGTCGATCTCTTCACGCCCACGCAGGAGAGCTACGCAAAGATCGCTGAGCCGCTCACGACCGACGGCATCCATCCCAACGAGCGCGGCGACCGCGAGATCTCGAGAATCATCGACGAGTCACTCTTTGGCACGCATCCCGCCCGCGATCCGAAGTCGCTTGCCCGCCTGCAAAAGGCCGTGGCCGACAAGAATTTTTTCTGGTTCAACCGGTATCGCGTCACCGACGGCTATTCCACGTACGGCGGCCGCGCGTGGCTGAAGTTTGTCGATGGCCAGACCAACTACGAGGTCGGTCAGCGGGAACTCGACTACCTCGACATCAAGACGGCCAACCGTGACCGACGGATCTGGGCCACCGCCGCCACGCTCGCCGATCCCAATGCGCCGCTGCCCGCAGTGGAAGATGTCGGCCTGCCGGAACTGATCAACGTCGTCACCAACAAGCCGGGGCCGCTGCCGGGGGGCACGCACGAGTTTCTCTCCGGCGAGCAGGCCATCGGCAAGATGACCGTGCACTCCGGCATGAAGGTCGAACTGGTCGCCGACGAAGGGATGGTTCCCGAACTTGTGAATCCGGTGGCAATGAACTTCGACGCGAAGGGCCGGCTCTGGGTGGCCGCCTGGGAGTGCTACCCGCACTGGCGGCCAGACCAGAAGATGCAGGACAAGATCCTGATCCTTGAAGACACCAACGGCGACGGAAAAACCGATCGCGTGAAGACCTTTGCCGGTGACCTCCACAATCCGATCTCGTTCGAGTTCTGGGGCAAGGGCGTGATCGTGTCGCTGACGCCGGGCATCGAATATCTGGAAGACACCAACGGCGACGACGTCTACGACGTGAGGATTCCCCTGATCGGAGGCCTCGACACCGCCGACACCCACCACGCCTCCAACAGCTTCACGCTCGACCCCTCAGGCACGCTCTTCTTTCAGGAGGGCACGTTCCAGCACTCGCAGGGGGAGACGCCGTGGGGACCGCCGGTGCGGGTGGCCAACGGCGCCGTCTTCAAGTATGAGCCGCGAACAGGCAAGTTTGGCCTCTACACGTCGTATTCGTTCGCCAATCCGCACGGCCATGCCTTTAGCCGCTGGGGCGACGACATCGTCGTGGACGGCACCGGCGCCGTGCCCTACTGGGGCAGCGTGTTCTCCACCCGGCTCGATGGCATGGACAAGCACTCGGGCGCGCCGTCGGTCTACAAGCAGCGGACACGTCCCTGCCCCGGCATCGAGTTCCTCTCCAGTCCGCACTTTCCTGCCGATCTGCAGGGCAACCTGCTTGTTGGCAACGTGATCGGATTCCAGGGGATCCTGCAATACACCTTGAAGCCCGGCGGCAATCCCGCCGCCGACGCCTACAGCGAGGCGATCGAGGTAGAGCCAATCGTGTCGTCAAGTGATCCAAACTTCCGACCTGCCGACCTGAAGATTGGGCCCGATGGGGCGCTCTATTTCACCGACTGGCAGAATCCGATCATCGGCCATATGCAGCACAACCTCCGCGATCCCAGCCGCGACCGGACCCACGGCCGCGTGTACCGCGTGGTGATGGAGGGCAAGCCGCTCGTGAAACCGACGCCGATCGCGGGCCGGCCCGTGTCCGAACTCGTGTCGCTGTTGGCCGATCCCACCGACCGCGTCCGCGGTCGCACCCGGTTGGAACTCTCCGGCCGGCCGGAGGCAGAGGTGGTGCCCGCGGTGAAGGCGTGGCTCGCGAAACAGGATCGAAATGACGCTGCGTTCGAGCACCACCAGGTTGAGGCCCTCTGGACGCTCAGGCACTTCGATCAGGTCGAGCCACAACTGCTTGAATCGGTACTCGTGGCCAAGGACCCGCGGTCGCGGGTGGCCGGCATGCGGGTGCTTTCGTCCATCGTTGACCGCGTGCCCGATGCGCTCGATCTCGTCCGCCGTGCCGCCGCCGACGCAAGCCCGCGGGTGCGGCTCGAGGCCCTCCGCACCGCCACGTATCTGCGGGTGCCCGAGGCGGTCGAGGCCCTGGCGATCGTGGAGGAATTCCCCAGCGACCGCCAGATGGACTACGTGAAGAAGGAGTCGGCCCGGGTGCTTGACCCCGAGTTCAAGAAGGCCCAGGAATCGGGTCAGCAGATCGTCTTCACAACCGACGCTGGCAAGCGATACCGCTATCGTGCGATGACGACCGATCAACTGGCCAAGGAGCCGCGGTCGACACTCGTCTACCGGGAGATGCTGCTGCGAAACGGACTCGATGAGCGTCTGCGATTGGAAGCGGTCGAAGCACTTGCCAAGGCCGACAAGACGAGCGTCGTCAAGGTCGTGGCCGACGCCCTGACGGTCCTCGATCAAAAAACTGGCGATGTCGATTCCACCACCGTCTTCGAGCTGATCCGCGTGCTGCTGGGCCGGCCGAAGCAGGAGTTGGTGGAGTTTCGCGGCGACATGGAGCGGCTGGCCACGACCGCCAAGCGGCCTGTGATGCGACGGATCGGGTATGTGGGACTGATGAACATCGACGCGCTCGGTGCCGATCCCGCGAAGACGGGAGATTCCGGTGTCGTGGATCCCAGTGCGAGGGTCTGGGCGTTGGCCAGTGCCGACCCCCGGCGGCTTGTTGATCTCGTGGATGCCCTGCCGCTGGTGAGCGATCCCGCCGTGGGCGCCAAACTCTACGACCGCATCCTGCCGCTGCTCGATGGGCTTCCCAATTCAGCACCGGTGCCATCGGGCACGCCCGTTCGCTACGTGCGAATTGAACTGCCTGGCAAGGGCCGAACCCTCACGCTCGCGGAAGTGGAGGTGTTTGCCGGTGGGACGAATGTCGCCCGCCAGGGTCGGGCGACCCAGAAGAATACGTCCAATGGTGGCGACGCCGCCCGGGCCATCGACGGCAACACGGCTTCCGAGTACGGCAAGGGCGGCCAGACACACTCCGAGGAAAAGACCAACACGCCGTGGTGGGAGGTCGATCTCGGCCGGGAGCAGGGCGTCGAGCGGGTTGTGATCCATAACCGTGGCGAGGGGGATCTCTCCACGCGGCTCGACGGCTTCACGCTCATCGCGCTCAACAACGGCCGCGAAGAGGTTTTTCGCATCGAGAAGCAGCCGGCACCATCGCTCGCCGCGGAATTTCCGCTCACAAGCGGCGCCGAGCGGCTGGCTGGCGGCGTGCGGCGGGCCGTGTTTGCCGCTGTCGTCGGGGTCAAGGGGAAGGAGCAGGAGGCTTTTTCCAGGATCGCGAAGTTCATTCGCGAGGATGTCGACCGCGATGCCGCGATCCGGGCGGTCGGCCGGATTCCGGCGCAGCAGTGGCCGGCTGAGGGGGCGTTGGCTCTGCTCGACACGCTTATCGCATCGATGCAAAAGGCCTCTTCAGAGGAGCGGTCGAGCGATGCCGGGCTCGCAGCCTGGCAGTTTGCCGAGAACCTCACCACGCTGCTGCCCTTGGCCGAAGGAAAGGCCCGACGGAAGGTGCTCGCCGATCTGGGCGTGCGGGTGGTGAAGATCGGCACCGTCTACGAGCGGATGAACTACGACAAGGAGACGATCGCCGTGCAGGCCGGGAAGCCGGTGCTGTTCGTGCTGGAAAATGTCGATGCGATGCCGCACAACTTCGTCATCGCCCGGCCCGGCAGCATGCAGGCTGTCGGCGAACTGGCGGAGAAGGAGGCCCAGAATCCAGCCTTTGCCAAGCAGAACTTCGTGCCGAAGTCAGCGGACGTTTTGGCGGCTAGCACCCTGATGCAGCCCCAGGGCACGCAGCGATTGACCTTCAACGTGCCGACGCAGCCCGGCGTCTATCCGTATGTCTGCACCTATCCGGGGCACTGGCGGCGGATGTTCGGGGCGATGTATGTGGTGGATGACCTGGAGGCGTATCTCGCCGATCCGGCGGCGTATCTCGCGGCGCATCCGCTCGAGATCAAGGACGAGCTGCTCAAGGATCGCCGTCCGCGGACGGAGTGGGCGCTGGCTGACCTGGAGGCGAGCGTGGTCGGCCTCGAGAAGGGCCGGTCGTTTGTCCATGGTCGCGAACTGTTCCGCACCGCCAGTTGCATCTCCTGCCACAAGATGGGCGATGCTGGCAACGCCTTCGGCCCCGAACTGGCGAAGCTCGAGGCGAAGATGACGCCGCTGGAGATCACGAGGCACATCCTGGAGCCGTCGCTGAAGATCGAAGAGAAGTATCGCTCGACGACGCTGCTCACCGATGACGGGCGGTCGATCACGGGGCTCGTCGTGGAGGAGACGCCGACCGAGGTGGCGATCGTGGAAAACCCGGTTGCCAAGGCCGATCCGGTGCGGATCAAGAAGAGTGACATCGACGAGCGGAGCACGTCGCCCGTGTCGATCATGCCGAAGGGTCTGCTCGACAAACTGACCCGCGACGAGGTGCTCGACCTGATTGCCTACGTGGCCGCCCGAGGCGAGGAGAGCAACTGCTTCTTCAACCCCGACGGCTGCCCGCACCACAGCAAGTAAGACGTGTCCCTCGCTTGCGCGTCGGGCTTGGATGCACGGGGGTTCCCATGCAAGCCCGCAGCGGGAGCAAGGGAAGTCGTCGGGCGGCTGGTTGTGCGGGTGTCATGCAAGCCCGAAGCGCAAGCGAGCGGAATCCGCGTTGCCTCACGACACGGCACGCCTCACCGCGCGGCGGGTCCCGGCGGGCGCGTTGAAAGCAGGCCCAGGTCGAAGGCGCGGGCCACCGCCTGTGTGCGGTCGCTGGCCCCGAGCTTTTCGATCACGCCGGCAACGTGGGCCTTGGCGGTGTGCGTCGAGATGCCAAGCAGCCTGCCGATCTCGGCATTCGTAAACCCTTCCCGCATGAAGGCCACGACCTCGATCTCCCTTGGCGTGAGTGAGATGCCGGCCACCTGCCGCGTGGGCCTCGAATCGACGATCGCGTGCTCGCTGACAGGCCGCCCGCCGGCGTGCACCGCGCGGATCGCGGCGAAGACCTCGCTGTGGCGGACGCTCTTGGTGATATAGCCATTGGCACCGGCGGCCAGCGCCCGAGCGACGTCTTCTGCCGAGTCTGACGACGTGAGCATGAGCACGCGGGCCTGCGGGGCGATCGCGTGGAGTCGCGTGAGCGTCTCGACGCCGTCGAGTCCGTGCATCGTCATGTCGAGGAGGCAGACGTCGGGCGTGTGCTGCTGCCACAGCCGAATCGCCGCCTCGCCGTCGTCGGCTTGGGCCACCACCTGGAAATCGGGCTCGGTGCTCAGGAGGTTTGCGAGGCCCGCCCGCATCACCGGATGGTCGTCTACGAGCAGCAGGCGGATGCGGGAGGTGAGCTGCATGGTGGGCACTGGCGGCAGTGGGCAGGACGAACACCGAGTGTCATGTGATGAAGCCGAGAACCCCGCATAAGCGATTATCCGCATCCGGCAGACGAGACGCCAGTAGCCAGGTGGCTAATGGACGCCACTGGTAGCGGCGTGGTTCGATGATGGAGCAAAAGCACCATGAATCCGCTACCCACCCCGAGAATACAACGTGCGATTCGCTAGCTGGCTTTGGAAAAAGCCATCCGTGGCCCTGGCAGCGTGTGTCGGACTGATACAGGTCGCCGGGCTCCCCGCGATCGCCCGCGCCGAAACCTTCCATGTCTCGCCAGAGGGCGACGACAGAGCCGCAGGCACTTCCGCGGCCCCGTTTCGCACAGTGCAGCGTGGGGCGGAGGCGGCTCAGCCGGGAGACACGGTGCTCGTAGCGCCGGGCATCTACCGGGAGCGGGTCGCCCCGCCGCGGGGTGGCAGCGATGGCAAGCCGATCGTGTTTCGCTCAGCCGAACGGCACAAGGCGGTGATCAAGGGCTCGGACGAATGGAAACCAGAGTGGCGGCGGCACTCCGATACGCTCTGGTCGGCGCCGGTCGATCCCGCCCTGTTCACCGATACGTTGCACGTGGATGGCGGTAATCCCTTCGAGATCCCGCTCGCGAGCACGCCATGGGGCCGCGAGGGCCGGGCGGAGTATGAGCGGCACCTGCGCAAGGAGCGGGCCGGCAATCCCAAGGCCGACAAGGATCTCGTCTATTCGCTCGGGCAGGTTTTCATCGACGGCCACCAACTGCGGCAGGTCCCCTTTCGGACGGAGATGGAAGAGCAGCCCGACACGTGGTGGTACGACCGCGTTGCCCGGGAACTGTGCGCGCACGTCGCCGCCGGCGGGCCGCAGGGCCGCCTGATCGAGATCACGACGCGGCGGCGGATCTTCGCGCCGCACACGCGGGGCCTGGGCCACATCGAGATCGATGGCTTCGTGTTCGAGCACTGCGGCAACCAGTATCCGACCGACTTTTGGATGCAGGAGAAGCCGCAGTTTCAGCAGGCCGGCGCGGTCGGCACGCGGAGTGGCCACCACTGGCACATCCATCACAACGTGATCCGGCTGGCCAACGGCGTGGGTCTCGACCTCGGGCTGGAAGGTCATCCAGCAACGGACATTGAAACCGGCGGCCAAAAGCGTCCTGGCAGCGCCGGGCGGCACGTGGTCGAAGACAACTGGATCCTCGACAATGGCTGTGCCGGCACGGCGGGCTACATGGCGGATCGTGTCGTGCTCGCCCGCAATGTCATCATGGGCAACAACAGCCTGCGTTTCAGCGGCCAGAAGCGGTGGGAGAGCGGCGGCCTGAAGCTGCACCGGCCCAACCAGTCGCGGATCGAGCGAAACTTCATCGCCGCGAACCACGGTCAGTGGGGAATCTGGCTCGATCAGGGGCCGGGCAAGGAGACGCAGGTCGTCGGTAACGTGATCATCGGCCACGGCGTCGGCATCGACTTCGAGGTAGGCGGGCCTGTGGCCGGCAATCAGGCCCTGATCGCCGACAACGTGCTCATCGACAACGCCGTGGGGATTTCGTTTCGTGAGTGCGGCGGCACCGACATCGTGCACAACCTCATTCTCGGCGCGAAGAAGGCAGCGATCGAGTGCACGATGAACGTGAAGCGGACCGACGCCTGGTCGGCCGAGAACATCAGCGCGACCAACAACATCCTCGTCGTGGCGTCGGGCACGGCCGTGGCCGTCGACATCACGCCGTCTGATTTTCTGCGGAGCGAGGGCCGTCGGTTCGACGGCAATCTCTACGGGGCCCCACCGCAGGAGCCGCGGTTTGCGATCCGCGGCCACGACCGCATGGCGTTTGCCGACTGGCAGAAATTCTGGCAGGAGGCCAATGGCGGCCGTGACGGCGACGCTGCCAGTTACTGCGTGGCAGGAGTCTCGTACGACTTCGCACCCGCCACACGAGAACTGGTCCTCCGGCTCCCGAAGGATGTGGCGCTGCCGCAGTGCCGGCCCGATCCTCGCGTGACGACCGACTTCTTCGGCAAGCCGTTCCCCGACGGCAACAGCACTCCCCCCGGTCCGTTCGCAGGCCTGCAGCCGGGGGAGAACCGATTCACGCTCTGGGCGGATTCACTTCCCCCGTCGGCGGGGGAGCTGGTGGGAAAATAGGGTTGTTGGGTCGGGAGTGTTCGGCACGGGATGGGCGGGCGGCCCATATTCCCTTGCCTGCGCTGCGGGCTTGGATAAACGCGGGTTCCCATCCAAGCCCGAACCGCAGGCAAGGGAAAACGGGTAGTCGGCGGCTTTTTTTCGGCGGAGAAAAATGCGTTGCCCCCTAGCCATTCGGCTAATTGACCCGCGCGCCTGGCGGGCCTAGAAAAGAATTGGAGAGGGGATGACATCGGCCAGCCCACCCCATCTACGACCGCTTTCCGCAGCCCATCCGAGGTGACCCATGACGACATCCAACAGGGACTTCAGCATCGGGAGTCGCAGGCGTTGCGGCTTCACGCTCGTGGAACTGCTGGTCGTGATCGCGATCATCGGCACGCTCGTCGGACTGCTGCTGCCTGCGGTGCAGGCGGCCCGCGAGACTGCGAGGCGGAGTTCCTGCGGCAACAACCTCAAGCAGTTCGGCGTAGCGATGCATAACTATCACGATGCGAAGGGATCGCTGCCCTATGGATGCGGGGGTCCTGCATGGTCGGACTTCGGCCTCACCTATCCCAACACGGGCGGCGGCTTTAGTGGATTCGTGGCCATGCTGCCGTTCTGCGAAGAATCGAAGCTCTACGATGCCATCATGGCTACCAACAACAGGCCAGACCCGGGCCAGAGAAGCGAGTACCGGAGGCAGGTCCAGGTCGGACTCTGCCCATCGGACTTTACGACGGTGTCGAGGCTGTCGACCGAGGCCGGTCGCAGCAACTATCTGCTCTGCACGGGCGATAAGCTCGTCCAGCACCTGTGCGAGGAGGGCGCGGTCTGTGCATCAAGTGGCTCCACGCCCGTCGGCGTCGGCCGCGGTCTTTTTGGGTTCGACAGTGACAGCAAGGGGGTGCGATTCAAGGACGTAACGGACGGGCTATCAAAAACGATCGCCATGGCTGAGTTCGCCTTCAGCAACCTCTACACGGATGGGAGCAATAACCGGCGGGTGGTCAACGACGAGTATGCAACCTTCAGCAGCGTCGATGGCACCGAGCGGACCCCGAGAAATTGTCGGGCGGCCTACTTGGGAACCGCCGGGTATTCGCCCGCGGCCAACGGCAGGGAATACATCGTCCCCGGCAGCAACATGTACGCGGGTCGTGTCATCCTTTTTAACACCATGCTGCAGCCCAATAGCGCGGTCTGCGTCAATCGGAACGCGCCCGGGGCGAGTGAGTGGCAATGGGGGATCATCCCGCCTCGCAGCAGACACATCGGTGGTGTGCAGGTGGTCTTCGGTGACGGGGCAGTCACGTGGATATCGAACACGATCGACAACGGCACGGCCGACGCGTCGGGCAATCAGGCCTCAGCGGGTCCGTCGGGGGCGAGCATCGCCGGCGTCTGGGGTGGTCTGGGCACTCGCAACGACGGAAAAGTGACGGTGATGCAATGACGACGCAGACCGTGCGAAAGCTGACGGCTGTAGGCGTTGCGTGCCTCGCGACGGCGCTGTTCGTGGGATGTGGCAAACGGGTGGATGACGAATGGACCAGGCAGCGGCCGCAGGTCTACCCGGCAACGGGCGTCGTTTTTTACCAAGGCAAGCCCGTTGCCGGCGCCACTGTGATGTACGAATCGACCGACGCTGGCACGAAGCCCGGGGGCGGCCTGGTCGCGATCGGCCATACGGACTCCGCCGGAGTATTCCGCATGAAGACCTACAAAGAATACGAGGGCGCCGTAGCGGGGTCGCATCGGGTGAGCGTGACGAAAATGGAGTATGAGCCTGCAAAACGTCCGGCTGGCGTCGACCCGAACGTCGATATTCCACCGATCGCGACGTCGGTGCTTCCCGAGAAGTACAAGGACTTCGCTACGTCGGGCCTGACGGCGAGCGTTACGCCCAAAGGTCCCAATCAGATACGGCTGGAACTCGATTGATAGTGGAGGGATCCACGGCCAAAGGTCTGGCGGCGGGCGGTCTGGGCCCAGCGGGCGAGCCCGATGCGGCGTTCCCAATCATCTCGAGGGGCATTGATCGCCGGTGCGTGCCGATTCATAGTGAGGGCCTGCGGGTGTTCCCCACTCGGTGCGAACATGAAGCGAATTGCCACATTCGACGGATTCATGCCCGCGCTGCTCTGGCTCGCAGCGTGGACCGTTGCCATCGGCCAGGATGACCGCACGGCCTCACCGCCGGCTTTGCCGATCTCCCAAATCCTCATGGCGGCTTCCGACGAGCGGGAGCACAATGGTCCTGTACGGTTCCGTGGCGTCGTGACGCTCGCCGTGCCGGATCGGTTTGATTTTGCCTTGGAGGATGAGGCGGCCGGGATCTGGGTGACGGCCCTCCAGTTGTCAGACGTCGAGCCCTGGCGGAGCCTGCGGCAGGCGCTGCGTCCGGGCGATGAGGTGGAGGTGACAGGCGTTCTGGATAGCGGTGGCTACGCGCCGAGAGTGCTGATGCAGCAGATGCGGCTCATCGGCGACAGCCCGCTCCCTGATCCGCAGCCCGCAGACCTGGCCCGCTTGTTCAGTGGTCTCGACAACTGTCGGCGGGTCGAACTGACGGGAGTCGTGCAGGGCGTCCGCGATCGAGGCCGGGAATGGGGGCTCGTGGTCTCGTCATCGACCCGGCGGATGCTGGTGCGGGTATCGAAAGGCACGCTCGCCACTGCGCCCGAGCAATTCGAGGATGCGACCGTCCGCTTCACCGGCGTGGTGGGTGCGGTCCGCAATAGCCGCGGGGAGTTTCTCGCACCAACGCTGTGGATCGGTCGGGCCGAAGACATGGTGATCGTCACCCAGCCGCCCGTCGCGGCCTTCGCGGCGCCGCTGGTGCCGCTCGATCGCATCGCCCGCTATCGCTTCGATTCGAAGCCGGAACGTCGCCTGCAGACCGAGGGCATCGTCACAAGCGTGATGGATGGAAGGTCGTTGTACATCCAGCAGGGTCTCTTTGGCGTTCGCGTACAGCCCCTGTCCTGTCCGCCGCTCAAGCCCGGTGACCGCGTGCAGGTGGCGGGCTTCCTCGACATGAGCCGCCAGATCGCCGGCATCAGCGACGCGATCGTGGACGTCGTTGGGCACGGCGCTGTGCCGGTTGCCGAGCGGATCAGCCCGCAGGAGATCATCCACGTCAACACGGAGGCCCGTCGGCTCGGTGTGATCGCCCAGCCGAGCAACTACGACGGCTGCCTGGTGACGTTTCCCGCCCGATTGGTCGAGAAGAAAACAGCGGTGCCGGGCGTAGGACAGCTTGTCTTGTCGAGCGGCGAGACGACGCTGTCGGCCGTCTACGACGGCGCAGCGTTTGAGCCACTGCGCAGACTCGAGCCCGGCAGCGAGCTGATGGTCACCGGCGTGATGCAGGTCGAGATGGTGGGAGACGAGGGGCTCAGTTCGGTGGCCTCGGATCCGATCGTCAAACAGCTCAGCCTGATGCTGCGGTCCCCCGCGGACGTGCAGGTGCTCCGCACGCCATCGTGGTGGACCGCCGGCCGACTGGCAGCGGCTGTGTCGGGGCTCGCCGCTGTGCTCGTCGGGTCATTGCTCTGGGTGGGACTGCTGCGGCGGCAGGTCGCTGCGACGACCGAGCGACTCGCCTCCGAGATGCGACGCCGACGCGACGCGGTCCTGGAATTCGACGCCACCCTGCGGGAACGCAATCGGCTGGCGGCCAACCTCCATGACACGCTCCTGCAAACGCTCACTGGCATCGATTTTCAGCTCGGAGCCTGTCGGGCGGGCGGGCAGCACAACGGTGAGGAACCGTCGACCCATCTGGACGTCGCCCAGAAGATGGTGGCCCATGCCGCAGAGGAACTCCGCGGCTCAGTCTGGGCCCTTCGCACGATGCCGGTGGTGGGGCGATCGTTCCGTGAATCGCTCGAGACGATCGCCACACAGACCGGTCATGGCCATCCCGAGCAGATCGCGGTGCGTGTTGCAGGTATAGCCAACGACGTGCCGCAGTTCGTGGCCGGCAACCTGCTCCTGGTCGCGCAGGAGGCACTCCACAATGCCGTGCACCATGCCGATGCCCTGCAGATCGAGGTCGTGGCTACGGGGAACGCAGCGACAGGCGCGATCGAACTGACCATCCGCGACGATGGCCGGGGCTTCACGCTGGGCAGCCAACAGGGGCCTGATCAGGGGCATTTCGGACTGTCTGGCATGCGGGAACGCATCGAACGGCTCGGGGGCACCTTGTCGATCGACAGCCAGCCGGGAAGCGGCACGACCGTGCGTGCGGTCGTGCCAACGACTGACTACGACAGACAGATCGACGTTCGCGGCGGTCGGGCGGCGGGATACCAAGAGTGACGGAAAGAAGGAGCAACGCGATGGAGACGACTCGTCGGGGCTGCCTGCAACAGGCTGGCGTGCTGCTGGCCGGAGGTTTGTCACTTGGCAGCCTGTCGCCGGCCGGGGCCCGTGGTGATGATCGTGATGCCGTGGATGTCTGCGTCTACGGTGCCACGGCCAGCGGCATCATGGCGGCGGTGGCCGCAACGCGGGAAGGAGCGCGGGTCGTCGTGATCGAGCCATCGCGGTGGCTGGGCGGCATGACGGGCGGCGGTCTGAGCCATGTCGACTGGGGCCGCGGGGAGGCGGTCGGTGGCACGGCCCGCGGCATTCTCAAGCGGGGCTTCAACGACGC
>CAMCQY010000079.1 GCA_945877135.1 Candidatus Kuenenia stuttgartensis
GGCGGTGGCGGCGAGTATGGCGGGCACGAGGTAGGCCAGGCTCTTCCCGGTTCCGGTGCCCGCCTCGACAATCGCATGCTGCCGGTTGGCGATCGCCTCGGCGATCAGATTGGCCATCACCATCTGCTGCGGCCGCGACTCCCAGCCCGTGAGCCGGGCAGCGAGCCGACCAGTGGGCGACAGCAGTTCGTCGGGAGTCGTCATAGGGCCAATGTACCCGACCGACCTGCCGCCGCGGCGGCAGCGGCACGAATGGATTTCCCCAGGCACGGAAGTACAAATAGGGACAGACCCAACGACGGCATCACGAATGGATGGAGTTTCCGACCGGTGCATCCGTGAGGGGCTGCCCATGCCCCAAGAGCCGGCGTTGCTGACCAGCGTAGGCAGGCTGCCGAAGCGGAGGCGATCTGGCTAGCGCAGTCATAATTGAGTAATCGAAGGGCAGGATGCCTGTAGCGAACGTCCGGCGACGGGGCATGGGCAGCCCCGAACCGTCATTCGCAGTGTCGACTACGATTGGTGCTTCCGGCAGGAGCCCGACCGCCCCAGTTCTTACGAGAGGATTTTTCAGTGGCAGCATCGCATGGACCGCAGAAGGCTTGGGGCGGCGTGTTTCGTGAGCCGACCGACAAGCGGGTCGAGATGTTCTCCGAGAGCGTCTCGTTCGACCGCCGTCTCGCTGATGACGACATCGACGGCTCCATCGCCCACGCGCGGATGCTGGCCGCCTGCGGCCTGATGTCGGTGCCCGAGGCCGACGCGATCTCACAGACGCTCGAGGAGATCCGCCGGCAGATCGCCGACGGCCAGTTCGAGTTCACCGCCGCGAAGGAAGACATCCATCTTCACATCGAGGCGGCCCTCACCGCCCGCTTGGGCGACGCCGGCCGCAAGCTGCACACGGCGCGGAGCCGCAACGATCAGGTGGCCACCGACCTACGGCTCTACTGCCGGCGAGCGATCGACCGGCTCGATAGCGGGCTGCTCGAACTCCAGCGGGCCTTTCTCGCGCTCGCCGTCCGCGAACACGGGCTCGTCATTCCCGGCTACACCCACATGCGGCGGGCCCAGCCGGTGTTGGCGTCGCATCAGCTGCTCGGATGGTGCGAGAAATTCCAGCGCGACCGCGACCGGCTGGCCGACTGCCGCAAACGCACCAACGTGCTGCCGCTCGGCTCAGGGGCGATCGCCGGCACCACCCTGCCGATCGATCGCGACCATGTGAAAGACGCGCTCGGCTTCGCGGCCGTGGCGGCCAACAGCCTCGACGGCGCGAGCGACCGCGACTTTGTCTGCGAACTCGCCTTCGTGATCGCGCTGGCCGGTGTGCATTGCTCCCAGTGGGCCGAGGAGTGGGTGATCTACAGCACGCAGGAGTTCGGCTTTCTCCGCCTGCCGGAGGGCTTCTGCACCGGCAGTTCGATCATGCCGCAGAAGATCAATCCTGACGTGCTGGAGCTCGTCCGCGGCAAGTCGGCACGGTCGATCGGCAACCTGCAGGCGTTGCTCGTGCTGCTGAAGGGGCTGCCGACCGCCTACAACCGTGACCTCCAGGAAGACAAGGAGGCGATCTTCGACTCGATCGACACGCTCGAGGCGGTGCTCGGCGTCGCCGCGCCGCTGGTTGCGGGCAGCTCGTTCGACCGGGATCGCATCTCCGCCACGATCGACCGCGGCCACCTCGATGCCACGAGCCTGATGGAGGCCTTGATCGCAGCCGGAGTGCCGCAGCGGACCGCCCACGAGCTCGTCGGCACGTTTGTCCGCCGGGCGATGACCCAGGGCGTGTCGCTGGCAGAGCTTACCGATCAGGAGTTTTTGCAGGATTATGCCGGCTGGAACGCCTCACTTCGCAGCGCACTTGGGGCATCCAGGGCAGTTGAACGGATGGTGAGTTTCGGCTCGACCGCCCCGGCGCAGGTTGCCGACCAAATAGCAGCGTGGGATCGCCGGCTCGCCTGAGAGTGTGGAGCCACCCACGCCTGACGCGGGGGTGGCGGGTGGCGACGGGTGTTTCCAGCAAGGCTTCGGCATGGTGGGTGATCGCGCTGGCAACGGTCTGCGTGGCTCCTGCCAGCGCCGAGGACGGCGTGCAGCCCAGGCCCGATCCGCTGGCTCAATCGGTGCTCGACTCGCTTGCCTTTCCGCCGCGAACGACCCCAGCGTCCCTGCTCGACGCCGCGATCCGGGCCACGGACGTCGAGGCCTACGATGTCGCTGCACGCTATTTCTCCACGCTCGCCGACCTGCTCGAGAAGGCGGGCGACAAGCGGCTCGATCTGCTCGCCGATCTGGGCGACTCCGCCGACCCCGCCAGCCTTCGCCGGCTCGAGCGGGTGCTCGGAGACCGTGACGAAGACGTGCGGCCCATCGTGCAGGCGATACGGAATGCAGCGCGGGAACGACGGCGCGACCCCGCCCGGCTCACGCAGGCTGGCGACGATCTCTCCAGCGACAAGACAGCCAAGCGGGCTGCCGCCTTCGACCAACTCGCGCGGGCCGGCGTCGATGCCCTGCCTGTTCTCGTCAACCTGCTGCAGAGCGAAGACGCGGAGCACGAGCGAGCCCGGCAGCTTGCCAGGGAACTCATCCGCACGCTCGGTGCTGACGCCAGGCAGCCGTTATTGGCATGGCTGGGCTCTGACGACGTGCAGCACTGGCCCGGCATCATCGAAGCGTTGGCAGCAGGGGCCACCAACGACGCTGCAGCCGATCTCGCTGATTATCTGCTGGCCCCGGCACTCGTGCCCGATGTGCCTCCCGCGGCCCGGGATCGGGCGATCCGTCTGCTCAAGCAAATGTCCAGACGCGGACTGCTACCCGCAGAAGCGATGGCCGACACCACGGTGCCGCCGAGCCCCGGCACCGCGATCTCGTTGCTCACCCGCCGACTCGACCGCGTGCTTTCAATCGACGGCCTCCCTGCCCCGGACCATCTTCTCATGGAGCCAGTGCTCGATCCGGCCATGGCGGCTGCCGCTGGAGGCAAGACGGTGGAACGGTTCGTCTGGAACTCGGAGTCAGGCCGGCTTGTGCGTCTCAATCTGCCGCCACAGACAGCACGGGCGCAGGAGGCGATCCACTTGGCCCGCGATCTGGCGGCGCTCAACGCCACCGAGCCCGAAGCCGTCCGACTTGTGATCCTGGCAAGGCTCGAAGCGATGCTCGCTGCCGCAGGCGATCCGCTCACGGCGGTCGACCGCGTGCCCACCGAACAGTTTCAGGCGGCGGTCACGGGACCGGATGGTTTTGATTACGAGTCCACGGCCGACGTGCTCGAAATCGCCGCCTCCCGCGGCATGTTTGCCGCGGCCACTGGAGCGGCACGGGCGATCGCGGCCGCCCACGCTGCGGCAGCGACACAGGCAGCCGATGAACAGGCCTCCGACAACCAAGCGGCCGATACCCAGGCCGCTGCGGACGAGGTTGCTGCCCTCACCCCGGCGGTGCGAACGACCCTGCTGCGTGCGCTGACGGTGCCCGACGCCACGCTGCAGTTCGAGGCGGCACGAACCCTCGCGTTGACCGGCGGCGATCCACCCTACCGTGGCTCGAGCCGTGTCGTCGAGATCCTGCTTCAGGCCGCCACCAGTACAGGCGAGGAGGTCGCAGTGGTGGCGCACGTCGATGCGACCGTGCGGGAAGAGTTGGCAACGGGCCTTTCCCGATTCGGCTATCGCGTGGAGAAGGTCCCCTCGGGCCGTGACGCGATTCTCGCAGCGCGGGCCAACATCGACACCGTCCTCGTTGTGATTGCAGCACGCACGGTGCGGCCCACGGCCCTCGAGACGGTGCAGTTCATCCAGCGGCAGGCGACGGGTGACGTGCCGCCGGTGCTCGTGGTGGTCGATCCGCTTGATGACGATGCCCGCGGGAAATTCCTCACGCTACTGCTCCTGAAGTTTTCCGATCTGGACTGCGTCGGGATCATGGATCGCCTCGACAGCCTGTTTGTGCCGCGGGTCGATCTGGTCACAGGCAAGCCGGTCGGACCGCCGCGATTTCCCGACCACTTGGCTCAGGTCGCCGGTCCGCAGGCTGTCGATCCCGTGGCCCGGCAGGCCCGCGCCACGCAGCGGCGGACGCGGGCGAGCCAGGCACTTGCCCTGCTCGCCGAACTGGGTCGCCGAGGCTGGGATGTGTCGGCCGCCGAGACGACCGCGCGACTGGCGGTCATTCAGGGCCCGCAGCCGGGACGCCCCACCGATCTCTTCGGGCCGGCGGCGGCCCTCCTCGGGACGATCGGATCGAGCCGGGCACAACAGGCTCTTCTGGGGGAGACGGAGCGGGCCGAACTGCCCGCAGAGTCGCGCAAACACGCTCTCGCAGGGTTCGCGGAGAGCGTGAATCGCTACGGCGTGCTCCTTGAATGCGATCCCCTGCGGGCCGCCTACGCACGGTACAATCAATCTACGGCGTCAGCCGACCGTGCCGTGGCAGGCGCGGTCCTCGACGTCATTGAAACGCCCTCCAGGAAGGCCCGCTCCGTCTCCGCCGATGCTGCGCACCCCCGGCCAACACGGTGACGAGACCAGCTCCCCGATCAAGGGTCTGATCGGGTCGGGCCCGGCGATGATGGAGGTCTATGCCATGACGCGGCGGGTGGCCGCGTCGAATGCGTCGGTGCTCCTCGTGGGCGAGACCGGCACGGGCAAGGAACTGGTCGCCAAGGCGATTCACCAGCTTTCGCCGCGAGGCAGCGGTCCCTTCGTCCGCGTCAATTGTGGCGCCCTCTCCGAAAGCCTGCTGGAGAGCGAACTCTTCGGCCACGTCCGCGGCTCGTTCACCGGCGCCATCGCCAATCGCACCGGGCGTTTCGAGGCCGCCCACACCGGCACGATCTTTCTCGACGAGATCAACTCCACCACGCCGAAGCTGCAGGTCAAGTTGCTACGAGTGTTGCAGGAGCGCGAGTTCGAGCGGGTGGGCGACACCGAGACGATCCGCGTTGACACCCGCGTGATCGCGGCGAGCAACCGCGAACTGCTCGACGAGGTGGCGAAGGAAAACTTCCGCGAGGACCTCTACTATCGGCTCAACGTCGTGCCGATCTACCTGCCTCCCCTGCGGGCCCGTCGCGAGGATATTCCACAGCTCGTCAGCCACTTCCTCGAACACTACAACGAGGCCAACGACCGCTACGTCGTGCACATCCAGAAGGAGGCTGCGGCGGCGCTGGCGAAGTATCACTGGCCGGGCAATGTCCGAGAACTGCAGAACGTGGTCGAGCGGTGCGTGGTGATGGCCACGGGTGACGAACTCACGCTCGACCTCCTGCCACCGGCGATGACGGGCGACCGGCCGACGGTTTCCCTTCCTGGAAGAGGAGGCGATCTCGACAGCCTCGCACGCGACCTCGTCGAGCAGGGGATGACGACGGCCGGCCCCGACGACGAAAACCTCTTCGACCGCATCGTCAGCCGCGTGGAACGGGAACTGATCGCGCAGATGCTTGCCGACTGCAAGGGTGTGCAACTCAAGGCCGCCGCCCGGCTCGGCATCAACCGCAATACGCTCCGCAAGAAGCTTCAGGAACACGGCCTCGAAGAGGCGGAGTGAGGGGTGACGAGCCCGGAGGGGTCGCGATGCGGATTCCTCTCGCTTGCGCTTCGGGCTTGCATGGGAAGAACCTCGCTCATCCAAGCCCGCAGCGCAAGCAAGGGTATATGGGTGGCCTCAGGGACTGGGCCGCGGATTCCTCTCGCTTGCGCTTCAGGCTTTTATGGAAACCTCACGCCACCGTGAGGGGCTGCCCGTGCCCCAGAGACGGCGTTGGCGGCAAGCGAAGGCAGGATGCCGAGAGCGCCGCCGCCATCGAGTGAGCGAAGGCAGGATGCCGAAGCGAACGTCCGGCTCTCGGGGCATGGGCAGCCTCGAACCGTATGCACGCCGAGCACGGCCATCGTGGCCGTCTCGGCTTGGCGGACCTCCGCCCGCTAGTGCTCACCCGGCCCTCCGGGCCTGACGCTGTGGACGCGAACGTGCCCCGAACCTACTCCACGATCATGCCGTCTTCGGCCATGTCGCGGGCGTGGTAGCTCGACCGTACCAGCGGTCCCGAGGCCACGCGTTTGAACCCCATACCGCGTGCGACTGAGGCAAGTTCGTCAAACTCCTCCGGCGGCACATACCGTTCCACCGGCAACGACTCGAGCGTCGGCTGCAGATACTGCCCGAGCGTGAGAAAATCGACGCCGTGATCGAGCAGGTCGGCGAAGACATCGAGCAGTTCGTCGCGGGTCTCGCCCAGACCGAGCATGAGCCCACTCTTCGTCTTCACCGTCGGCATGCACCGCTTGGCGTCGGCGAGCAGTTGCAAGGTCCAGGGGTAGTGGCTCTTGCGACCGCGGACCGTGCGGTAGAGACGGGGCACCGTCTCCGTGTTGTGGTTGAAGACCTCGGGCTTTGATTGCATCAGCCTTTCGAGTGCTCCGTCCTTGCCGATGAAGTCAGGCACGAGCACCTCGACAGAGGCGCCGGTGGCCGCCCGCACCGCCTCCACCGTCAGCCGGAAGTGTTCTGCGCCGCCATCGGCGAGGTCATCGCGGGTCACACTCGTGATGACCACGTGCCTGAGGCCCAGCCGCTTCGCCGCCTCGGCCACCCGCTCGGGTTCGTCCTGTTCAAGGGCCTCCGTCTTTCCCTTCGGCACCGAGCAGAAACCGCAGGGACGCGTGCAGACGTTGCCAAGGATCATGAACGTGGCCGTGCGGGCCGACCAGCATTCCAGCCGGTTGGGGCACTTCGCCGACGAGCAGACCGTCTCGAGGCCAAGTTCGGCAATCAGGTGCGCCGTCTCGCCGTGACCGCCGCCCGGTTCCAGGTTTCGCCGGAGCCAGGGAGGAAGCCGGCGGGATGGCTGCAGCATCGTCAGAGCAGGCTCGGCGGAGCCACAGCCGGTCTTGCCTCCGGTATTGGGGGCGGCGGCGTCATCAACGCTGATGATCGGGAGAGAACCGAGCGGGTGGTTCATGCTGTTATCTGACACTGCGCGTCCGCTCCGATAGTGCCGATCCGGCGTCTTGAATCACGATGGGAAAGCCCGACTGGATATGCGATTGGGGAAACTCGAAGGCATCGACCAGATGCTCCACGAGGGCTGCCCGGGCATCCTGCAGCCGCACCCGGCGTTGCACATCGGCCTCCACGGAACCCATCGTATGCGTTCCGGCCCCAGCGGCGACAGGCACGCTTTTTATCCGGCGGTGAAGCTCGAGCGGGGGCTGAATGTTGAGAAATCCGCCATGCCAGGCCACCCCCCGCCGCACGGCGACGCCCACGGCTGCCAACAGCCCGGTCCGGCCGAAGATGCCGTGCATCCGGGAGTCGCGGGCCACGCCACACCGCAGGCTACGGATCGCCCCTTCCAGCCCGGCCTCCAACCGCTCCAGATAGGGGCCAACCGCGCGGTAACCGAGCCCAAGGCTGGCCAGCGGGGCAAACAGGCTGATGCCGATCTGGCCGGGGCCGTGCAACACCGCACCACCACCGCGGCCGACGAACCGCACGTCCAGACTGCGGGACCGCAGTTCGTCGTCGGAGAGGGCGATGTCGGCCCGGGATCCGAGCCGGCCAATCGTGATCGACGGCGCGAGATCGTAGAGCACGAGCGTCGGCGGCCGGCCATGCGGCTCCGACACCTCCCACGCGAGCCGCTCAGCCATTGCTCCGTACGCATCGATGCCGATGGTGCCGGCGAGCCAGACGGCAACGCCGGGCCGCGACGAACAGCCTGCACGACATGCATTCATGCTTGCGGTCGCCTCACTTCGCCAGCGCCGCCTGCAGGGCATCCCAAGCCAGTGGTGCCCACGGCAGAGCTTCCGGCAGACGAATCGGCGCCGGACTGGTCACGACTCCCACCGAAAGGCCGGCATCGGCCCGGTCGATCGCACGGTCCACGGCGTTCGTGAGCCGGTCCAGCCAGGCCGGCACCTCCACGCCCGAACCGCTCGCCACACCCAGAAACCGCGTCGCGCATGCCTCGAGCGCGCCGCCGGCACCCGCAGGGCTTCCCGTGAACAGTTCCTGCACGGCCGGATCGACCAACGCCTCGAGCTCATCCTGTTCCAGTGCTGTCGTGAACGGCCGCCGCACCCGATCCGACACGCTTGCCAGCCGCACGCCCCAGTGCGACTCCAGCCGCGTGAGCCGATCAACCAGGCTTTCGGCCGTCGTGCCGGTCTCGTCCCGCATGCGTCCCCTCCAGGCCTCGGCCGCCTCGACCGCGGACCGCCGCGCCAGCACCCGGTGCGCCATGTTCACCGGCCGCAGTGTCCACGCGATGCGCTCGTGCTCCGCCTTGATCCGCAGGAAGTCAAGCAGCACGTGCAGGCACTCGCCACGGTCCGACTGCGTGGTCGTGGAGTTCCAGTCGCGATACTCCGGGTGATTTTCCGCCACGCTCTCGAGCACCAGCCGCAGCCGAGACGCAGCCTGCTTGATCGGCAGCGCACCGCTGGCAAGATCTTCGAGCAGCCGCGTGGGACGCCGCTGCGGAGTCGGAGATTCCGACAGTTCGATCTCGTCCGGCTCTCCCGCCGCACGGTCGACGAGGTGCTCGAGAAAATTCCGCACGCCGCCCCGCAGGATGCCACGCAGCGAGGGAGGCGAGAGCAATTGCTGCGTGAACAGGCCGGCGCCATACCGTTCGACAAACTCCCGAATCACGGCGAACGATTTCTCATCCCGCAATCGCTCCAGCACCGAGAGCCGGAGTTGCCGGGCATGCGCCGTCCAGGTGTCGAGCAGACGGGGCACAAGCAGCGACAGCCCGTCGAGAATTCGCTGCGTCGCCACGGCCGTCTCCGGCTTCGTTCCGCCCGGCTCCGCCGCCGTCGCCGTCTCCACGATCCGCTCCACGAGCGCCTTCGCGGCAGCCTCGAACACCCGATCGAACTCGCTCACGCTCGCCGCACCGCGAGGCCGCCGACTCTCGAGTGCCTTGGCGAGGTGGACGATCTCGGCCGTCTCCTCTACGAGCCCCAGCCGAGGCAGGCATGCCGCAAGCCGGGTCAGCAGCCGCTCCCGACTCCGCGCCAGCACGATCCGTTTGGGATCACCGCCACGCGACAGCGGCACATAGAGCACCATCCGCCCGACAAGCCTGCTCCGCACGAGTGCCAGCTGATCCCGTGTCGCCTCGGCCTCGCCCGCGAGCAACGCCGCAAAGAGCCTGCCGATCGACGCCTTGCCCACCCGCTGCCGTCGGGGCGAAGTCTGAACCATGCGATGCAGCCCGGGGCCGTGCAGCCGCGCCGATAGCAGCCAGAGCGTTTCGCTCGCGAGCACCGCCGTCTCGATCAACTGTTCGGCCGCGGCATCGCGGTGCCACCGCAGCTTGTCGAATTCCATGGGCGACATGCCCGGAGACGGCGTGGCATCGCGACCGGCCACCACTGCCGCCGCGCGAACGAGCGTGCGACGCAGCCGCCGCACCGACTCCCGCCAGCCCGAGACGGCATCAATCTCGGCCTGCGAGGCTTTCACGCCGGTCGCTGCATCGATCGTGCACCAGGCCACCGCCGCGTCCGCGAGCAGGCTGCAGACGCCAGCCATAAACTCAGCCGCCGCCTCGACGGATGCCACGCCCGCCAGCGTCGAGCCGCCTCCGCCCTCCAGGTCGAGCATGCCACCATCGACACCGTCATCCGTGGAGTCGCGCCAGACCATCGACTCATAGGCCGACGCCACGCTCTCCTCGCTGCTGTCATCGTCATCTGTCTGTTCGTCGGCGAAGTCATCCTGGGGTCCGTCGGAACCGTCGGCGTCGCGGCCCGATCGCCGGCCATCGCCCGGTTCGCGACCGGTCGCCGCAGCCGCGATCACGTCGGCCACACCACTGGTGTTGGCGTCGACCAATTCGATGAACCGGCGCACCCGGGATCGGCCTGCCTCCGATCGATCAGCGCAGGCCCGCGCCATCCACCGCGTCGCCTCCCCCATCCAGACGCCGCCGGAGCGGTCGATCGCCGGACCCTCGAGCAACGAGGCCCAGTGCACGAGCAGACCCATCGCCCCATCGAGATCCCCCTCGTGGAGCAGACAATCAGTGGCCCGTGCATGCGTCTCGGGCGACGAGAACAACGCCACCTCCTGCCGCCAGAATCCTGGTGGTGGCGGCAGGGGCGCGGTCTCGCGGCGGCGTGTAAGTGCCGCGATCACCTCGCGGGCCGAATCGTGAACCTCTCGGCCCGAAAGATGCGGCACTCCCGACACCGTCGTCGTCGCGAACCGATCCCACCACCCGCCGAGCGTCTCGACCGCAGCCGCCGCCCGCGCCGCCGCGACCGGCGGTCCGTCGAGCGCTGCCTGCCGCCACACGGCGGCATAGCCGTCGAGGATCGATTCCGTGATCGCCACGAGGTCCTCCACACGTGAATCGGTCAGGCTCTCGCCCCCGGGTTCGTGCAGCGGAAACTGACCGCCCAGGCCGAGGATGTTCCACGGATCGACCACCGCGCCACATGCCACCGCCCGCATGAGGAGCGCGGTCGCGGTGTCGAGATGATCGAGTGCGGCGGTGCTTTCTCTCATACAGATGCTCTCACGCGCAGAGATGCTCTCGTCGGCGGCGGCCGCCTGCCGCAACGACTGCTGCGCGGCCACGACGCGGCTTGTAATGCGGGCTGCCATGCGGGCCGACGCGGCAGGCACCATGCCAGCCATCCGCTCTGCGCCATCCGCCCGACCAAGCCGCGCAAGCACGGCCGCCAACGCCACGCTCTCCACCTGCCGCGCCCGCCGACCGGCCAGCAGGCTGTTGATGTGCCGTCGCACGCCCCCGAACGGCTGCCGCAGGCGGCGGGTTTCGTCGTCCAAGAGCTGCCGATGATCCTCCGGGAGTTGGGCCATCAGCCAGCGGTAGAACTCATCGCGGTAGCCTGCGATTCGCGGCAGCAAATCGGCCAGCGGAAGGCTCGCGGAAGACGCTCCCGGCCCGTGCCCGGAGAGCCCCGACGCCATCAGGATCACCCCCGCCAGCACCGCCGCCGACTCGCGCCGCAGCTGTGTCTGCCGCGCCGGCTCTCGATCGGCGGACGACTCGACCGCCGCCTCGGCCCACGACAAGATGCCATCGAGCGTGGCCTGCTGCACGACCATTCGTCGGTAGAAGCCCTGCCCGTCGATGCAGGCGGGATCCCACAGGCCGAAGAGATAGTTGGGCCTGCTTGCCGCGGGATGCATGAAATCAAAGGCCCGTGGATCGAAGGCCAATTCCTCCAACAGGGCGAGGTCGAAGTCGGCCTGCCGCAGCAGCTGTTCCGGTGCCTGCTCGAGGATTGCGAGCGCATCCTCGACGAGCCGACGATAGCGGCCATGTGCAGCCCCCGCTCCGCGTATGAACAGCGGCACCGGTCGAACACGCTCATGCGGATACGACTCGGAAAGCTGACCATTCTCCAGCACGGCCACCGGCCGCCAGCCGACGTAGTCATTGAGCCGGCCGATCGCCTCGTGCACGACCGCGTCAGGATCGGCCCCGGCCAGATCCCCAGCCAAATCCCCGGACTTGTTGCTGGCCAGGATGGCCTGCGCTGCCGCCATCAAAAAGAATGGCCGCTCCAGGCCGCCGACCGGCTGATGTTCCAGAAGATCGCCATGAAAATCCCGGTAGGCCGGCAGCAGCCGGGAGAAGAGCAGGTCGATCACCGCCCTGGCCTGTGTAGCATCCCGAAAGGCAGTTTCGGTCGCCGCGAGGGTCTGGAGCCGCTCGGCCAGCAGCACGGCCACCCCGGCCGCGGCATCGGGCCGCTCCGGGATCGGTCCGGCAGCGATGCCGCCGGCCGGGGCCGGTTCGACGGACTCAAAAAGCGCGTTCATCGCCCGCCAGACGGCCGGATCGAAGGTCCCGGAGGAGAAGTTCAGGTACCCCAGCACGACGGCCGCAGGATCGCTCGGTCGGCTGCGTTGCGGATCGGCCTGCGGATGGTTTCGGGAATCGGAGGGGGGGTCCTGCCGCATCGACACATTGCCTCGTTGTTTCAGGCTCGTCCGGGGGCGGCACGGGCCCTCGGGGATCGCGCCGGAAGTCCAGGAGTTTAGCAGTTTCGCAGGCCCTGATTTCGTGGGCTAAGCTTCGCATACGGGAATTTGTCCCCGCCGCTCCGAAAGACGCCCTGCCCCCGTTTCTCAGGCCACAGCCATGATCGTCAGGATTCACGCCTCGGCTTGCTCGATCCTGCTCCTGGCACTTGCCTCCGCGGCGGTTGCACCCACGCCAGCCCTCGGGCAGGCCTGCCTCGCCGGCACGGCCGCCGACGAGTTCACGGCCGATGGGGCGGGGCTGACCAGGGAGTGGATCCTGCAACTGCCCTACGTCGCCAGCGGCTACAGCCTGAATCAGGTGGTCGTGGGAGACGGCCTCGTCGTGGCGCAGACCACCGATGGCACCGTCCATGCCGTGCAGGCCGCCCCGTGGGGCGATGGCGTGCCCGCGGCCGGGGCTCCGCGTCCCGGTTCATTGCTCTGGTCACAGCGGGTCGGCTCCCGCGGTGGCCCGATCACACGGGCCGGCATCGGCCCTGATCTCGTCGCCATACCAAGTGAACAGGGCCTCACCGGTGTGGAACGATCCACCGGCCAGCTCCGCTGGCAGGAGCCGATCGGCCAAAGCGTGTCGGGAGGCGCTGCCGTGATCGGCAACTGGGTCTACGTGCCCACCGCCGCCGGTGCCATCAACCGCTTCGCCGTCCATCCGCAGCGGCAGCCCGCGGCATCTACACCGGCGGACGACAAATCCTCGACGGCGAAGACTGCCAAAAAATCCGCGAAGAAAACCAAGTCCAAACGGCAGCGGAAGGAGAACTTGGAGCCGATCGCGATCCATGCCGGCGGCAGCAACGACGTCGCAATCACGCCGATCCCGTTGGTGGACGGCGTGCTGTGGTGCACCTCGGACGGGCTGCTCGTCACCCTGCAGCCGAGCGAACTCGATTGGCGGCGGCTCGAATTCTCGTTGGAGAATCCACCCGCGGGTCCGCCGGTGGTGCGAGACCGCAGTATTTTCGCCGCCACCACCGCCGGCGACCTCGCCCGGATCGAACTCCCCACCGGCACGAAAGACCTGCGACTGGCCTGGCACACGGTGCTGCCGGGCCCCGCCTTCTCCGGGCCTTTTCTCTCGGGCGACACGATCGTGGTATCGCTCGGCGACCTTGGAATCGCGGCCTATTCTGCCGAGACAGGGGCCGAACTCTGGCAGACCTGCCTGACCGGCACCATCCTCGCTGTCGGTGGCGGCCGCGTGTGGCTGATCGACGAGTTGGGGAAACTCTCCGCGTTTCATCTGGCCGACGGTTCCCCCCGCGAGCGGCTCTGCCTCGGACCGTTCACCCTGCCGGTAGTGAATACGCACTCCGACCGACTGTTGCTGGCCTCTCCGTCGGGCATGCTCGTGAGCCTGGCGCCCCGTGCGATCGGCACGCCCACCCCCGCAGAGGCGGCCGACGCGGCCGCTACCGCGCCCGCTGCACCGGCACGCGGGCCTTCGGATCCTGCAGCCACGCCTCGGCCATGAGTGCGTAGAGGTCGCGATCGTACCGGTGGAGCCGGTGCGGATCCTGGAAGAAGCACTCGCTGGCAACCGCGAAAAATTCCCCTGGCCCTTCGGCGGCGTAGTCGTCGAACGCGACGAACCGCCCCTCGTCGAGCGCCTCCGCAAACCGTTCCCGGCAGTCGGCCATGCCCCGCATCCACTCGCGACGTGCGGTGGCCGACGCCAAAGGCGGAACGCCGTCGATCTCGCCGTCGAGCAGGTCGATGACATGGGCACATTCGTGGATCACCACACTCCGCGGTCCGTCGCGGAGCCGGCCCCCCTCAACCACCCGCGGCCAGGAGAGCACCATGCTGCCGCCGTTCCAGGTCTCGCCCAGCCGCGGTTCCTGCCACTGCAATTCACCGCCACCCTCCAGCGGCGTCGACCGCGAGACGAGGTAGTCGCCCGGATAGACCAGCACCGACTGCAGGCGGTCGAAAAACTCGTCGGGCATCCCCAGCACGATGAGACCAGCCTGGCCGGCGATCGACACGCGGACCTCGTCGTCGATCGTCATGCCGCGACAGCCCTCGAATCGCTTCTCGGCGATGAACACCGCGACCCACGCCCGCAGCCGCTCCCGCTCGTCAGCGGCGAGCCACTGCATCTGCCGCAGGTTTCGCCTGAGGATGTCCTCCCAGACCGGCGGCCACGGCCGATCCTGGATCGAGCGGCGACGTCGGGACCGCAGCCAGCCGAACATGGCGACACCCGTGGCGTCTGATGCTAGGGCTTCAACGGCAAGGGCATCCGCCTGAAAAACAGGTCCAGTGCCAGAATCAGGCAGCCGCTCGACACGGCGATGAACGACAGCAGCAGCATCGCCGTGTAGACGTTCATCGGTGGACGCGGAGCATTGGACTTCGAATCGTCGGCCATGGCATTCAGAAGGGTTCGGAGTCTGGGGGCAGGCTCAGGGGCGGGATCAAGCTTTGAGTCGCGTGGTGACCTTGTCGCCCCGTTGGACGATGCCCCGCGAGTATTCCCTCACGATTACGGCGATCGCACGGTCGGGCTTCACGCTCTTCACGATCGCGCGTCCCAGATATTCGTCGTTGCGATAGACCTCGATCTGATGACCGGTCTGGAGACCGTCGTCGAAGCCAAGCGACACCTCGATGGCGTCGTCCGCCACGGCCATGACCACGCCGTTCATCGTCGGCACGCGGTCCTTCGGCAGGCTGTCGAGCGAGAGGCCGTTTTGCTTCAGGAGCAGGCGGGCCTGGGCGACCTGCTTCTCCAGTTGCGACTTCCGCTCGTTGGCAATCTCGAGGAACGATTCCTTCTCATGCAACTGTCCGGCGATTTCGGCGGCTCTGGTCACCTGCGCGTCGACCTTCTGCTGCCGGTCGCGAACCTCGGCCTGCAGCTTCGCGACTTCCTCCCTGGCCCGGGTGAGGTCGGCCTCGACGGTCGCCAGATCGGCGATCTTCTTCTGCATATCGGTCAACTTCTCATCACGGGCCTCTGTGAGCTTCTTGAGCTCCTGATCCTTCTCGATGAGTGCCTGCTGAAACTTGGCGATCACCTGGTCGCGGGCCGCCTCCGACGAGGCGACGTTCGCGGTCAGCCGCGTGATCTCTTGATTGAGACTGGACTCCTCCGCCTTGAGCTTGTCCAGATCGTCCTGCTTCTTCTTGGCGACCTCCTGCCAATTGACGTGCGACGAATAGATCGCAACGGCAAAGCTCATGAGCATGAGGCTCATGACGAACACACCAAACACGAAGATCTTGCCGAGGACGTTTTTCATGGTCGACCCACTGCGCTCGCGGAATGGCGACGTTTCAACGGGCGGCATGGCACCGCCTCCCGCCCGCTCCTGTCAGCCTAAGGGTTGATCGGCAGGCGGGTCAACGAGTCTGCAACCTCCCTCGCCGAGACCATCCCGACAGCAGCGCGACCGCTGCAACCGCCACGCACGTCCCCAGCGGCAGACTCCCCCACACCAGCCACGGGCTCATGCGGCCGTCCGCCCTGACGCGGGCCCGCAGGATGCCGGTGGCCCTCCTCGGGCCCCTGGCCAGCAGCCGCCCCGAACCGTCAATCCAGGCCGAAAACCCCGTGTTTGCCGCGATCGCCAGCGGTGTCCGCACTTCAACCGCCCGGAAGATCGCCGCCGTCAGGTGCATGTCGAGTTCGCTCGACCCCCAAAACCAGCCGTCATTGGTGAGGTTGACGATGACGTCGGGCCGGTCGCCCTGGCGGGCGAGGTCGAGCACCAGCGACCGCACCGCCTCGGGGAGGGCTGTCTCATAGCAGATGTTCACCGCCACCCGCGAGCCGGCGATCGTCACCGCCACCGGCTGCGTGCCTGCCGTCAGGCCAGCCGGGAGCGGCGTGAGCCGGTAGAGCCAGGGAAACCGCTCAGCGAACGGGATGTATTCACCAAACATCACGGGATGCTGCTTGCTGTAGCACGCCATCGCGACGCCCTCGGGATCGAGAAACAACCCACAGTTGTAGTTCCTCGCGCCGGAGGGGGCGTGGGGTGTGACCACCTGCTTGTCGAGGCCAACCAGCCAGTGCGTGCCATACCGCCGCGCGAAGGCGGCCAGCAGCGTGAGCCGCTCCTGCTCGAGAATACGACGACAGTGTGCCTGCCTGTCGGCGGCAGTCCCGGTCGCATCCCGGCCGGCAAGCGTTTGTTCGACCACGCTCTCCGGCAGCACCTCGTCGGGATCAATGTCGAGCAGACCCCACCGCCACATCGTCTCTGGCCAGACGATGAGGTCCGGCCGCGATGGGCCGGCTTCACCCACGGCTGGTCCTTCACGCAAGTCCAGCGCGGCCATTGTGAGGTCGTCGTAGTGCCGTGCCACGTCGCCTGCGGCAGCGGGATCGTGTTTGAGTTCGGTGTCGATCGATCCCTGCACGAGCAGCACATCGATCGCGGGACGGTCTGTCCGCGGTTCGCCCTCGATCCGCCAACGTCCGTAGCCGAGGGTGGCGGCCAGCAGGACGGTGGCGGCCAGACCAGACAGGACGGCGGCGCGAACGCGTTCCCGTGACGCCACCGCGGCGACGACCTCGGCCAGGGCGGCGGCCACGGCCATCACCACGCCCCCGACACCAACCGCCCCCAGGCAGTCGGCCAGCTGGATGAGCGTTGTCCACCGCCACTGGGTGTGCCCGAGGCCGCCGAACGTGAAGCCACCCAGCACCGAACCACGGAGCTGCTCGCAGGCCATCCACGCCACGGGCGCCGCCACCACCAGCGGCCACCGCCAGCCATGCACCAGCCGGCGGGCGATCGCGACGAAGAGTGGCAGGAAGCACGCCAGATAGACCGACAGCGCCACCCAGCCGATCGACGTCGCGGGGTGCGGCAGCCGCAGCCAGTGAATCGTGGCCAGCCAGTGGCAGAAGCCGCCGATCCACAGGGTTCGCCAGGGATGCGCGGCCGAGATGCGGTCGGCCTGCACGATCGCCAGCCACGGCAGCGGTGCCAGCCAGGCGAGCATCCAGCAGTCGGCCGGCGGCTGCACGAGAAACATCGTCGCCGCGCCGGCCAGCGCGAGGCCCAGGAGTCCCAGATCGTCGCGCGTCAAACCGAGCGTGCCGACGCGGGCCAATGCTCCCGTCGCAGACGGAGGCGAAGGGGTCTGCCAGTGCGTCATGGCGCGGCCTCGAATTCGGCAATCACCGTGCCGGGCGTTACCACCTCATCCTCGTCTACGAACTGCGTTACCAGGCGACCAGAAACGGGCGACTCCAGATCGATGGTCGCACCGCCAGCGAGGAGTTCCACCACGCGATCTCCCTCCAGCACGTCGGCGCCCTCGGCCACGAGCCAGAGCGACACCCGCACCGGCACGCCCATCATGCCGCAGTCTGGCACCGCCAAAGGCTCACGTCGCGGATGGGCGTCTTTCGGCATTCCTGTCTGCATCGATCGCTGTATCCCCGGCTTGATCACCGGCTGTATCACGGCGCGTTAGCACGCAGCGGC
>CAMCQY010000080.1 GCA_945877135.1 Candidatus Kuenenia stuttgartensis
CGCTCCTTGGCGTCGATCTGATACTTCACGAAGTCTCGCACCTTTGGTGTCGTCGTCTCGGCTTCGTAGTGCATCGTTTTCTCGACGGCCGTGGCGGCCTGCCGTTCAAAGGCTTCCGTCAGGGCTTCCAACCCGAGGGCCTGATACTGCTCGAGTTGGCTGCTCGACATGAACAGGTTTGCCCCCGCCGTGTCGAAGCCCTCCGAGGTCGTGTCGGGTGGCAGTTCGCTCACATTGATCTCCACGCCGAGTAGTTCGCGGAGCGTGTTGCGGTATTCACGGCGGTTCAGCCGCCGCATGGTGATCACACCCTGCTGATCGCCCAGGCTCTTCCGAGCCGCGACCATCACGTGCGACAGATCATCCAGAAAATTGGTCTTCGCCAGGCCTTCCGGCTGCTTTTCGTCGTCGGGCGGCATGGAGCCCGAATTCAACTGGTTGAGCACCTTCTGCCAACGCTCCGCCGACTCGAGCGTGGTGATGGTGAACGGCAGATCGTCCACGCGAAAGCTGCCCTCCTGCTGCTGCTCGTTGTGGCATTTGCTGCAGTGTTCCTTGAGCAGGGCCTGATGCTGCGAAGGCATGGCCACGACCGGAGCTTCCTCCGCGGCGAGGGCAACGGTCTGCGCCAGCAGCAGGGCGGTGATGGATAGGCAGAAGTGTTTCATGCGAATCATGCGAATCATAGTCACACGGTCGGGAGCGGCCGGAGTGGAAAACGCAGTCTTCATGGCAGCGGTGGCCGATGCGTGAGCACAATGCGAATATCATCGACAAAAAGCCCCGCGAATTCGCGGGGCTGCGGTGCTCGTGGGCCATTTGGTTCAAACAAGGAGAGATGCACGAGAAGGAAACGGGTGCCAGGTGGCAGCCGCAACTCTCCGCGGAGGGCTCCCCATGCATCGCGATTGGTCTCGATCCTTGCATTGCGAACCGATGTCGCCAGGATGGTCATGCCGGAATGCAACGCGCCGGCAGCTGCTGCATGCGGACGATCGGTGATCTCCATGAACTCACGACGCTCGTCGGGTGTTGGCAGGGCATCCGTGGCATGCATCGAGATGCCGCAGGCAGCCGGGCCGGGAACGCCTTCAGGCAGGGAAACAAAGCGGGCCTCGACGGAGACGCAGGCATCTCCACGGGCCACGTCGCACTCAGGCCCGCTCACATCGATGATGCGGAATACGTCTCCTATGAGGCCATCCCGCGTTGGCTTGCCCTCGTAATCCGATCGCAGGAATCGCAGCATCTTCTTGCCACTAGCCGGCTTCACCCCCCGATACTCGCCCACGACCTGCGAGTAATCGCCGCTCCAGTGCCCCGCTTCGACAGGAATGCCCTTCGTTCGCGGCGGCGGACCCGACTCGAAGCTCTCCTGGAGCAGGGTGACCACCTTGCCTGCGTATGACCCGACATACCCCCATACCGCCGAGGCACCGAACAAGCCGATGAACAATCCCGCCGCCACCGCTGTGAGTTGACGCCAGGAGAACCACGACAGGCCCGTCGAGCAAGACTTCACCTCAACCACAGGCTTCATCTCGGCCAGGGAGCACTCGTTGTCGTGATAGAGGAACCACAGTTGGCGAGCCTCGGCGCTCGATCCCAGCACGGCGGCGAGTTCCTGCGTGTCGGCGTCGTTGAGTTCGTCGTTGAGCGCGGCATTGAAAAGCCGGTGCCATTCGCGGTGGTCGGATGGATTGGTCATGCAGCGCGGCGGATAAAGCGGCGTTTTGTTGTGGATCGGTCGTGGTATCAATAGAGTATGTACGCTCGCGGCCGCCACTTCCCGGAAATTTCCCGGAAGACCGTGGAGCCGGCTCGCAGGGCTGGGCTCGGCCACGTTTGACAAGAAGCCCCGGGCGGAAGCCCGGGGACACCGCGTCGTTGGACGAGCCCGGGTTTTCATGCTCGCGGGACGATGTTCATGACCGGAGTCCCCCGGCTTCCGCCGGGGGCTTTTTGTGAGTTGGTGAACGTTCGCAGGCATCGGTGATTTTCGAGCTGGCCTGACGGCCGATGAGGGAGAACGTGATATGAATCGGCTCTGGCTGCTCGTCGCGGTACCGTTGGCCATCGGCCTCGAGTGGTACGGCGTTCATCCGACGATCGTGTTCTGCGCGTCGCTCGTCGCGATTCTCCCTCTCGTCGGCATCATGGGAACCGCCACAGAACAGTTGGCATCAAAGCTCGGTCCCACCATCGGCGGGCTGCTGAATTCGACCCTGAACAACCTGCCCGAACTGATCATCGGCGGAGTTGCCCTCCAGCATGGCCTGACGGGCGTGGTGAAGGCTTCGCTCACCGGAGCGATCATCGCCAATCTGCTGGTCAGCCTCGGGCTGGCGCTTATTGTCGGCGGCCTGCGGCATGGCGAGCAGCAGTTCGACTCGCGGCGACTGCGGGTCAGCGCGTCGATGCTTATGATCTGCGCGTTCGGCTTCATCGTGCCTGCCGTCTTCAATCTCGGCACGCCCGACGGCACCCGCGATCTCTCCTTGGAGATGTCCGTCGTGCTCCTGGCACTCTACGGCATCAACGTGGCGGTGACGCTGTTTTCGCGCGGTGGTGGAACCGGGCTCACAGTTGACGAGGCATTCGGCGACGAGCATCCAGACTCCCCGCTGTGGGGCAGTCTTGCGACGCTCGTCGTGGCGGCGGCATTTCTGGGCCTCATGAGCGAACTCCTCTCCGAGGCCCTCGAGCCCACCGCGAGACAGCTCGGACTCTCGAACACGTTCAGTGGCCTCGTGCTGCTCGGCGGCATCGGCAGCATCGGGGAGGTTCTTGCCAGCTGCCACTTTGCCCGGCAGGGGCGGCCGTCGCTCGTGCTGAGCGCGACGGTCGGCTCGTCGATCCAACTCATGCTGCTTGTGGCTCCGTTGCTCGTCTTCGCGGGCCGTCTACTCGGGCAGCCGATGGATCTGGCATTCACTTCCTTCGAGGTGGTGGCGATCGTGCTCGCCACGATGATCACCCGCGAGTTGATCCAAGACGGCAAGGCGAACTGGTTCGAGGGAGTTCTCCTCCTGGCCGTCTATCTGATTCTCGGGATCGGCTTCTTTCACCTGCCGGACTGACAGTCTCGGGTGAGAAACAGGGAAGAAGGTGCCAGGCACCTGTTTGCGCCGGCTCACCGCAGGACAGTCAGCACCGCATCGAACAGATCGTGCACTGCCCGCGCGATACGGGAATCGGAGCCGAGCTCTTGTCCCAGGCGGACGAGCACCAGCGTCTGGATCATTCCGTTCCAGTTCAGGCATTTCATGTCGCCCTCCATGACTTCATGACCTTCATGACCCACATGTCGTCCATAACCTGCATGACCTCTACGTCTATCATGACGACGTGTGGCTGCCCCGAAGAAAACACCGGCCGAATGCTACGGGATGCGTCGGCGGCGGAGCAAAACTGTGCGGCGATCAGCGGGAATCCCGGCTGAACTGCAGGCGGACAGTTGGGGGCCGGCGACGTCAGTCCAGCCGGCTCAGAATGAGCGACGCATTGTGGCCACCGAAGCCGAAGTTGTTTGACATCGTGGCCCGGAGCCGCGCCTCGCGGGCGACCTTCGGCGTGTAGTCGAGGTCGCAGGCTGGGTCGGGCGTGTCGAGGTTGATGGTGGGGGGGATCACGTTGCGTTCGAGGGCGAGCGCACACACCACCAATTCGATGCCACCGCTGGCGCCGAGCGTGTGCCCCAGTTGGCTCTTCGTGCTGGAGAGCGCGAGCCGCTTCGCATGAGGTCCGAAGACACGCTTCACGGCGGCCGTCTCGGCCGCATCGCCGAGCGGGGTGCTCGTGCCGTGGGCGTTGATGTAGTCGATGGCGTCGGTGTCGAGCCCGGCGTCTCGAAGGGCCATGGTCATCGCCCGCGATGCCCCCAGCCCTTCCTCGTCAGGCTGCGTGATGTGCCCGGCGTCGCCGCTGGCCCCGTAGCCCTTGAGTTCGCCATAGATGCGGGCGCCACGCCGTCGGGCATGCTCCAGTTCCTCAAGCACGACCACCCCGGCACCTTCTGCGAGCACGAAACCGTCGCGATCGACATCGAAGGGCCGGCTCGCCTGCTGCGGGGCGTCACTGCGAAACGAGAGGGCACGCATGTTTTGGAAGCCCGCCAACCCCATCGGGGTCAGCGCGGCCTCGCTGCCGCCTGTCAGCATCACGTCGGCATCGCCGTATTGGATGGCTCGCAGGGCGCTGCCGATCGAGTTGGCGGCGCTGGCGCAGGCGGTCGCTGCGGCGATGTTTACCCCCTTGGCTCCGAACAATGTCGAGACATGCCCGCTGGCGGTGTTCAGGAGAAGTTTTGGGATGAAGAAGGGAGAGACCTTGTCGATGCCCTTGGTGTGAAGTCGCTCGTGCTGGGCCTCAAACTCGTTGAGCCCGCCGATCCCGGAACCGATCGCCACGCCGCAGCGGTAAGGGTCCTCCTTTGAGAACTCGAGCCCCGAATCGGCCACTGCATCGAGGGCCGAGGCAATGGCGAACTGTGCGAACCTGTCGATCCGCCGAAGGTCCTTGGGATTGGCGATGTTCTCCTGCTCCGGCTCCCACGTCACCTGACCGCCGAACTGGACTCGATAGCCAGATGTATCGAACAGCGTGATCGGTCCCACGCCGCTGTCGCCGCGGACGAGGCGATCCCAGAATCCGCCGACCGATCTGCCCAGAGAGGTGACGACACCCAATCCCGTCACCACAGCCCGCCGCTTCATTCCCGAACCTGTCATGCGTGTCCGCTCAAGATTTCAGAGGGCCCATGTGAAAAGCCCGGTCAGCCGCCTCGCGGGACTGCCGGGCGAACGATGAGTTTATCACCTGCCGCCACAGGGCAGGGGGAGGTACCGCCAGCCCTGCCTGCAACGGCCGATGATCACTTGCCTGCGGCGGGCTTCGCCTTTTCCTGCTTCGGCTTCTTGTTCTTCTTGTCGTTCTTCTGGGAATTGTTGCCTTTGCCCATGGCCTATCTCCTCACGGAATATGTGGATCGGGACTCAACACCGGCGCGGAGTCTAGCCACGACCGGCCGATTTGGGCAACCTGGTTTTCGATCCTGATTCGCAGGCTCCGTCTGTCGGGTGGACCGCACCGCTGGGAGGGCAGAAGTCTCGTCGCAGTGTCTCATTCTCCATCTCTTTGTGCGGTGGCTCCGGCGACCACCGGCCCACCACGCATCGCGTAACTTCCTCGAATCAGCTATTCTCCGCGGTCGAATCTCAATCATTTTTCCAGAAGGCTTTCAGAAGGCGAATCACCATGTCGGAATTTCTTTCAGAGACCGAAGGCTGTGACCTGTTGGCCCGCCTGTTCAGGGCGCGGGGCTATGCAATTGAGAGAAACCTCCTGTTTCGGGAATACGGCGTCGAGTTCCACGTTGACGGCTGGGATGCGAAGCAGCGCGTCGGTTTCGAGTTTCTCTCCAGCGAGGATGACGACCATGACGACCTGACGCTCTCGGAGTATCAGACGCTGGCAACGGCGCAGCAGCGGGGCGAATTGGCACTGTTCATCATCGACGAGGTGGAGCCGCTGTCGGCTGCCGACCTCGCCCTCCAGGCCAACGAGTTTCTCGACGAGGTGGCCGATGCGAGGCGGTCGCGACGCACTGCCGGTCCCGCGCGGAAGCCGGCGGCGAAAAAGAAGAAGCCGGCGGCGGTGAGGGGCGCCGTGGAAAAGAAACGGAAGAAAGTTGTGGCCAAAAAAGTGGTCGTCAAGAAGAAGGCCGCCGTCGCCACGAAGGCCCGGGTTGGCAAGAAGTCCACGGTGAAGAAGTCCGCCAGCAAAAAGCCTGCGAGCAAGAAGGCCGCCAAGAAGAAGGCTGCGAGCAAGCGCTGAGCGGAGCCGCTCAGCCTGTCCGTTTCATGACGACGGCGGCGTTGTGTCCACCGAAGGCGAACGACTGCGTGATCGCTGTCTCGATCGGGCAGGGACCGGCCTCGCGGGCGAACCGGAGGTCGCGGATCGGATGCTCAAGGTTGTGGCACGCATGGGTCGCCTGGTGGGCGATCGACAACGCGGTGACTGCCGCTTCGATGCCGCCGCTGGCCCCGATGCAGTGACCGGTAAGCGACTTCGTCGCAGCGACGAGCGGCGTCGCTCCGAAGAGTCGCTCGATGACCGACGACTCGATCTCATCATTGACTGCCGTGCCTGTGCCGTGGGCGTTGATATAGTCCACGTCGCCCGGCTCGCAGGCGGCGTCGCGCAAGGCGGCGGCGACCATCTCGGCGATCCGCGTGCCCGAAGGTTCCATCGACATGATGCTGTAGGCGTCGAAGTTTTCGGCATAGCCGACGATCTCCGCATAGGCCCGCGCTCCACGGCGGCGGGCGGCCTCGGCCTCCTCGCAGACCAGCACGGCGGCCCCACCCTCGGCGAAGAGAAAGCCGGTGCGGTCGCGGTCGAAGGGGCGATTGGCCCGCTGGGCATCGGAGCCCTCTGCCGCCAGGGTTCGGGCGATGTCGAAACCCCGAAAGATGCCGCCATAGGGATCGCAGAGATATTCGGCACCGCCGCAGAGCGCCATGTCCACCGAGCCGGCGGCGATCGCCTGGAAGGCGTGCCCGACGGCAACGGTTCCTGCGGCGCAGGCCTGCGAAAACGTCAGGTTCGGCCCGCCGAGCGACCAGCGGATGCCGAGCAGGGCCGACACGGCGTTGGGCATCATGGACGGAACAGCGTAGGGATTGAAGCGGGGCGGCATGGGAGGCAGGACCGCAGGATCGGGGACGTCGCCTGTCAGCGGGCTCATGACGTGGTTGGCGAGGTTACCCACGAAGGAGGTGATGCCGCCCACGCCGGTGCCCATGAAGACGCCGCAGCGGTCCGGGGCCTGGCCTTCGAGGTGAAAGGTGTTTTTCTTGGCATCGGCGGATGAGGTGCCGATGCCCGCGTCGCGGATCGCCTCAGACGAGGCCGCGATCGCGAGCATGCCGCTGGTATCGAGTTGCATCTGCTCGATTCTGCCGATGCCCAGCGACGGCCAGTCGATGGAGGGAAGCGGAGCCCAGATCGTCGATGCCGTCTCGGCGTAACGCCGCCATGACGACGGCACAGAAGCCACCGCATTCCGCCCCGCCATCAGGGACGACCAGCACTCCGGGGCCGAGATGCCCAACGGCGAGATCATGCCGATGCCGGTGACGACCACCCGCCGGCGATTCATGCCAGGGCTTTTTCCTCGACGCGCCGGCTGATGTAGGCGATCACATCGCCAACGGTCGCCAGAGACTTCGCATCGTTGTCGTTAATCGAGCCGCCAAACTCGTCCTCGAGGGCCATGACGAGCGTCACGGAATCGAGCGAATCGGCACCGAGATCTTCGCGAATCCGCTGATCACCGCCGAGGTCCGCGGCATCGACCTTCAAGACGTCTACGATCGTCTTTTCTACGCGTGAGCGAATTCCTTCGTCCGACATGGCTCTTTCCTGGGTCTTCGCTCGGGCAGTCGAACGGTGTATGACCGAACGGTATCGTGTCCCGGCAGCGGTGGTGCCGTCAAGGGGCCACCGCGGGGGGGCGATTTCATCCCGAGTACGCGGCCACACACTCGATCCCGGCTCCGCTTCGTGTAGGCTTTGGGTTTGGCCCGGAGCGGCCGCCAGTCGTCCGGTGCCATGTTCGGAAACCTGTTTCGAAAGAGAGAGATGCGTGCGTCAGCCTTCGAATGATTCGCCAGCGGTCCGGATCGCAGCCGTGGGGATTGCCAATCCGCCGGTGCGCGTCGCGCAGGCACGGGGCATGGAACTGGTGCGGGCGCACTACGGCGACGTGCTGTCCGAGCGCAGCATGGACGTCCTGGAAAAAGTCTTTTCGCACCCGAGCATCCTTACCCGCTACCTGTCATTCGACACAGAACTCGACGTCCTCTCGCTGAAGAATGAGGATGCCGACCGACGGATGGAACGGTTCACCCACTGGTCCACCGCATTGTCGCAGCGGGCGGCGGTGGCGGCCCTCGCCCAGCTGGGGGCATCGGTGGCCGACATTCGCGAGATCGTCGTCAACACCTGTACCGGCTACATCTGCCCGGGGGTGTCGACCTACCTGCTCGAGGCGATGAAACTCGACCGTGGCGTCCGCGTATTCGACGCCGTGGGGAGCGGCTGTGGCGGGGCATTGCCCAATATCGATCTGGCCGCCTATAGCTTACATGCCAACCCGAAGGGGATCGTCCTGTCGGTTGCGGTGGAGATCTGCAGCGCGACCTACCAGATGGATAACGACATGAGCCTGCTGATCTCCAACGCCATCTTTGGCGACGGGGCGGCGGCGGCGGTCCTGTGGACCCGCCCAGAGGGCCTGCGAATCATCGATTCGGCTGGATGCATCGACACCTCCTTCCGCGAAGATGTGCGGTATGTCTACAAGCAGGGAAAGCTCCACAATAAGCTGTCGGTGCAGCTTCCCAAGGTCGTGCGGACCGTAGTGCCGCCGATGATCGACGAACTGCTCGAACGGAACGGGCTGTCCCGTGGTGACATCCAGCACTGGGCCATCCATCCCGGCGGCGACAGAATGGTGGCGGCCCTCGAGGAGGCTCTCGAACTGACCGAGGAACAGATGGCGCCGACGAGGCAGGTGCTTCAAGATTATGGGAACATGTCGTCGCCCACGGTCCTGTTCATTCTCAAGCACCTCATGGACCGCGGCATCAAGCCGGGCGAGAAGGTGCTCATGACGGCCTATGGCGCCGGCATGTCGGCGTATGCCTGCCTCCTCGAGGCCTGACGCCCGTCCGTAGCCGCCTGCCGTCGATTTTCGTATGATCCGCAACGCGGCTCGGCGACGCTGGATGCTTCGCTGGGGAACGCTGCATGCGTCTGGCATCCGAATGGATGGATTTTCAACGGATGCGGCCGCGACGCTTGTTTCCACCGGATTTGGTGTATCAGGGAGGCTGTCATGTCGGGACGCAGGGAGTGGTGCAGGATTGGGACTGGTCGGGGCATGGCGTGTTGCGTTGCCTGCGTTCTGGCCGCCGCGGTGATCGTCGCGTTGACTCCTGGTCGTGGCGAGGCGGCGTCCTTTCCCCCGAGCGAAAAACTGCTGCCGGCCTCCACCCGCGTCTGGGTAAGCGTGGCCGATCCCCAGGCCCTGCGGAAGCGGTTTGAGCGGTCGGCCCTTGGCGGCCTTGTCTACGATCCGCTCATGAGCACCTTCCTGGATGGCCTGCGGCAGCAGGGCCGAACCTCCGCCGACCCGCTCCGGGGCACGCTCGAGATCACCCTCGAGGAGGTCGAGAAGATCGCCGGCGGCGAGATCGCCCTGGCCGTGATCGAACGGTCGGACGGCATGCTGACAACGGTCGCGCTCATCGACACCACGGGCCGCGAGGCCGAGGTCGGGCCGGTCGTGGAGGCCTTGCTGGGGAGGGTGGCCGCCAAGGGAGCCAAGCCGCTCGCTGCTCCGGCCCCGATCAAGGCTTTCGCGTTTCCCACGCCGCCTGCTTCCGGTGCCGCAGCGTCGACGGGCACCGCGGCGGGTGCGTCGGCCACCGCCAAGCCCCGGCAGTTGGCCATCGCGGTGCTACCGTCGGCCGTCATCCTTGGCGATCGGTCCGATGCCGTGGCCGAGGTGGCCCCGGCAATCGGCAGCGCTTCCGCCGTTCGGACTGATCCGCTCGCGGCGTTGCCGGCATTTGCGAAGGTGATGGAACGCTGTGGAAAGGATGTGCCTGCGACGGCAACGCCGGTGCGGTGGTTCGTCGATCCGCTCGCCTACTTGGCCGCCGACCGGCGGACGTTTCCCCCCAACAAAAACAAGAAGGGTCCCGATTACATCGCCATCCTGCGACGGCAGGGATTCGACGCTGTGAATGCTGCCGGTGGCTACCTTTTCTTCGGGGAAGGCAACGTCGATCTCCGGCACAACACGCTGATCTATGCTCCGCCGCAGAACGGCCGACCGGCCGACGGTCCCGATCGCTTTGAGAAGGCGGCCCGCATGCTGCGTTTTCCAAACGCGGAGGGCCTCGCCCCGGCGGCATGGGTGCCGGGCGGCGCGGGGTCGTGGGTGTCCTTTCAGTGGGACATCGCGAACGCGTTTGACTCGATGCAACCCCTGGTGGACGACGTCATCGGTGAGGCGGGGGTGTTTGAGGATGTCATCGCCAGCCTCGAGGAAGATCCGGATGGCCCGCAGATCAAGGTGCGTGACGACCTGATTAAGCATCTGGGGAAGCGGTGTGCCGTCGCGAGCGACCACATGACGCCCATCGATCCAGACTGCGAGCGGATGCTGATCGCGATCGAGACCAGCAATCCCGAAGCGGTGGCGGCGGTGATCGCCAAGGGGATGACGAGCGAGTCGGACGTCCGCAAGGTCGAGGCCGACGGGCATGTGATCTGGGAGACAGTCAAGGCAGCGGCCACCCCTGAGAACAACGCCGGATCGCCGGACGGCGACGACGCTGCCGGCCGGCGGCGGGCCAGGCAGCGGGAGCGGCAGGAGAAGGAGACGGTCTGGCCGAACCTCTCCGTGGCCGTTGCCCACGGGCACATTTTCCTGGCGTCGCACCGAGACTTCCTCGAACGCGTGCTGAGCAATCCGCGCACCTCGTCGATCGTTGAAGATGGCGGCTATCAGGAAGTCGCCGCCGAACTCAAGCAACTGCTCGGCGGAGAGTGGGCGATGAGTTCGTTCAGTCGCACGGAGAAGGAGATCAGGCCGGCCTATGAACTGCTTCGTGCCGGTCGTCTGCCCGAGAGCAAGAGCCTTGCCGGCACGTTGCTGAGGAGGGTTTTGGAAGGCGGACAACCGCAGGATGGTCAGCGGCGTGGGTCGTCTCAGGATTCCACGCGTGATTCCAGCGGGGGAAAGCAGAAAGTGGACGGCAGTTCGCTCCCCGAATTCGAGCAGATCAGCCGCTATTTCGGTCTCAACGGCATGAGCATGCAGTCCACGCCGGAGGGCTGGTATCTCGTAGGCGTTGGCCTGTGGGATGGCGGCAAGCAACAGGCCGCCGCGCCGGAAGCGAACTAAGCGGGTCGTCGGTCGTCGACAGACCGCCATGCTCTGCAATGGATGGCGTCCTCTCGCCGGGGGCATGGGGAAGAGGCTGCGCTCACCCTCCCCCTTGTGGAGCGGTTGTGATTGGAAAGCCTGTGGAATGACTGCCTGTCGTGCCGATAACGAAAGGTTTGCGGGCAGCCGAGGGCTGGTGTTCCACGGACGGTGAGCGGATCAGGAGCCATCCCATGAATCCAGCATTGCGGAGCTGAGCACGCGACGACGAACGGTTTTTACGGCTTCGCTCATGGCCGGGTCATCGTGAAGGTGCCGAATCGCAACTGTGTCGGCCGCTTGCTCCGAGGGCGGAAATGGTGCGGTTTTCGCTGGCCAGCCGTGCCGGTTTCGACGTGGTGCGAATGGGGCTTTTCGACAGGTCATCTCTCAGTGATTCGCTCTACGCAGTGCTGAGGGGTGGCGTTGGTCGTTCAATGAGTGGTGGGAAACGCGCAGCCTGATTCGGGCCAGCGTTTCGGCCGGGCTTCCCGTGGTATCCTCTCCTGTCCCGGTCCGCCCCAGCACCTCAGCCAGCACCCGTGATTGTTTCTCCATGAGCAACCCGAGCACCCTTGTCTTCGGGCATCGCAATCCAGATACCGATGCCATCTGTTCGGCCATCGCTTACGCCGATCTCCTCCAGCAGACCACGCGGCCCGACGCCATCGCAGCCTGCTGTGGGCCGCCCAACAAGCGGACCGAATATGTGCTCACGCGGGCCGGACTGCCAGCTCCGCGGATCGTGATGGACGTGCGGCCGTCAGCCGAGGACCTCTGCCGCCGCGAGATCGTGACAGCCTCGTTTGGTGATTCGTTTCACGACGCGTACCAGCGGATGCAGGCGGCTGATCTGCGGGCTATACCCGTCGTGGACGATCGCCGTCGGGTGGTGGGCGTGCTTTCCGTGCTCCATCTCATGGATCTGTTCTTCAAGGACGAAGGTGACCCGCTCAAGCTTCGGACTGTGACGACATGCCTGCAAAAGATTCACGACGTGCTCGGCGGCCAGTTCCAGCACTCGCTCGATCCGGAGCAGCGGGACGAACTGCTCGTGATGGTGGGGGCGATGAGTGCGGAGGGCTTCACCGATCGGATGCACAAGTTTCCAGCGCAGCGGCTGATCGTGGTCTGCGGCGACCGGCCCACGATCCAACTCCCGGCGATCGAGCACGGCGTGCGTCTGTTGGTCATCACCGGCGGGTTTTCACTCTCTCCCGGGCTTGCGGAGTTGGCGAGGATTCGAAATGTCTCGGTCCTCCTCAGCCCCTTCGACACGCTCAACACGGCCCTGCGGATCAAGTCGTCGCAGTTCATCGATCGGGTGGTGGATACCGACGTTGTCACCGTGTTGGGCAAGGCCAGCGTCGTCGAGGCCCGCGCCATTGTGGAGCGGTCGCCACAGCCGGTGTTTCCCGTGGTTACCGACGACGGTGAACTGGTCGGCCTCTCGTTCAAGTCTGACCTCATCAATCCGCCCAAGCCCCGACTCGTCCTCGTGGATCACAACGAACTGTCGCAGGCGGTCAGCGGTGCCGACGAGGCGGAGATCGTCGAGGTGCTCGACCATCACCGGCTGGGGGGGGGACTCAAGTCAACGCAGCCGATCCGGTTCATCAACGAGCCGGTGGGCTCGACCTGCACGCTGGTGGCCCGGCAATTTCGAGCTGCGGGAATCGTGCCACGGCCGGGGATTGCCCTCTGCATGGCGTCGGGGATCATTTCAGACACGCTGTTCCTGCGCTCGCCCACGACCACCGACACCGATCGAGAGGTGCTCGCCTGGCTACGGACCATCTGCGACGTTGATCTCGACCACTACGCCCGTGAGTTTTTCGAGATCGGTTCGGCGTTGCGGTCGAGCCTGCCTGCGGAGGTGATCGGCGAGGACTGCAAGGAGTTTACAGAGCATGGCGTGCGGTTCTCGATCTCGCAGATCGAGGAGACCGGCTTCGACCTGTTCTGGGAGCGGAAGGATGAACTGCGGGCGGCGCTCGAGGAGTTTGCCGTTCGCAACCGCTTCGATTTCTCGGCGCTGTTGGTGACCGACGTGGTGAGCAACGGATCGCTGTTGTTGCTCTCGCGGGAGAGCGAGGCCTGGGAGGAGATCAACTATCCGCGTCTCGACCGGAGTCTCTATTCCCTTAAAAACGTGGTCAGCCGCAAGAAGCAGCTGCTGCCGCTGTTGTCGCAGCTGATCGCGACGGCACGCGCGTAGCCGTAGGTCGAATGGCCACGATAGACAAAGGAAGGGAAGGGAAAATATGCGGGCAGCCATCATCGGCATCGGGGCGATCGCGAAGATGCACGCTCGGGCCCTCGGCGACATCGACGGCGTGGATCTCGTAGCGGCGACCTGCCGCACCGAGGAGAAGGGGCGGGCATTTGGGCAGGAGTTTGGCTGCACCTGGTATGGCGACGCCGACGCCATGCTCGAGGCGGAGCGGCCCGATTTCGTCACGGTGGCCACGCCATCGGGCGCCCATCTCGACGCCGTGCTCGCCGCCGCCCGGCATGGCGTGCACGTGATCTGCGAGAAGCCGCTCGAGATTTCACTCGAACGGATCGACCAGGTGCTGGCTGCGACGAGGCAGGCCGGCGTCACGCTCGGCGCCATTTTCCCACAGCGGTTCAACCCCGTGGTGCAGGCGGTGCACGAGGCCGCGGCGGCTGGTCGCTTCGGGCCGCTGGCGATCGCGGCCAGCTATGTGCCGTGGTGGCGGGATGATGCCTATTACGGTCCGGGCCGCTGGCAGGGCACGAAGGCGCTCGATGGTGGCGGCGCGGTGATGAACCAGTCGATCCATGGCGTGGACGCGGTGCAGTGGATCGCCGGTGCCTCGATGCCCGACCTGGCGCCGGGCGAGAATCCGGTCGAGAGCGTCGTGGCGTTTTCAGCCGTGCGGGCGCACGACGTGAAGCGACTGGAGGTCGAGGACACCTGCGTGGCGATCCTGCGGTTCAAAAATGGCGGGCTCGGCCAGCTGCTGGCCGCGACGAGCCTCTATCCGGGGCAGATGCGCCGGTTTCTCTTCGGGGGCCGCGACGGCACGGCGGAGATCCTGGAGGAGCAGCTGACGACCTGGCGGTTTCGTGAGGAGGCGGCTGCCGATGCGGCCACGCGGGAACGGTTCGGCGGGGTGAGCAGCACGACCGGGGGCGCGGCCGATCCGATGGCGATCAACTACTCCTGCCACACCCGCAACTTCGCCGACTTCATCACGGCTCTGCGGGCGGGTCGTGCACCGGCGCTCGATGGGCTCGAGGGCCGTAAGGCGGTGGCCATCGTGGAAGCCTGTTACGAATCGGCCCGCACCGGCCAGGCCGCGATGGTCCGCGAATCGCCCCGATAACCAGATGACAAGATGACCCGATGACCAGGCCATATTCCTCGGGGCCGGTGCAGCTCGACGACTGTGCATTGCATGGGGCCGGATCGCATGCACAGGCTGGAGTCGTGCCGGAACTCTTTGTGGTGGAAGGGGAGTCGGCGGCGTTGGCCGTGACACGCGTCCGGGATGCCACGACCCAGGCGGTGATCGCGATGCAGGGCAAGCCGCTCAATGCGGTCAGGGCGACGGAGAAGAAACTGGCGGCGCACCCGCTCTTTACGGCGCTCACCGACAGCCTCGGCACCGGCCGAGGCGACGCGTTCGACCTGACCAAACTCCGGTACGCACGGGTGCTCCTGCTGATGGATCCGGATGCCGACGGCATCCATTGCGGCGTGCTGATGTTGATGTTTTTTTATCGCTGGATGCGGCCGCTCCTTGACGGCGGCCATGTCGAGATCGTGCGGCCACCCTGGGGTGAGGTGGTGCCGGCAGACGGCACGCCGCCGCGGCATGCCTGTTCTGAGGCGGAGTTGCAGGCTCTTTCCGACGCCGTCCGCGCACGGGGGCCGGCGACTGCCCGGCGGTTTCGCGGGCTCGCGGCCATCGAGCCGCAGTTGCTGCTGGCGGCCTGCGTTGCGCCGGCCACGCGTCGGACCGACCGGATCAGCACCGCGGAGGCCGCGGCGATGATCGAGATGTTTGGTTCACTCGATGATGCGACATGATCAGGCAGGACATGCCGCGAAGCGCTCCATCCAAGCCCGCAGCGCAAGCAAGGGAAAACGCGCTCCATCACGCAGAAATCGGGCCCGGATTCCCTCGCTCGCGCGTCGGGCTTGCATGGGTCCTCGCTGCATCCAAGCCCCCGGCGGAAGCCGGGGGACTCCGGGTATGAACATCGTCCCTCGTGACATACTGACCCGCGTCAACACCGGCGCTTTCGGTTCGGCGGGCACCTATGGACTGTTGGTGAGCGGACGTCCGACGAAGCCTGCGTCGGTGGCCTGCACGAGCAGGTAGGTGTTGCGGCCGTCACCCACCGTGACAGACTGCGGCACGGGTGGGCCGAGCGGCTGACCCTGGCGATCGAGCGGCCGCAGCAGGAGCGTGTGCGCGCCGGCAGGCAGTTCCAGCCGCATCGTCTGGATGCGGTCGGGCAGGAGGCTCCAGCACCGCGTATCGGCATTTTCCGACGCCTCCCACGCGATCCCCGCCACATCGAGGGCCAGCGACGGCAGCCCCTCACGCATGCCCAGCCCCTGCTTGACGCCGTAGATCGTGCCTTTTTTGACAGTGCGACGGGCCACGGCCCGTGCCAGACAATACGGCAGCAAGGCCTCCTGCTGACGGAGGGCCATCTGCGAGACATCGGTGATCGTCTCCGTCTGCCCGGCCGCCCAGTCGCCCACCGCCACCTGTACGCTTCCGGCAGCCCCCGGTGCGGCAACGATCCGCGGCAGCTTGATCGGCGCGATCGTGGGGGGCAGCGTCGTCCCCATCTGCGTGCTGAGGATCTGATCGGCGATGAGGAGCGACGTGCTCGTCGGCATCTCCTCCACCTCAGTCTTGAACGGTCCATGACCGACCAGCGCGAAGACGTGAACCACGCCGTGGCCGCGGCGGGAGTGGCTGCCGCCGGCGGCCCGCGCCAGATGACCGCGGCCCGGCCCGAAGTCAGGCTGCCAGTTGACCACCAGCTGAAACTGTCGGGCGGCATCGTCGTAGTCGCGGTGCGTCTCCTCGCGAATGATGCCGCGGAGGTAGGGGGCGAGGGCGACCTGCTGATAGGCGGCCTTGGGATTCGTGCCGTCGGGCTTGGCGGCCGCCGCCATGATCCGCTGCTGCTTGTCGATGACCTGCAGGCTGTAGGCCTCGGCGTCGTCGCCGTCCTGCACGAGGTTGGCAAGTGCCATCATCGCCCGCAGGAGCACCTTTTCGTAGTCTTCGCCGTGGTAGGCCCGGGCGTCGTCGTCGCTGAGCATGCTCCAGGTCGTTTCAGCGGGGCTGTCTTCTTCCAGATGCTCGAAGCTGTCGCGTGCCTGTCGCAGCATCCGTTCGGCGTCGGCGGGCCGACCGTCGGCGAGCGTGACCATGGCCCGGTCGAGCAGCAGCAGGTCTTCCTCGCTCGACCGCTGCTCGAGCTCTTGGGCGATCAGCCTGTCGGCCTCGGCAACATCACCCCGCTGGAAAGCCGCCCGCACCGGCTGCAGGCGGATCATGTGCGTCGCGCAGCCTGTCAGAGCGATCAGGGAGAGGAGCAGCAACAGACTGGTATGCAGCCGCCAGGACGGCAGAAAGGTCGAGCTTCCGCCGATTCCCTCGCTTGCGCATCGGGCTTGCATGAGAGTGGGGTGGCATCCAAGCCCGCAGCGCAAGCAAGGGAATACGCTCGCCGACAGCGTGCGTGCGTGTGTGAGAATCGTCAGCCCGCGGGCAACCAGCCAGCTCATGGCGCCAGCGGATTGGTGGCCCGCCACCGGCTCAGGCGGCTGTGGTGGTAGCCCTTGCTGAGTTCGGCCGACTGCTTGTCGTAGGTGCCCGTGCCGACCTCGACCAGCTCCAGCGTCAGCACGTAGTCTCGCTGGTAGTCACGATTTTCGCGGGTGGTGCCGGAAGTGATCGTGGCGTACAGCAGGTAGTCGATCGGCTGGCCCTGCTGTTCCATGTGGCCGGCGAACGTTCGCATGTGCTCGGGCACGAGCAGCTGATCGGGCCGCAGCCGGGTGTCGCGGAGGCCGGCATCGACGAAGCGTCGATTCACCGACTGGAAGACGCTCGATTCGAGAATGCGGCTGTCGATCGACTGGTAGATCTGCTCCTTGAAATCGCCGATGTCCTCGGCGCTCTTGTTCTCGACACCGACGAAGCAGATTCGACGGGTCGGCGGCGGAAGTGGCTCGGCTCCCTCCGCATACGACACCTGCTGGACAGCCGAATCGACATGCCTGGCGAGGAGTTTCGCGACGGCATCGTTCACCAGCGGAGTGAAGGTCTCCTGCCCGGCCTGATGGCTGCCGACCATGGCGTCTTCGCCCGGCATCATCACGCGGGCAAACTGCATGCTCCGGCAGCCGGCGGCGGCCA
>CAMCQY010000081.1 GCA_945877135.1 Candidatus Kuenenia stuttgartensis
TATCTCTGCGCTTGATTAGACTTTCACTCCTCCCCACAAGTCATCCCCTCGGTTTTCAACCCAAGTGGGTTCGGTCCTCCACGCGGTTTGACCCGCGGTTCAACCTGCTCATGGGTAGTTCGTGCAGTTTCGCGTCTACCACCAGCGACATGTGTCGCCCTATTCAGACTCGGTTTCCCTGTGGCTACGGTCCTGAGGACCTTAACCGAGCCGCTGACGGTAACTCGCCGGATCATTATGCAAAAGGCACGCCGTCACGCATTGCGGTTACCCGCCATAGCGCTCCGACCGCTTGTAGGCACATGGTTTCAGGTTCACATTCCTCCCCTAACAGGGGTTCTTCTCATCTTTCGATCGCTCTACTAGTTCACTATCGGTCGTTAGGTAGTATTTAGCCTTACGGGATGGTCCCCGTCGATTCAGTCGAGATTCCACGTGGCTCGACCTACTCAGGGTACCCTCCAGAGACAACGACTTTTCGCATACGGGCCTGTCACCCTCTATGGACGACCTTTCCAGATCATTCTGCTAAATCGTTGTTTGATAACTCCGGCGGAGGGCCCTACAACCCCGCTGTGGAAACCACCGCGGTTTGGGCTGTTTCCCTTTCGCTCGCCGCTACTGAGGAAATCGATTTTTCTTTCTTTTCCTGCGGATACTGAGATGTTTCAGTTCTCCGCGTTCGCTACTGCAACCTATGGATTCAGTTGCAGTCTGTTCGGGAATCCCGGGATCATCACCTGTTTGACGGTTACCCCGGGCTTATCGCAGTCTTCCGCGCCCTTCAAAGCCTCCTAACGCCTAGACATCCCCCATGCGCCCTTAATAGCTTGACCACCCGAATCGAGTGCTCGCGAAACCAGAAAGCCATCGCTGACATACTGACTTCGGAGGCAGTTTGATTCGAGTCGTTTCGCTAAGCCCTGAGTTGCCGCTGGCAAGCGCGCCAGCCACTCAGGGCGTTACGATTATCCCCAACTCTGCGTTGCCTCATTGCGAAGACAACGAGAAGTTGAAGCACTTCCTCGCTCTTTATCACGAACAACGCCCTGCAAATTGCTTTACAAAACGCTTTCGTGAGCCTTGGGAGAACGCTTTCGAACACCGCCTTGAGAACGGAGTTCGTCAGCATTCTTTCAAGATGCCAATTACCACGACCAAATTGTCAAAGAACAAAACGAGCCGGCAGCGCATTTCGCACCGACGGCTCGTGACCCTGTCGCTTCAGGAACAACACCCATTACTGGGCCCATTCCCTGGCATCGCCATGGACAGAGGTTCGTTCCGAAAAACCGGAGCGGGCCTCAACCCACGGCAAGATCACGCACCCTATACGACACCTCAAACCGTTCGGTTCAATGGCATCGGCTGGCACTTCGAGGAAAATTAGCCGAACCAGGCGGCAGCGTCAAGCACCGAGAAAAATACCGCAAAAACCCGCGTGAAAATCTGGAATAACGAGAAATCTCACCTGCCTTCTCCTGGCCCTGGCCCACGGGAAGGGAGGTTTCTGGGTTCCGGGGCTGGCTGCAACTTCCACTGCGAATACGGGAAATTTTGCGGTATTGAGTCGATCGCCCCTCCAATCAGCAGCCGATCTATTTTTTCCAGATCGATGCGGCAAGGCCCGATTATGGGGCTCGTGCCTAGGAGCACGTTGCCCCGGATGCCAGACGCTGCCATCCGCAGCCTTTCGGCCTCCCCGGTCACACTTTCCACAGGCAGCCCCTCGCCAGCAGGCAGCTGCGGCGGCTCCCACGGCGTGTCGAGAGACTCCGGATGGAGCCAAATCAGCCGAGCCACGTCAACACGCGGAATGGCGAGCGGCGTGGCCTGCGGATGGGCCTCGACGGCGATGCGAACCGTCTGGTCATCCATCGAGATGAGCCGACCACGGAGGTAATCTCCCTCGAATGACCGCAGCACATGCGTCGGCGGCTGCTGCCGCTGCGACCGGGGCAGCATCGTCAGGCTCCGGAACTTTTCAGCCGCCATCGCCTTGCCGCCAGCGGGTACGAGCTCCACTGCCTGCACGAGATCAGCCCCCACAGTGACCGACTCGCTCTCGGGAAGCTGCAAGCGAACGCCCTGCTCGTCGATCGCCTCAACCCGGCAGGGCAGCGTCTCTCCGGTCCGCAGGATCATCACCGAACCGAACCGGTTTTGGGCATTTTCGGCGGCCTGGGCCGCGTCGTCCGACGGCGTCAGCCTGTCGTGGGCCTGCAGGGCCTGCTCGAGCGCCTGCGGATTGCGGCCGAGCTGAGCAATCTGCTGGCGGACCAACGCGACTTCACGCGGCTTGTCCCGGCCGGCCCGCTGCAGACGGAGTTGCAGCATGCTCCCCACCCTGCCCCGCAACAGATGCTGGGTATCCTCCAGCGAAAGCCCATCAGTCTCCACGAATCTGCCATCCCCCCGCGGTGCGATGGCGAAGATCACCTCGCCAGGCTGAATGCCCGCTCTGCGAGCGGCTGAGCCTGCAATCAGCCCCACCACGGCTGGCCGGCCGTTGATGCTGCCGATGTGGCCCCCGATCCCGCCGACCGCCCCGGCCGCAGCCGCATCGGCCCGCGGTGGCTCAACGTATGTGATCGTTGCCTGCGGCTGCCGGCCATCCGCGGTCAACGCCAGCGGGCTGGCAGTCCGACAGCCAAGCGGCCGCCAGTCGAGAGTCCCAACGCCTGCCGCGGCATCGCCAGTTCCGGCCGCGTCACCACTCACCAGACAGCCCCAGACGGATCCTTCGTCGCAGACGAGTCGTCCGCCCCTGCCCGAAAGGGTCTGCTCCGCTTCGGAACGTCCGCCGCTGGCAAGCGTTGCCAGGGTCGCGATCGGCAGAGAAATCGGCCCGTCAACTGCCGGATGCGTGAGCCAGACAACGCCCTGCTCAACTCTCTGGAGGTTTCCGGTCAATCGGGACCCAAAGAGGTCGGTTGCTTGCAGCGTTGGCCGCCGGACCGCTGTTGCTTCCTCTGTCGAGGCCGCCGCCGCTGGGAACACGATCTCGTCGAGGCTGCTGATGGGAATCCGCCGCGACTCCCCATCCGCGGGGCCGCCCGGGTCACGCACAGCCACTTCACCTGAGCCTGGCTCCATCCCTGCCACGACCGCGGTCAGCGTCTCGCCGTCGCGCATGCGAATCGATCCCGCCCGACCTGCGTCGATTCCGAGCGAGCCACCCCGCCACGGTGAAACCCGCAGCGACTCAAGGGCCGCGGACCCCGCCGAAACAGAGAGTGAAAAGCCACCGCCACGCTTTCCATCGGTGGGCGGAATCGTGAGATCAGCAACCGGTTTGTCTGCGTCGGGAAGCATCACCGCCATCCTGCCGGCCTCCTGATCGACGAACACGGCCACCTTCAGGCCGCGGTCGGGCAGATCGCAGCAGCGTTCGAGGTCGGCGCGACTGCCGTCACTTTCTTTTGGCCCCTTCTCCTCCCGCACCGCCACCACCCCATCCGGCCGCACCTCGAGGCGGTAGCCGCTCGAGGCGTCTTTGGATTCTTCACGTGCCAGCGCAATCCGCAGGGTGGGCCGTTCCCGCCAGGAGAGCGTGATGTCGTACCGCGTGCGGACGCCTGCTCGGAGATCGCGAAAGAGCGTGGCTCCCGGCGCGGTGCTGGCAAGGCGGCCCGCCTCATCCCGCCACGTGCCTCCTGGCGACTGCTGCCAGCCGCTGAGTCCGCCGCCCCCGAACCCGCCGTCGCCAAAATAGCGCGCCCCAGCCTCACCACGAAACAGGCTCCGCACGGCATCCCGGCGCACCCGCATCCTGACAGGGGCATCGGCCGGACCGATGTCCATCACCACATGCCCCTGGTCGATCGCCTCGATCTTCCCCACGAGTTGACCGCCGTCGGCAAGTTCCATCCGCCATTCCCCGACAGCCTCGGACTGCCGTTCCTCGGCTGGCTGCGGAAACCGCATGCCCACGACATCATCGAGGGCACACTCAAAGGGCTTGACGAATGCCGGCGACTGCCACAGGAAAGTCTTCCGCGGCCCGTCCACATCGGCAGGGACATCGAGAAGCCGACCCCGGAGAAACCCTTCCCGCGGCAGATCAAGCACGGCCGAGCGAGGTCGCTCATCAGGCTCCGCGGCGAAGATGGCATGACACAGCCCAGCCGTTAGCAGCACCAGAAACCAACAGCCGGAAGCTGGCCGTCTGATCGAGAAGGGAGCGTTGCGCACCATCGTTCACCACGGAAGAATGAGGGATTGCGGGCGACATCGTGGAAAAAGGCCATGGATGGCTTTTCCCACAGCCAGCGAGGATCAGCGTTCATAAATCGGCAGAAACCGGTAATTGACTGCCAGGGAGAGGAGCGTGAGGGCGGTGCTCGCGAACGGGCCGCCGTCCGGCCCCGCCTGCGTTGCCAGGCTGCCATCGGGCTGTCGCTGAGCCTTGAGTTCCTGCACCAGCCTGTTGTTCCACTGCTCCCAGGCCTCGACGTCGGCCTGAAACAGCGCCTGAGCGCGGTAGTAGCGGGTGTAATTCGGATAGGGGCTCTGCTGCGTCGTCCCCTGGCTGTGCTGCTTCAGATATTCCGAAGCCAGTTTGTACTGCGGCAGATCCTTCCGCCTCGCGATCGCCATCACGAGCGTGCCGATCGAGGTCGTGGCATCGCTGCCGCCCTGGGGGCTGGCATAGCCGACCTGACCATTGAGGCCGGTCATGACGGTGAAATACTTGATCGCCCTGTCGATCGTTTCGTCGGGCACCTCGATGCCAGCATTCCGAGCCCCCAAAAGTCCCATCAGGATGGCGCCGCTGACAGATGTGTCGTGATCCTTGGCATCGGGAGAATATCGCCACGCTCCATTCGGATTCTGCTTGGCGGAAGTGACCGCGAGTTTCACAGCCAGTTCCAGCGACTGTCCGATCGACCTGCCCTTGCCGCTCCCGCCCTCCTCCGACCAGAGCGTGCGATCGTCGACCACGCCGTAGGCCTCCGCGAGGGCGAGCATGGCGAAACCATGCTGGTACATGCTCGAGTTCCCCCGGTTCGAACCGCCGTAAAAACCGCTGGCCGCATCCTGCGACGCAATGATGCTCCGGATTGCGCGACGGATCGGCGCGCGGTAGCTGCCGTAGTTGGGGTCTTCGCCCGATGCCAGGAGCACCATCATCGCCATGCCGGTAACGCCGGGCCCCTCCTGGGCATCCTTCCAGCTGCCAGAGGGCTCCTGCGACGTGACCAGATACCGGCAGCCGGCGTCGTAGAGTTCGCGAACATCGCGGGGCACCGGGTCGCCTGAGCGGACCACCGGCAGTTGCGCCGCCGCGGACCCGATCAGCAGGCAGGCCGCGCAGCATCCCCCGATGACCAGACGCATCGACACGAACAGCTGCTCGACACGCATGATCGGCCCTCACTCAAAGAGTATCTGCTGCTGCTTGAGATGCATCGCCATCCCCTTGCCCTGCCCGATGCTCTCGCGCAGCGTCTTCTGCTGCCGCTTGCTCAGCATGGCCTCGAGTTTTGCCCAGTCAACCAGCGAGAGCCCATACTTGCAGACATACGGGGCGAAATGGTTGCCGTGGAGACTCAGTTTCGCATGGTTGATGCGGAGCGGCTTTTCCATCAGGAGCGCACACATCGCATCGTGCTGTGCGGAGGTCAGCCCAAGAGTGAGGTCGAGCTGTGCCATGCCAGCATCGACCACGCTCTGCCACTGGTACAGCCTGCGCCGCTCCGACTCCCGACGCCATGCCACCTGCTGCACGTCGTCGAGAACCCCCGCGATGACCTTGGTCATCAGGCTCTTTCCACCCCCCACATCCTGCAGTCTTGCCTGCACGGCCTGCGCCTCCTGGAGGAATCGTTGCCACGCCTGCTGGCCGGCTGGGTCCTGCAGGTTGATGGTCTGCCCCGCGTACCGTCGCCGCACCGCATCGATATCGTCGATCGCCTGCGCCACATCGAGCCGCGCCGCCGTCTCGAATTTGAGCCGCTGACCGTCCGACAATTGGCACACCTCGTCGAGGGCCGAAACCTCCAGCAGCAGCCGGCCGAGGCACTGCTGCACCGCTTGCTCCTCATTGCCCGAGGGCTGGAAGAACATGCCGTTCATCTGTTGGTCGAGCATGACCTGCTGAGACTGCTGGGACTGGTCGTTAGCCCTTCTCGCGGCGGCATCGACGACCGTGTCGTCCTCGCCGCGAAGCCACGGGCCGCCGCACACCAGCCCGGGCAGCAACAACGCCAGAACAACACTGCGGCATGTTTTCCCCGATCCGCTCGCTTTCATCGCATTCTTCCTGTCATTCAAACCACCACGGATCCCGGGCTGCCGACTGCGCGCTGTTGAGCGCGTTCATCCGCATCCACGTCTGCCTCTGCGCCGTCCCGTTCCCCGCACCGTTCTCCTGGACAGTGAACAGCTTTCGCTGGGACTCTGTCAGGTGGGGGCTGATGCAGTCGGCCGGCAGACCGGGAAGCACGCGACGGCCATCGACGAAGTGCATCCCCTCCAACCCCACCGTCATGGCGTCGCTCCACTTTCCCACGAGCGACCGTTCGATCTGCTCCCGTTGAGCGGCTGTCAGAAAGAGTTCTCCGTCCAGCACGGCCACGATGGCATGAACGGCCGCCGTCTGACGGCGTTCACTCCGCTCGGCGATCTGACTCGTAAAGGCAGCTGCCTGCGGGCTGCCGACATGTTCCGCCAGACTCTTTGCCAAAGCCGTGGAAATCAGCTCCGTCGGATCGCCTGAGGCCTTTTCTTTCGCCCGCTTGCCCCCGCCGAATTGCAGTTCCGCCAGCTGCAAGGCACCTTGCTTCACCGCCTTCTCCCCATCCCGCGCGATTGCCTTCCGTGCATCCCGCGGAATGTCGCCCGTGACGGAACGAATCAGTTCCAGATCTCCGTAGAGCAGTTTGGTGAGCTGCTGCTCCCAATGCGTGGCCTGCTGCTTGATCTGCTGCCGCCGCTGCACTTCCGCCGGATCCTCGGCCGGCGGGGCGTCGTTGGTTTTTGCGACGGCCTCCTCGGCCCGCGACGTCGCGAGTTCGGGCGACGCCGCGAGCGTTCCCACGACCGCCACAACGGTCTTGAGCCACGCTCCCCTGCCTCGATCAATGACCGTCATGGCAACGACCCTCATGGCTCTGTCCCGGCTGCATCGCGGCCCCGCTCGAACGCATTGAAATAGGCATCCAACCCGTCTCGAAATTCCTCCGGCAAGACGGTGCCGCTCCTGCCGATTGCCTGCTCTTCCTCGGGCGCCTCCGTGCGGGCCTGGCTATTGACGCCCTCACCCAGGCGGGCGAGTGCCGCATTGCGGGTGCCGCCGGTACTGCCACCACCGGGGCTGCCGCCCCCCCCTCCTCCAGCGCCATCGCCGCCGCCAAACTGTGACTGCAGCAGGAGTTCGATCGCCTCGGTTTCGGCGGCGATCGCCCGGCGGCCGGTGTCGGGGCCGGCGAGGATGTCGCGGGATTCGATCATCACCATCTGCACCTTTTTGAAGAGCTGGATCTCTCTGGCGAATTTCGGCGGCCTGCTCCGGCCCGGCAGGATTTCCCGCTTCATCCGCTCGACCTCCTCGTCAAACCGGATCACCGCGTCGGCCATGCCCAGCTGCTCCACCATGCCATCCACCCGCTCGGTGAGAGCCTGCTGCGCGGCTGCGAGGCCGCCCGCGCGGGTCTTGAAGGCCCCGGCATCGAGCGATGGCCGCAGCTGCTCCGCGACGCGGGTTTCTTCGCGGAGATTTGTCTCCGCTTCCAGGATCAGCATCGCCTCCAGCACCACCTCCGGGGGCAGGCTTTCGGGCGGCGGCCCATCGCCGCCCCCGCCATCGCCGCCGCCATCCTGAGGCGGCGGCACCAGTTCGTCGGCCCAGCGGTCGAGCGTGTCCGACCAGAATTCTGTCTGGGCGATCGAGAGCCCCGATTCCTGCCTCATGTCGTCGGTGAGCTGACGGAGGCTGCCGAGCACGTCGAGCCCCTTCATCTCCTCGAGTACGGTACGAATCGCCGGCTGAGGCCGCCGCTCGGCATAGGCATCCAGATCGTCCATGACCGTGGAGATCTTCCTGCCCACCTCATCGTTGCCCTTGGCCACGGCATCGACCTGCCGGACATGTGACTCCGCCCTGGCGGACTTTCCAAACGCGTTCGACACGATCGAAGCCAGCCCCTCCCCCACCTTCAGCTCGCTCCGCGCCGCTGCCTTGAGCCGCTTCACGAACGTCGTGCCCTCGAGCCGCGCCATCACGTCGGCCAGCTGCGCTGCGACCCTTCCAAACTCCTCGATCAGCTGCCGCTGCTTCTCGACTGCCTCGTCGAGCAGTTTTTTCTGGGACTGCTTCTTCGCGGCACCGGCGGCTGGTTTTTTCGGGACGTTGCCCACCGTCGTGGTTGGCATGCCAAGCCTGCCGCCGCCACCACCATCGCCGCCATTCGCGCCATCAGCGTGCGCGTCGGGCGACTCCTCCGGCTTGTCCGCCTGATAGTTCGAATCTTCCTGATCGACGACCTGTGGCGTCGGCTGCGTCGGCGACTCGTCCTTCTTGCCGTTCCCGGCCGCGTTCGGCTTGCCGCCACGTTCCTCGCCGACTTTCATCGGCTCGCCATCCTCGCGTTCTTCGCCGGCTTTCGACGCCTCCGCCGCATCCTGCAGAAGTTCGCCGACTCCCGGCATCCGCGACTCGGCCATCTCCTTGAGATCCTGGACGTTCTGCGCGAGCTGCTCGAGGGTGGCCGCGTCGAACTCCCGATTCCGGAGGGCCTGTTTCACGAGTTCAGCGCCGCTCTCGGCGAGCCGGCTCAGTCGGCGACCGTTGTTCTTCTCAGCGGACGCCTGCGCCCGGATCGCCTTGCGGCTCTCGGGGGCATCGAGTTCGTCGGCGGTCAGCCCCTGCAGTTCCTCATTCCGTGCCAGCAGTTCCATCTCGCGGTCGCGAACCTCCGCAGTCTGCTGCTTCCAGCGGGCGATCTGGTCGTTGATCCAAAGGGCGTGATCGGAGGAGGTCATCACCAGAAAGACCGCCGGCGCCGAATAGATCCGGCCCCTGCCTGGCAGGTAGTCCTCGGCAAACGCCCGCACCTCCACCGTCTGCGGCGCGATCGCTAGCGCCGCTGGCGAAAACGTTCCGACCGCATCGAGTGCCTCGGTCGCCGGTCCGCCTGCGGCCAACAGTCTCTCCCCTCGATCGTGGTCGCTCCCGGCGCCTGCGCCGCTGCCGCTGCCGCTCCACTCGATGCCTACCTGTTTCACACCGAAGTCGTCCCGCACCTGCAGGCTGAAGCGAACTGTGTCGCTCTCCAGGAGCACGGCCTTGCCGGCGAGGCCTTCGACCGCGATCGTGGGCGGCTCGTCGTCGCGAGCGGCCAGGCTCACCGTAAGCGGCTTGCCGCCGGAGAGCCCAAGCGTGTCGCTCCATTCGAGCGACAGATCGAGCGGCCGATCCACCACCACTGCCGGCGAGGAAAACGCGGCGCCGCTCGGCACGACACTCAGCCCATCAATCGTCGCGGTAGCCAGGTCGCGATTTACCTTTGCGGTCACCACCGCCGAGCTGCCTTTCACCACCGCCAGCACACCACCGCGGGCGTCTTTCGTCAGCGGAGTCTCACGGCCGAGGTAGCTGGGCAGCTGCACCCGCGCCGAGATGCCCGTGATTTCGGGGCGGAATGTGGGCACGATCGTCACCCGCTGGCGGGCGTCTCCCACCGCCAGCCGCAGCGGTGATTCCTGCACCTGCGGCGGGAGCCTCAGCGTATAGCGATCGCCGGCGCGGTCGGCCGTGACTGCCGGCCCGCCACCAATCTGCGCTTGGGCCCGCGATGGCCGCCACTGCGACTCCGGGCGAAGTCCGACGCCAATCTCGGTCTGCTCACCATGTGGGATCACCAGCGTCTCCGGAAGTCGATCGACCCGCGTGAAGGTGAACCGCTCCACCAGGCGCCACGGCGTAAGAAATCTCGCCCAGGCATTCGCTGCGGCTGCCGGAACGACCACGGGAAGCACCGCCGCCACCGCGAGTGGCACGGCGGCCAGCCACGCCCAGAGCCGGTGCCGTGGCAGGGGCACCGCCTCGCGAAGATCACAACGGCCCGCCGACTCCGCCACCTGGCGGATGGCCGCCTCGCAGAGCGTTCGCGAGCGATCCTGTTCGCTCCGATTGCGGACGATCTCGACGATGCCGAGCAATTGATCGCCCAGCGAAGGAAACCGCCGGGCGATCAGCCGCGCCAGACTGTCAAGGCTGCGGTGGCTCCAGATCCAGCGATGGAACGCGATGGGAATCACGCTGCAACTGGCCACGGCCGCGGCGAAGAGCGTCCACCGCACGACAACCGATGTGTCACAGACGCGGTCGAGCAGAAACAGAAGCAGCCAGGCCACGAGCACGCCGAACACCGCGCCGCAGACCGCCTCGATCGCCTTGATCGTCCAGACGGTGCGGCGGAAGGCGTCCAACTGCCGACGGAGGCCCTCGGGCAGCGCAAGGCCGCCCGAACGCACGTTCATCGCCGCCAGGTCGGTGCTCATGCTTCGCCCCGTGTCATGCTCGCCACATGCTCCATAATACGCCCGTTCGTAGACGATGAAAAAGCCTCACGGGAAGCCGGGATGGAGGGAAGCCGGGATCGGCAGAAGTCTCACGACGGGGCTGCCCATGCCCCGTCGCCGGACGTTCGCTACGTCGACCAATCCGCCGAGACGGATCGGTGCCCGCTGCCCTTCGCTCACTCGATGCTGACTGCGCTCCGGCATCCTGCCTGCGCTGGTCAGCAACGCCGGCTCTCGAGGCATGGGCAGCCCCTCACCGTAGCCGGGATCGGCAAAGGTGGAGGAGACGAGGAGGATGTCCGACTTGTTGTGCGCACCATGCCGTCCCGGGTGGCAAGTCGGAATCTCCGAGCGACGGAACCGTTTCACGAAAAACATCGCATCGTGCGATTTTTTCTTGGCCGGCCTCCGCCGGCTGGTGCTGCACTTCGCATCCTGCGAAGCAGTCTTGGGCGAGCCGGGATCGGCAAAGGTGGAGGAGACGAGGAGGATGTCCGACTTGTTGTGCGCACCATGCCGTCCCGGGTGGCAAGTCGGAATCTCCGAGCGACGGAACCTTTGCCGTCCCGGCGGCGTGTGCCATGGAAGAGCGCGACTCATATCAGCCCCTGCCATTTCCTTCCCACCCAGAAGAGCCCCAGGAGGCCGACGAGCGTGGCCAGTACCGCGGGGTGTGCCCAGAGCTGCAGTCGCCGCACCTCCGGCGGACTCTCCGGCAGCTTGGCCAGCGTGCCCAGCAGTTCCTGCAGAGTATCCGGCTTGGCCAACGACCCCTGAGTGAGTCGGGCGATCTCCTCGAGCACATCGGGCCGGGCCGCCTCACCCACCACCTCGCCCGGAGTGCCCTGCACGAAGACCGACGCCTCCAGCCGGTCGCCCGTCTCCGCGCAGGCAAGTGTCAGCGCGTGGCTGCCAGGCTCCCGCGGCGTCCAGCCTCCAGAAAAGACGCCCCATGAGCCCTGCTCGCCCGGCGCCGCCAGTCGCACCGTCTCTGTGGCCCCGGAGGGAGCGGTGACGAGCACCGTCACCATGCCCGTCTGCACCGGCTCACCCGTGGAATCGCTGACATTCGCATCGAACGATACCCCCTGCCCCACCTCGGGCTGCTCGGGCGAGAAGAGCAGACGCATCCTCTCCCCCTTGGCCATCGTGCGCCGGTAGGCCATCCAGCGCACGACCTGCCCCCAGAAGCGGTAGTGGTATTTGTCCTCGACCCCCTTCCGCCACCGCCAGGCGCCGTCGGTGGCCATGAAGAGCCCCTTGCCGGCGCCGAACGGCCGCGTGACGAGCAGCGGAATCCGGCCGTAGTCGTTGGCCACGTCCTCGTGCACGGCGAGCACCTCGCTGCCCGCCTTGGCGCGGAGCACCGGGCCGTACCACTGAAAGCCCGGCAACGACTCCCAGACAACGACGTTTTCTTCCGCCGAATCGGCCAGCCGCGTGAGCAGGCTCGTGCGTCCCTTGTCGGTGAGGGCAAACCGTCCCGCCAGCGGCGTGCCGGTTCCCTCCGGCCGCGCGGCATCGAGCACCACCGGCAGCAGGTCGCCCAGCGGTGAATCGGCCAGCGACATCTCGTTGCCCAGCCAGCCGGGCATGAAGACGAGGCCGCTGGCCTGGTACTCAACCAATCCCTTCAAGAGCCGGCAGTCTTCTTCTGTGAGCTGGCCGTCGGCGAGGCCCACGTCGCCAAGGAAGACCACATCGAATGCAGACAGTTCGTCGAGCGATCCGGGAAACTGCTTGATAGAGTCCTTGTTGCCGCCGCCGACCTTGGAGAGTCCAGGGTGGAAGAGCAGACAGGAGAGTTCCACGCCGGGATCGCGGGAAAGGGCGTTGCGCAGGTAGCGGTATTCCCACCGCGGCACGCTCTCCACCACGAGCACACGCAGTTTCTCCTGACGAATGCTGACCGGCGCCGTGCGGACATTATTGTCAGGCAACAGTTCCCCCGGCTGCGGCGGGACGCGCACGGTGACGGTGAAGTCGCCGACGGCGGCAGGCGTCCAGGAGATGACGTCGGTGGTTTTGCCCATCGACGCCAGCCGCACCTGTTTGCTGAAGGTCTGACCGTCGGAGGTCTCGACCACCGCCGTCACCATCTGCTCCCGTGGCAGCGTGCTTTGTATCGTGAATGGCACGCGGAACGGCTTGCCCACCACCCCCGTCACGGGGCAGTCGAGGCTGGCGATCGTCACGTCGGGAAGCGGCGTGGGGCTGCCGGTGGGCACCGCGAGCACCGGGATGCCGGCCAGCCGCAGGGCGGTGGCGGCCTGCACGGGCGGCCGGCCCTCGTTCCAATCGCCATCCGAGGCCAGCACGATCGCCCGCAGATTGGGATGCCGCCGCGGCGCAGTCTCGAGCGGTTCGAAGAGATTGGTTCCCTCCGCCGATGCGGAGAAGGGCTCGACGTGGATGACAAACCGTTCCTCGAGCGACTTCCAGAATGCCATGTCGGCAAGCGACGCCACCGACTCCTTCCGCGACACGACGCCAGTGCCGCCAGCCACCGCGTCGATCGCGTTCATGCTCGGCGAACTGTCCAACAGCACGGCGATCGACGGCTTCTCGCTGGGCCGCTGCTCCGTCACCCACTCTGGCTGGTTGAGGAGCACGGCCACGATCGTGGCGATCAGCAGACGGAGCAGTTCGAGCAGGCCGTAACCGGGGCGAAAGCCGCTCCGCCACCAGCCGGCCAGACAGACGGCGGCGACTCCGGCCAGCAGCACGAGCGACACGCCCAGCGACCAGGGCGTCCAGTAGAACCGCAGCCCGTTGAATAGCGTCAGCGGATCGGGTGATGCGTTCACGCAGCTGCCTCCCTGGACGCCCGGCCGGCGGGAAGGCTGCGGGGCGGCCTGTCGGAGTGGGAGCGGGGCAAACAGAGCAGGCCTTCCGCCACCAGAGCCAGCACGACCGCGATCAAAAACAGCCGCCACACCTCCTCGACGATGCTGCCCAGGCCGCCAGCCTTCTGCTGAAAGCGGTTGAACGAGAGGCCTTGGAAGAGCGACTCCACTGCCGCATCAGCGACCACCTCCGCCGCATCCTCTGCGGCGGGCCGATTCACCGCCAGCAGTCTGCCCTTCGATTCATACACGCCCGCATGGAAGCCCGCCTCGGTCGATGCGGCGGCGGGCCCGGCGATCTGCCGCCAGGCGTCACGACTCGCTCCGCCGGGTTGAGTCGCTCCGCCGGGATTCTCGTTCCGCCTGGCCGCCCTTTCGCTCAACAGGTTTTTTCCCGCGTCGGCCTGCCGGGCATTGCCCACCGCTGCGAGCCCGGCGTCGATCGCCCGCTGAACCACCGCATAGAGCACAACGCCATTCGCCGCGAGATCAGAGTCGCGGAGGGCAGGTGTCGTCGTCAGGAAGGAGACCCCGCCGCGATCGCTCGCCGCCCGCACGAGCAACGGCCGGCCGTCGGGAAGCACGGCCAGCGGCGTGCTCTCGCCTGAAATGCCGCATGTGCGGCGAATTTCCAGTTCGCCGGCTGGCAGCGTGGTTCCCGCGAGCGTGGCGGCAAGCAGTCCCTCATCGGTCCGCCACGAGGCCGGCCGCAGCGGTGGGCTGTGCTCTTCCCATGTCTTCCAGGCGATGCCACTGAAGGCCGTCGTCGTGGGCGACTCAGGCGGCAGGAAGATCATCTGGCCGCCGCGGGCGACGAACCGGCCGACCGCTTCTGCAGCATCGGCTTCGGGCAGGGCCGCTTGCCAGAGGATGAGCGCGACGTCGTCCAGCGACATCGCAGCCACCGCCTCCGCAGGCACCGTCTCGGCCGTTGCCTGCAACGCCCTGTCGGGTGGGATGCCGGCGATGAGTTCGAGCGTCTTTCTGATCTGTTGATTGGTCTGCTGATCCGTCTGGCCGGCCGTGTGGGTCGCCGTCGGGGAATCCTCCATCACGATGATCGTGCGACGGACCGGGGGCCTACCGAAGGCAAAATAAAAATCGTTGTCGGCGGGATTGCTGTCGGTGGGGATCGAGACGCGGCCCCAGCCGTTGGCCTGCGCAGCCGCGGCGTCGATGGGAATCGCGTGCCGCGCGAGCACGGTCTCCCGGCCGGTCAGTTCGATCTCGACGGTCGATCGCGCTGTCCCGAGTTCGATCTGCACCGGCACGCGGCTGCTGGTGCCCGGGCCGGCGTCAGTCTGCCGCCGGATAGCGATGTCAAGCAGGAGTTCCCACGTCTTCCCTCGGGGCTCGAGCACCGCCTGCACGACCCGCACGGAGAGATTGTCGGCCGCAGGCTCCGCGTAGGCCAGCAGGGTCAGTCGTACCGACTGCGGCATCTTCGCGAGCGTCTCACGGATCGCAGGCCAGGCTGGATCGGCCACCTTCCAGTCGTTGGCCCTTTGATCGGAGCAGATCCAGATCGTGCCGGCGGCCGACTTCGTGGCCCCGATCTGGTCGCAGGCCGCCTGCAGGAGCAGCGGCAGGTCGGCCGCGGCTGCGGTGGGCTCTGCCTCTGAAACATGTTTGATCTCGCGTGGTGAAGCGAGCTCCTGTGGCGTGCCCGAGACGCTGTCGATGAGCACGACACGGCTCGTGCCAAGCGTCTCGAGCGCGGCGGCCACCTGCCGCCGTGCCGTCATGAGCTTCGACTCGCCGCCGGCCCCCGACGCCTGCGACATACTCGGCGACCGGTCGAGGAGCACGATCGACGTGGCGGAGCGATCGCCGCCCGCGGCCGCCAGCCATCCCTGCGACAGCGGCCGGCTGACCGCCAGAATCACCGCCGCCACGGCGAGCATCCGCAGCAGCAGGATCAGCCACTGCCGCAGCCGGCTGGAGCCGCGGGAGAGGGCCTTGGCCGAGAGGAGAAACATCATCGCCGCCCACTCGACCGACTGGAACCGCTGCTGGTTGATGAGGTGAATGATCACCGGCAGCGCGACCAGCGGCAGTGCGAGGAGCAGCCAGGGCTGGAGGAAGGTCATCGCCGCCCCTTCCCAGACGCCCGGCTCACGAGGAACCGTGCCAGTACCTTCTCGTAGTCTTCATCGAGCAGCGTGCGGTGATAGTCGATGCCCTGCTCGAGCACGATGGTCTTGAGCGACGCAAGGTAGGTCTCGAGCGCCTGGGCATAGCGATCGGCGATATCGAGCGGATCGGCAAACAGCGGGCTGCCCCCCTCCATGTCGAGAAACCGCGTTGGCCGCCGGAAGTCGAACGCCATCTCCTGCGGATCGAGCAGATGAAAGACGGCCACATCGTGCTTGCGAAACCGCAGGTGACCGAAGCAGCTCGCCAGTTCCTCGGGGTCCATGAAGAGATCGGAGACGATCACGATCAGGGCCCGTTGGCGAACCGTCTCGGCCAGTTCATGGAGCACCTCGGGAAGCCGGCTCGCCCCCTCCGGTTTCACCTGCTCCAGAGCATCGAGCACCAGCCGCAGGTGGGCGGGATTCCGTCGCGGGGGCAGGTGGCGGACGATTGCGTCGGCCACGCAGGAGATGCCGACTGCGTCTCCTTGGCGGCAGGCCAAGAAGCCGAGCGTGCCCGCGAGCCGGCGGGCGTAGTCGATCCGCGTGACGCCGGTGGAGCCGTAGCCCATCGAGCCGCTGGAGTCGACGACGAGGCAGCACCGCAGGTTGGTGTCTGCCTCATACTCCTTGACATAATGGCGGTCGGTGCGGCCATAGACCCGCCAGTCGAGCCGGCGGAGGTCGTCGCCCGGCACATACTTGCGGTACTCGGCAAACTCCACGCTCGAACCGCGGTGCGGGCTGACATGCCGGCCCGAGACGCCCCCGATCATCGGCCGGCGGGAGAGCAGCGGCACCGCGGAGAGCCGGGAGAGCACGCCGCTGTCGAGAAAAGACCGCGTGTTCCGATCGGGAAACTGACTGGACATGGCGGCCATGGCTCACCCGTTCTGTTCGGCGAGCGCCTCGGCGACCAGTCGCTCGACGATTCTTTTGGCGTCGATCCCCTCCGCCTGCGCGGCGAACGTGGTGAGCACGCGGTGGGTGAGCACCGGTGCCGCCACAGCCGCGATGTCCTCGAGCCGCACCATGTAGCCGCCGGTGAGCGCCGCACGGGACTTGGCCCCAAGGATCAGATACTGCACCGCGCGGGGCCCCGCGCCCCAGGAGACCAGCGGTTTCAGCCAGTCGGGGGCGGTCGCGCCCTGCGGGCGGGTCCGCCGGACGAGCTTGGCCGCAAACCGATAGATGTGGTCGGGCACCGGCACGCGGCGGACGAGGTTCTGGAAGTCGATGATCTCCGCGGCCGACAGCACATGACCGAGCTGTGGCAGCGTATCGCCGGTGGTGGTGCGAGCGATCATCACCTCTTCTTCCTCGGAGGGATAATCGACCTCGATCAGAAACATGAAGCGATCGAGCTGCGCCTCGGGCAACGGGTAGGTGCCCTCCTGCTCGACCGGGTTCTGCGTGGCGAGCACGAAGAATGGCGGCTCGAGCCGGGAGGTCTTGCCCACCACCGTCACCTTCTGCTCCTGCATCGCCTCGAGCATGGCGGCCTGCGTCTTGGGCGGAGCCCTGTTGATCTCGTCGGCGAGCACGATGTTGGCAAACACCGGACCCGGCACGAAGTGAAACTCGCGACGGCCGTCGCCCCCCTCCTGCAGGATGTCGGTGCCGGTGATGTCCATCGGCATCAGGTCGGGCGTGAACTGGATGCGGCTGAACTTCAGCGACACCGCCTCGGCCAGCCGGCTGACAAGGAGCGTCTTGGCGAGGCCCGGCACTCCCATCAAGAGTGCATGGCCGCGGGCAAAGAGGCAGATGGCCAGCCGTTCGATCGTCTCTCGCTGGCCGATGATGACCTTCCCGAGTTCGTCCTGCAGGCTCCGGTAGGAGTCCCGGAGGCGGTCGAGCTTCTGAACATCGTCGGCGGCAAGATCAGGGAC
>CAMCQY010000082.1 GCA_945877135.1 Candidatus Kuenenia stuttgartensis
GAGCCGTCCCGCGACTGGAAGATCGGTCCGCTCGGCCACGCCCTCCACGCCCTGACGATCTACCAGGAACGGGCCTGGGGCACCGTGTTGCCCGGGGGGATCGCCGCATTCCACGGTCCGATGAAGGCTTCCCCGATGAAGGCCGGGGCCGAGTCGCGGCTGGCAGATCAGCCCCTCACCGGGCCGTCCACTGGCGAGGAGTCGCCGCGCCCGGCAGTCCGACGATAGCGGTATTCGTCGCGCGATCGACGGTCGATTCTTGAACCGTCGGTGTCCACCCCGTAGGCTGCGAGCCTGCAGGAGCGTGCGCGGTTAGATCGGCTGAGCATCATCGGCTGAGGACTGGTGGCGGCATCGTGTCGGCCACGGCGTGGATCTGCTCAGGATGTGACGCAATGACCTCCGTCAACCTCTCCCAGCAGTTGGAACAACTTCTCGAGGTGGCGGCGCGTCTGTACGAGGGCACCGCCTCCGAGGCGATGTTGCTGCTGGTCGAGCAGCGACTCGACTGGGAGCGGGTGCGGAGTTTCGCCGGCGCTGCCCCGATGCTGGTGGCGGCCGACGACGATGCCCATCTGGCCGGCGTCTCGGATCATGGCCTTCGGGGCGTGCCGCTCGATGTGGCAGGCCTGCCGGTTCACGAACGGCTCACGCAGGCGCTGCTCGAGTGCGTGGCCGCTGAGATGATCGCCCCCGAGGCCCAGGTGGTGGCGATCTACAGCGGCTTCGAGGCCGGCACGATCGACTCGGTCAGTGTGCTCCGCCTCGAGGAGCATCTCGGCCAACTCACCAGCCGTGACCTTCGCAACCTCGAAACGAAGGTGCCTCTCGAGACGCTTAAGATGGTCGTAGACCTGGCGGTGGAAATCGGCCGCGAAGGCCGCGAGGGAAAGCCGGTCGGCACGCTCTTCGTGGTGGGTGACACCCGCAAGGTGATGCAGTCGAGCCACAGCACCGGCTTCGATCCCGTGCGTGGCTACAGCCGTTCGGAGCGAAAGCTCACCGACCCCCGCGTGCGGGAGGGCATCAAGGAGATCGCCCAACTCGACGGCGCCTTCGTGGTCGGGGCTGACGGCACGGTGGAGGGCGCCGCCCGCTATATCGACGCATCGGCGGAGAACGTGTCGGTGGCGAAGGGCCTCGGCGCACGTCACTGGGCGGCGGCCGCCATCACCCGCCGCACGCGGAGCGTGGCAGTGGCGGTGAGCGAGACCAGCGGCACGGTGCGGATCTTCCAAAACGGCGAAGTGGTGCTCCGCATCGAGCCTTTCCGCCGCGCGATGAAGTGGAAAGACTTCGAGTACGAACCGCCGAGCGGCGATTGACCGCACGCGGCGCTCGGCTTTTCGCGACGGTTCGGGGCTGCCCGTGCCCCGTCGCCGGACGCTCGCTACGGCCATCCATGGCCTTCGCTCGCTCGATGCTGACTGCGCTCCGGCATCCTGCCTACGCTTGTCAGCAACGCCGGCTCTCGGGACACGGGCAGCCCCTCACGGATGCAGCGGGAATCATACAAGCCCGACGCGCCCTCCCATACAAGCCCGACGCGCCCTCCCATACAAGCCCGACGCGCCCTCCCATACAAGCCCGACGCGCAAGCGAGGGTTGAGAGACGCTGGGAAGCGGATTCCCTTGCTTGCGCTGCGGGCTTGGATGGCTGAGGAACGGCAGAGTGCCATGTTTCGCGTGTATACGGAGCCGGGGATCGGCGGAAGCTCGAGGAGCATTAGGATTTTTCGACCTTCTGGGGAATGAACTGCCGTAGGTCGTGGAAGAAGACTGGCCACACGGCCCAAGGCCTCAGAGTCCGCAGCGACGAGACTTCTGCCGTCCCCGGCGACGGGGCGTGGGCAGCCCCGAACCGTCGCGTGAAGTGTTCGCTTGCCGGTATGCTGCCACCTCCCTGGAACTATTCATGCCGACTGATACAGCCTCCGCTTCGACGCCCGATCCCGATTTGCGTGGGAAGACCGTCTGGGCGATCGACACGCTCTCGCGGGTCTACCAGCTCTTTCATGCGTTGCCCGAGATGGCGTCCCCCGATGGCACGCCGGTGTCGGCGGTGTTTGGCTTCACCCGCGACCTGCTCGACATCATCGAGAAGAAGAAGCCCGACTATCTCGTCTGCGCCATCGATGCACCAGGTCCGACGTTTCGTCACAAACTGTTCGAGGCCTACAAGGGCACCCGCGCGGAGATGCCCGCCGATCTCGTGCCTCAGATTCCGTTGATTCGGCGGCTGCTCGACGTGATGGGCATTCCCTATCTCGAACAGGCCGGCTTCGAGGCCGATGACCTGCTGGCCACCCTCGCCGTCCGCACCGTCGCGGCGGGGGGCGACTGTGTCATCGCCACGTCCGACAAAGACGCGCGGCAACTGCTCGGCGACCATGTGCGGCTGTTGAATCTGCGAACCAATGCCCACTTCGGCCCCGAAGAGCTGCTGGTTGATTGGGGCATCAGGCCCGATCAGGTCGTCGATTTTCTGTCGCTCGTGGGCGATGCGGTTGACAATGTGCCGGGGGTCCCGGGCATCGGCCCCAAGATCGCCGCGGAGCTGCTCAAGACCCACGACACGCTCGATCATCTCCTCGCGCATGCCGACCACGTCGCCGGCGCGAAGCGGCGTGAGAACCTCCGCCTGCATGCCGACACCGCCCGCGCGGGGCGGGAGCTGATCCGGCTCGACACGGCCGTGCCGGTCGTGATCCCGTGGGAGATGGGCCTTTGCCATGCCCCGGATGCGGCGGCGCTCGCCGATTTTCTCCGCGAGATGGGGTTCAAGAGCCTGCTCTCGAAGGTGCTGCAGTCCGCGCCGGCGCGGGCAGCCAGCGCACCGGCCGCGGCTGGGCGTCGTCAGAGCGGGCCGACGCTGTTCGATCTCGACGGCAACGGCACTGCCCCCTCGGCCGTGAGCGGCTCCGTGAGCCTGCTGCCGCAGTCCCCCCACGAGGAGCCGGCGGACGAGGCAGCCCTGGGGTCGGTCGTCGCCCGGCTGCGGGACACGGCGCCGATCGCCATCTGCTGCGTGCGCGGCACCGGCACCGACGGCCGCGTCACCAGCATGTCGCCACCGACGGGCCTGGCGTTGGTGACGGGAGCGGTTGCCGCCTGGGTGACAGCCAGCCAGTTGGCGGTCAGCCCCTCGCTCCGCGGCCTGCTCGCCGATCCGGCGTTGCTCAAGATTGGTCATGACCTCAAGCGACTCAGCCTGTCGCTGCGGGCTGTGGGTATCGAACTGGCGGGCTGCGCGTTCGACACGATGCTCGCCGCCTACCTGCTCGATGCGGGCGAACGGAACCTCGGCCTCGCGGAGGTGAGCATCCGTAACGGCATCGATGTCAGCGTCGGGGCGACGAGCGACGGCAATGGCGAAGGCGAGGCCGCTGCCATCGACGGGCCCACCACCGCCGCGCAGGCCGTCGCTGCCTGTCGGATCGCGAGGGAACTGGCAGCCCGTCTCCCGGCGGCGCTGGCGGAGGCGGGCCTCGACAGGCTCTTCGCCGAGCTGGAAATGCCGCTGGCGGTGGTGCTCGCCTCCATGGAATACCGGGGCGTGCGGATCGACGAGGCGAAGCTGGCCGCGCTCTCAATCGAGTATGCCGACAGGCTCGCCTCTCTCGAGACGGAAATTCACGCCCTCGCAGGGCATCCCTTCGCGATCGCCTCGCCGCTTCAGGTGCGTGCCGTGCTCTTCGACGAACTGGGGCTGCCGGTGGTGAAGCGGACGAAGACCGGCCCGAGCACCGACGCCGAAGTGCTCGAAGAACTCGCGACGATGCACCCGCTGCCGGCCCTGCTGCTGGAGCACCGCAAGTACGCCAAGCTGAAGAGCACCTACGTCGATAGTCTGCCGGCGCTCGTGGAGCCGACCACGGGCCGGATTCACACGTCGTTCAACCAGACGGTGACTGCCACCGGCAGGCTGAGCTCCAGCGACCCCAACCTGCAGAACATCCCCACCCGCACGGCCGAAGGGCAGCAGATTCGCGCTGCGTTCCTACCCCGCGAGCCCGGCTGGCGGTTCATCGCGGCAGACTATTCGCAGATCGAGCTTCGCATCCTGGCCCATCTCTCCGGCGACGAGGCGATGCGGCGGGCCTTCGCGGCCGGCGAGGACATCCACACGAGCACTGCGGCGGCGGTGTTTGGAATCGACACGGCCGCGGTCACCTCCGCGATGCGGCGAACGGCCAAGGCGGTGAACTTCGGCATCCTTTACGGGCAGAGCAGTTTTGGACTGGCAAAGGCGCTCGGTATTCCGCAGGGCGAGGCTGCCGCGTTCATCGCCGCCTACTTCCGGTCGTTCGCCGGCGCCGAGGCCTTCATGGACGACGTGCTCGACCGTTGCCGCCGCGACGGCGGCGTGACGACGATGCTCGGACGACGGCGGGCGATCTCGGGCGTCCGCGACCGTGCCGGCCGGCGGAGTGCCGCTGGCGTCTTTGCCCTCTCTCTCCCCGAGCGGACCGCGATCAACACGGTCGTGCAGGGTTCCGCCGCCGACCTCATCAAACTGGCGATGCTCGGCGTGGACAGGAGCCTTCAGGCGGCGGCGACGCAGGCGAATATCGTGCTGCAGATCCATGACGAACTCCTGCTCGAATCGCCAGCCGCGGAGACGGCAGCGGTCAAACAGCTCGTCGTCCAGGAGATGCGACACGCCATGACGCTGGACGTGCCGCTGGAGGTGTCGGTGCACGAAGGCGGGAGCTGGGCCGAGTGCGAGAAGGGGTGACGTCAGACGATGACCTTGCAATCCACCGGGCGGCGAACGACAACCTCTTCATGACCATCATCGGCCTCATCGGCAGGATCGGCGCGGGCAAATCGACCGTCGCGGCGCGGTTTGCGTCGCATGGGGCCCACGTGATCGATGCCGACCAGATCGCCCACGCGGTGCTGGAGGAGGAGGATGTCATCCGGCAGATCGCGGATCGATTCGGCGCCGACGTGCTGGATGCCGACGGCCGCATCCGTCGGCGGGCCGTCGCCGATCGCGTGTTCGGCCCCACCCCCGACCATGCCCGGGCGCTCGAATGGCTCGAGGAAATCGTGCGGCCCCGCGTGCGCCGCCGGATCGCGGATGAACTGGCGGCGATGCGGACTCGCGACAGCGGGCACGCCGGCGGCACGGTCGTCGTGTTGGACGTGCCGCTGCTCGTGCAGGCCGGTTGGGCCGATTGGTGCGACCGGTTGGTGGTGGTGGCCTGTGCGGAGGAGGTTCGCCGGCACCGCTTGGCGGCACGGCACTGGAGCCAGACGGAGCAGGAGGCTCGGGAAGCGGCCTGGAACCGGAACTACACGGTCGCCGGGCTGACCGAGGAAAAAATCTCAACCGTGGATGCCTCGGGGGATTTGGCTTATACTTTCGCCCAGGTCGATCGCATCTGGTCAGGACTCTCCGGCTGATTGGCGACAACGCTGTAGCGGGGGTGATTCGGCTGGTTTTCCTCCCATGTCCCAGCGTGGATTGTCCACCATGGCCGGGATCGACCTCCCCGCCCGCACTTCGCTTCTCTATCCCGCCTCCGCTTCTCTATCCCGCCTCCGCTTCTCCCTCCTGCTCCACTCCGCGGCCCTCCGTCGCGTCGAAAGCCACCCCATGTCTCCGTCCGATGCCAATCCCCAAGACGAACTTGAACGCGAACCGATGTCGCTCGCGGAGGAGATTGCCGCGGAGGTGAAGGACGGCGCCGATATCAGCGAACACTACGAGTCGCTGAAGAAGGGGGACACGCACATCACGGCCCTGCAGAAGCTGTCGATGCAGGAGTTGGTCGATCTGGCACGGCAGGAAGACGTCGGGGATGTGACCGGAGTCAAGAAGAACGACCTCGTCTTCCGGATCCTGAAAGAGCGGGTGAAGCTCAACGGCCTGATGTTCGGCGAGGGCACGCTGGAAATCCTGCCGGATGGATTCGGCTTTCTCCGCAGCCCGGAGCATCACTACCTGTCATGCCCCGACGACATCTATGTCTCTCCCAGCCAGATCCGCCGCTTCGGCCTCCGCAACGGCATGAGCATCGCCGGCCAGATCCGGCCGCCCAAGGAGAGCGAACGGTATTTCGCGCTCCTGCGGGTCGAGGCGATCAACGGCGAGGATCCGGCCAAGCTCTCGACGCGTGTCTTCTTCGACGACCTCACGCCGCTCCACCCAGACGAACGGATCGTGCTGGAGACGACGCCTGAAGAGGTCGCCATGCGGGTGGTCGATCTGATCGTGCCGATCGGCTTCGGCCAGCGTGGCCTGATCGTGAGCCCGCCCCGCGCCGGCAAGACGATCCTTCTGCAGAAGATGGCCAAGGCGGTGCTGGCCAACTACCCCGAGGCCTACGTCTTCATGCTGCTCATCGACGAGCGGCCCGAAGAGGTGACCGACATGGAACGGCAGGTGCGGGGGCCGTCGTGCGAGGTGATCAGTTCGACGTTTGATGAAAACGCCAGCCGCCACGTGCAGGTGGCCGACATGGTGCAGGAGAAGGCCAAGCGACTGGTGGAGTATGGCCGCGACGTCGTGATCTTTCTCGACTCCATCACGCGGCTGGCCCGGGCCTGGAATTCCGAGGTGCCCAATTCGGGCAAGATTCTCTCCGGCGGCGTTGACTCCAATGCCCTCCAGCGGCCGAAGCGGTTCTTCGGCAGTGCCCGCAAGGTGGAGGAGGGGGGGTCGCTGACGATCATCGCCACGGCGTTGGTAGACACCGGCAGCAAGATGGACGACGTGATCTTCGAGGAGTTCAAGGGCACTGGCAACAACGAGATCGTGCTCGACCGCCGGCTCGTCGACAAGCGGATCTACCCGGCCATCGACATCAACCGCTCCGGTACCCGCCGGGAGGAGATGCTGATGGAGCCCGACGAATACCGACGGGTCTGCGTGCTGAGGCGGGTGCTCGGTGAGATGAACCCCACCGATGCCATGGAACTCTTGGTCAACCGCCTGCTGAAGACGAAGTCGAACAGCGAATTCCTCATGAGCCTGAAGTCATGAGCCACCTGTCATGAGTACCGGCGTGAACGTCTTCCAGGGCCATGATGACCGTCTGTCGCCCACCGCGCGGGTGGCTGTCGTCGTCTCCCGCTACAACGAGTCGATCACCCGCCGGTTGCTCGACGGAGCGGTCGCTACCTTCGTGGCGGCCGGGCTGCCCGCCGACCGCATCGATGTGGCCTGGGTGCCGGGCGCCTTCGAACTGCCTTTCATTGCCGATCAGATGGCTGCGAGCGGCCGCTACGCCGCGGTGCTCTGCCTCGGCGCGATCATCCGCGGGGAGACGACCCATGACCAGCACATCGCCCGCGCCGTGGGCTGTGGCATCGAGGCCATCGGCCGCGCCCGGGGCCTGCCTGTCTTGTTCGGCGTGCTCACCTGCGATACTCTCGCGCAGGCTCTCGCTCGGGCCGGCGGCGATGCTGCCACGGGCTACGCCGGCGGCGGCAACAAGGGCGCCGAGTGTGCAACAGCGGCCATCGAGATGATCTCGCTCGTCGCATCGCTTCCCGGTCTTTCCGGTTCCGGCCCGACTGGTTCCTGACAGCTTTGCCGCATCACCCCCGCGTTTCCATCTCCATGCCCAGCCGCAGCCGAGCCCGTGAGGTCGCCCTTCAGTCGCTCTATCAACTCGAGGCGAACCCCAGCACGGAGCAGGAGCAACTCGAACGATTGCAGCAGGTTGAAAGGTTCCTCAAGGGCCGACTCCGCGCTGCCCCGCTCGTGAATTTCGCCCGGTCGCTCGTGGAGGGCGTGCAGGCCGAGCAGGCCGCGCTCGACGCGGCACTCGACGCCCGCAGCCAAAACTGGCGGGTGTCTCGGATGGCGGCCACCGACCGGGCCGTCCTGCGGCTGGCAGTCTTTGAACTCCTGCACACCGACGCGCCCGGCCCTGTTGTGGTGGACGAGGCGATCGAACTGGCCCGTCGCTATGGCACGGAGGCCTCGCCGCGGTTCGTGGCGGGCATTCTCGGGCGGCTGCTGGCCGAACGCGACGGCATGCCCGCAGACGACGCCCCGGCAGCCTCCTGACAGAAAGACTCTCGATGGCACTCTTTGGCTTCGGCCGCAAGCCCACGACCGACATACCAGCACCGAAGGCGGAGACGCAGTCCACAGGTGATGATTCCGCGGCGGAGCCGGCTGCACGGTCTGGTGGTGGCCTGCTCGACCGCCTGCGGGCCGGGCTTGCCAAGACCGCACGGGTGCTCAACACCGACGTCCGCGACCTCTTCAAGCGCGAGGGGCGGCTGGTTGACGAGGAGTTTCTGGAGGAGCTTCGCGCCGCGCTCATCCGCACCGACATGGGGCCGGCCGCAGCGGAGGCGATCGTCGTCGATGTGCGGGAGCGGCTGCGGGCCCGTGTGGTCGATCCCGAGATCGTGATCGATTCGATCCGGCGGCAGCTCCTCGGCAGGCTCGAGCAGACCGGGGCGGCGGTGGCCATGGCCACCTCAGGGCCGACGGTGATCCTCGTCACGGGGGTCAACGGATCGGGAAAGACCACCTCGATTGCGAAGCTGGCGAGGCTGTTCACCCGGGAGGGCAAGCGGGTGGTGCTCGGGGCGGGCGACACGTTCCGCGCGGCGGCCGTCGAGCAGCTCTCGATGTGGGCCGGCAGGCTCGGCGCCGAGATCGTCCGGGGTGAGCCCGGCTGCGATCCGGCCAGCGTTGCCCATCGCGCCGTGGCGCGGGCCCTGGAGGGATCGTTCGACGTCTGCATCATCGACACGGCCGGCCGGCTGCAGACGCAGTCGAACCTGATGCAGGAGCTTTCCAAGATCCGCCGCGTGATCGCCAAACAGATCCCCGACGCGCCGCATGAGGTGTTGCTCGTGATCGATGCCACCGCCGGTCAAAACGCGCTCTCGCAGGCCAAGGGCTTCAAGGAGGCGGCCGGCTGCACCGGCATCGTGCTGGCCAAGCTCGACGGCTCGGCCCGCGGCGGCGTGATCGTGCCGGTGACGGAGCAGTTCGGCCTGCCGGTGAAGTTTGTGGGGCTGGGGGAATCGGCCGACGATCTGGAGGCCTTCTCCCCCGAGCGTTTCGTGGCGGCCCTGCTGGAGGGCGCCCTTGCCCCCGCCGGCTGAAATCGGCGAAATCCGCCGGCGTTCCCGACCCAGCCGGCAAGGTCTGCCGGGGCCGCGGTGTCGGCCGGGGCAACCTTGCGGGCGCGCAAAAAGGTGCCATCGTCTGACGGCCGCGCGGGTCGATACGAACCACGGTATCGGGGGGAATGCGTGTCCGTAGTGGCGGACGTGGCACGTGCGACTCCCGGTGAATGTCACTCACGCCCTCGCACACCGTGCGAATCACACCAATGACGAAGGGAGTCTGCACAATCATGCGACGCACCAGTTTCAAGCTGCCACTCTGGGTGGCGGCCTCTCTCATCACCGCCACGACTGCCTGGGCACAGGCGCCCGTCGTGCCAAACGTTCCTCAGGAAGATGCCTACCAGTTGCGGGCGCTGCCGCCGCAGGAGGCTCAGGAAGAAGCGGAGACGGCCGTGCCGAACCGCTACCTCGAGACTGAATTCCTGAAAGAACGTGGCATCGCCACCTACGGCTGGATCAACGCCGGCATCGGCGGTAACGGCTGGGGAAGCCCGTTCAACGGCCCCATCACGTTCAACGACCGCAACTGGCAGGGACAGATGAACCAGCTCTACCTCGTCAACGAGAAGGTGCTCGACACCGAAGACGGCGGTTTTGACTGGGGCGGTCGTGTCGACCTGCTCTACGGCACCGACTACATCTACACGACGGCCCGTGGTTTGGACGCCAATCTGCTCAACCAGACGCTGCCAGGCCAGCCCTCGTGGGGCAATCGCTACTACGGATTGGCCATGCCGCAGCTCTATGCGGAAGCGGGCTACGGCGACCATGCCGTGAAGGTCGGCCACTTCTACACGATCATCGGGTATGAAGTTGTTCCGGCCATCGGCAACTTCTTCTACACGCACGCCTACACGATGCAATACGGCGAGCCGTTCACCCACACCGGTATCCTCGACACCTACAAGGCCAACGACCAGTTGACGTTGTATGCCGGTATCACGAATGGCTGGGACAACTTCAGCGATCCCATCAACATCCTCGGCCCGGCCTCCAACCCCGGCTACCCGGGCGCGAACAGCAACGCTGCGTTCCTCGGTGGTGCGACGATGAAGAGCTCCGACGAGAAGCAGGCGTTGACCATCGCCGCAACCAGCGGCAACGAACTGGCGAATTTCGCTTCGAACGCCGTGGGCAACCGCTCGATGTTCAGCACGGTCTATACGAACGAGTTGAACGACAAGGTGACCTACGTGTTCCAAAACGACAACGGCTGGCAATTCAATGCCGGCACGCCCGACACGTTGAACCAGGCACAGCCCGGCACGGCCTTGTGGTATGGCGTCAACCAGTACCTGTTCTACAACTTCAGCGAGACCCTGGTCGGCGGCATGCGGTTCGAGTGGTTCCGCGACAACAACGGCTACCGTGTTGTCTCGGGGCTGCGGAACGCCCTGTTCGGCGTGCCGAACTCGGCGACCGGTTTCCAGGGCAACTTCTGGCAGATGTCGTACGGCCTCAACTGGAAGCCCACGAACAACTGGATCATCCGTCCTGAACTGCGATACGACTGGTATACGCCAGACAAGGCGAACGGGAATCTCCCGTTCGGCTCGAACTTCGACAAGTACGGCCAACTCTACGGCGGCTGCGACGCGATCTGGCAGTTCTGACTTTCCCGCCGGCGGGGCCATCCATGGCCCCCGCCGGCTCCGTCAGCCGCGGGCACAGCCAAGGTGTGCCCGGTCTGACATAGGCGGCCATCCATGGCCGCCTGACAGCAACGTCTTCAAGCGAGGCCCGCCGGAAAACCGGCGGGCCTCGCGGCTTTTCAGCCGGCCCTCCGAACCTGACGCGGATCACGACAGAAAGCCCTGGGCGGAAGCCCGGGAACACCGGGATGTTGGCCCTTCCCGGACCTGCCTGGCACGCGGAATGGTGTTCACCCCCGGAGTCCTCCGGCTTCCGCCGGGGGCTTGTATTCAAAAAAGCCCCGGGCGGAAGCCCGGGGACACCGCCTGCTCCGGTGCTGCCTCGCCCCCTTCGCACCCCTGGCGGGAGGGGCGCAGCATTCGTCGTAAGTCCAACAAAACCGACGCAAACAGGCGTGTTCGGTAGTTTAGGCAATTTGGGTCGACTGGCGCGTTGTACGGATTTTTGGCTTGCCGCTAGGTTCGAAGCCTGGAGTTCGCGGGATTCCCTCGGATTCCTTGGATCACTCAGAAACGAAACCTCTTGGAGACGCCCCCTTCTGCCCGATGACAGAAGGGGTCGTTTACGGGGAGCAAGTCATGATCAGTGTCCGCAACGCAGTCCGCCTCCGGCGGGTGTCCTTGAGCCTCTTCCCGCAGACCATTCGGAATGGCCGCGTCCCGGCCCCTCGATTCCCGGCCTTGGGGCTGGTCGCTGCCGCATTTCTGGTTGCCACCGCGTTTTCCGGCAGCCTGGCATCCGCTTCCGATCGCTGGCTGACCAGCTACGAGACGGCCATGGAAATGGCCCAGGAGACGGGTCGGCCGGTCCTCACGATCTTCACCGGGAGCGACTGGTGTCCCCACTGCCGGACGCTTGAAGACAACGTTCTGGCAACTGACACGTTCCTCGACTGGGCCGACGGCCGGGTCGTGCTCCTCATGATCGACCTGCCGCAGCACGGGATTTCCCAGGCGGTCCGCTCCGAGCGGTCGCAGGTCTGCATCAAATATGGCGTCCGCACGTTTCCCAGTGCCCTGCTGATCGGGCCTGACGGCCAAAAACTCGCCCTCCAGTCCGGGTACACGGGTCAGTCGCCAAACACCTGGGTTGCCCAGTTTGCCAGCCATGTTCCTGCTCCCGTTGCAAAGACGGCCAGCGTCTCGTCTTCCCGGGTACTCCCGTCGCTCGACAAGGCCGTGGAAACAGCGAAAACGGACCAGCGACCCATGCTGCTGCTGGTGTCCAAGAGCGGCAACGTGAAGGCGTCCTCCCAGGTCGCATCCCTGATCAAGGACCCAGAATTCGAGTCCTTTGCTCACGACAACTTCGTGGTGGCGACCGTGCCGGCGACCGAGCAGGGCGACACGCAGTCGGAGCAGACACTGGAACACCTCCTCGGCGGGGTGGAACTGGGACCGGATGCGGTTGAACTGATCGTCACCGAAGACGGCCAGACGCCGCTGTTCAGCCAGTCAGCGGCCCAACCGCCCCAGCGGATCGTCAACGGCCTGCGGCGGTTCCTCATGGCTCGTCAGGCCGCCCGGAATTTCAGCCAGCGGCGGTAGCCACCGGCCGTGAGGGCGATTTTCAACGTACCGGACGTTGATGGAGCCTGTGACGCCGGACTGGGGTGGTACGCACCGCCGGGACGGCAAAGCTTCCGTCGCTCGGAGATTCCGACTTGCCACCCGGTACGGAACGGCACGCACAACAAGTCGGACATCCTCCTCGTCTCCTCCAGCTTCGCCGATTCCGGCTCCGCCTTCCCTCGTGGGGGTGAGTTTTCAACTTGCCCAAGCCTGCACCCCCTTACCGTACTGGCCGAGGCGGGGATCGAACCCGCACGGAGATCACTCTCCACGGGATTTTAAGTCCCGTGCGTCTGCCTGTTTCGCCACTCGGCCGTCGCCTCCGCAGTGTGCACCGGCGGACCGGGGTCGTGGAGGCTGCTGGCAGCCCGATCGTATCGCCGCCCGAACAGCCGCTGCAAATCGCTGCTGGCGGCTGAGCCGATTACAATGCTGTGCCTCACCGCCCTCCTGGCCGCGAAGGACCGCTCCTTGAACCAGCTTGCCGCACCCGCCGTTCCGCTGCCAGGCCTCGACGGCTTCCTCGGCACTCGGGCCTCGTTTGGCATGGACGTCGTGCTGGTGGGCCTGATCGCCCTGCTGCCGGTGCTGGCCTGGAGCATCCATCTGGTTCGCAACCGGCGGGCCTACGCGGCCCACAAGCGGCTGCAGATCTTCATCGCGGGGGCGCTGCTGGCCGCGATCGTGGTCTTCGAGATCGACGTCCGGCTGATCAGCGACTGGAAGGTGCGGGCTGCCGCGGCGGGCCAGAACCCCTGGTGGCCTGCCGGCGTGCTGACGGCGTTGGGCATCCATCTCGTTTTTGCCGTCTCGACGCTCGTGCTCTGGATCTGGGTGGTCTGGGAGGCGTTCCTGCGGTTTCCGGTGCCGCCGACGCCCGGCAGCCACGGCCCCCGGCATCGCGTCATGGCGAGACTGGCCGCCCTCGATCTCGTGCTCACCGCCGTCACCGGCACGATCTTCTACTGGCTGGCCTTCGTGGCCATTCGCTGATCCCCGGCCGACTTCCCTTCTGCGGCCGCCACCCAACGGCAGACCGCCAGCCCGCCGAAGTAGAGCAGGCAGAGAGGGATCGCCAGAAAGAGCAGGCTGTAGGGATCGGCGGGCGTGAGGATGGCCGACACCACGAAGATCACAATCACCGCGATCCGCCACTGCGATGCATAGGTCGCCGCATCGAACACGCCGATCCGTTCGAGAAACAGCATCACCAGCGGCAGTTGAAAGCCCAGGCCGAAGCCGATCGGCAGGATGAGCACGAACCCCAGCCACTCGCTGATGCGGGGGTCGGGGTCGAGCCCGAGCCACTCGTTGAATTCGAGCAGGTAGTCAAGCACGAAGTCGAACACGAAGAAAAACGCCAGGGCCACGCCGGCAAGAAAGAGCCCGATGCTGATCGGCAGGAAGAGCCAGACCCAGCGCTTTTCGTGGGGATAGAGGCCGGCTGCCACGAAGATCCAGAGCTGGTAGAAGATCCAGGGGCTCGCCAGCACGACGCCGGTGAGGAGTGCCGCCTTCACGTAGATGCCAAAGGCCTCCTGGGCGCTCAAGGTCGTGATGCTCACCCGCGGATCCCGCGACAGCGGCTGCCAGAGGAGCATCGGCACGAGCGCATCGAGCGAGAAGGCAGGGGCCGGTATCCCTCCTTTGCCCGTGGATGGCGTCGGTGCCGCTGCGACGGCAACAGGCTGCCCGGCCGCGGCCGCTTGTGGTGAGGGCAGCACCATCGTGTCACTGGCGACCGGGTCGAGCACCCGGCGCAGCCGGTCGGGATGCACCTCCCGCAGCTCGAACGACATCCCGTGCCGCTCGACGGCGTCGATGATCTCGTCGCGGGAGTAGGGCAGAGGAGGGCCGCCGGCCTGCCGCGGCTGCCAGGTGTCGAAGGTCTCGATCGCCCGCTCGGAGTAATACTTGCCGAGGGCCCGGCGGAGAGGCTCCTCGATCATGTGGACCACCGGACGGGCCACATAGAAGCCAATGAGCACGGCGATCGCCAGCCCGAGCGCCCCGCGAATCAGGCAGACCCGCAGTTCCTCCAAATGCTCGCCGAACGTCATCGTCGAGCTTTGAAACAGATCCTCGTCAGTAGGGCGCGGCATGGCGTCGTGTGGCGTTCTATCCGGTGAATCCGGAGATCCCTATGTATACCTCAAAAAAAGCCGTCCTGCCGCGCCGCCGCCGGGACGCATCCGTGAGGGGCTGCCCGTGTCCCGAGAGCCGGCGTTGCTGACCAGCGCAGGCAGGATGCCGAAGCGCAGTCAGCATCGAGTGAGCGAAGGCCATGGATGGCCGTAGCGAACGTCCGGCGCCGGGACACGGGCAGCCCCGAACCGTCGCCCGCGTTCCACGGCTCTGCCTGCGTCCTTACGCCCCGTACTTGCCGAATCGCAGGGCGTGGGCCATCGCCAGGAGCATCAGGTGCTTCGCTGGAAACTGGCCGAAGCCGCCCCGCAGGCAATCCCGCTCTGAAAACTTCTCCAGCCCGTCCGGCCGGCAGGTGTCGGCCCAGAGCAGCGTCGGCACTGGGTGCCAGGAGTGGCTCTTCAGCTTGCTCGGCGTCGAGTGGTCGCCCGTCACGATCAGCACGTCGGGCCCGAGCTTCTCGATCCGCGGCATCGCCCGATCAAGCTCTTCGATCCGCTTCACCTTCTGCTCGAAGGCGCCGTCCTCGCCCGTGGAGTCGGTGTATTTGAAGTGCAGGAAGAAGAAGTCGTAGTCGTTCCAGCACTTCGCCAGTTCGTCGATCTGTTCGTCGAGCGACTGCGCCTTGCCCACGAGCGTCATGCCGGCGAGTTGGGCCAGCCCCTTGTACATCGGGTAGACGGCAATTGCCGCGGCGCGGAGACCGTAAAGGTCGAGGTAGCTCGGCAGTTGCGGCTTGGCCGCGAAGCCGCGGAGCACCATGCCGTTGGCCTTCTTTTCGTCGGCGAGGAGAGCGCGGGCCTGCCGCACGAACTCCTTGGCGATATCGGCCGTCCGCTGGGCCGCGGGCGTGACTGGCGAAGGATCGAGCGGCGCGACGCCGATCGCCTGCGGGTCGGTGTCGGCGACGGCCCCGTCGAGGCCCTCGCCACGGAAGACCACCACGAAGCGATGCTCCTTCACCGGCTTCACGAACGTCTCCACGCCAGGAATGTTCACGGCCTGCAATCGTTCGACAACTTTGAAGCTCTCCTCCGATGGAATTCGGCCCGCGCGGCGGTCGCTGATCAGGCCAGCCGAGTCGAGGGTGCAGAAGTTGCCCCGCGCGGCCACGTCTTTGGGACCCAGTTCGAAGCCGATGCCGGTGGCTTCGAGCGCCCCGCGGCCGATCTTGAAGGCGAGCGGGTCGTAGCCAAAGAGGCCGAGGTGGCCTGGGCCGGAGCCGGGCGTGATGCCGGGCAGCACTGGCACGCTCAGCCCGCTGGTACCGCGGCTCGCCAGACGGTCGAGGTTGGGGGTGTTGGCAGTTTCCAGTTCGGTCCGGCCATGGGGCTCCATGGGCAGGCCGCCGAGGCCGTCCGCCACGAGCATCACGATCTTCGATGCATTCTTCTCGGCCAGCTCGCGAACCAGTTCGTGCTCGGTCATGGGTGCTGCCAACTCCTGCGGGGTGCGGATAACGGGTGATTGTGGAACGGCTGGCCGCAGCGGCCGGGCCGTGGGCTACATTCTGGCGAGAGCCTACCCGTTCCCGCCGTGGACGGCACCACCCTCCGCCCGGCTCCAGCCAAAATCGCACGAGCACCGGTCGATCCCCGATGAGTGTCATCCGTCCAAAACTCCCCGAAGACCCGATCGCGTACGAGCCCGCGGCCGCGTGGATGCGTCGTGGCAGTGTGCCGGATCGGCGCGACGCGGCCGAAGCCGCGCTGGAAGAGTCGCGCAAGGACCTGCTCGGCTGTGCCAACGTCGTGCGGCCCGACCAGCTCCTCGACGCCTACAACACCGGCGGCGGGCGGGCCGACAGCGAGCTCTTCGCGATCCTGCAGGCCGCGAGGCGGATCCGCGACACGGTCGATCGCGTGATCGTGCTGGGGAACGGCTGCGGGCCGCTGGGCGCGCGGGCGATCTTCGAGTCGTGCGCCCACCCCTGCCACAACGACCTTTCCCGCGGCGAACGGGGCGGCAGGCCGCGGCTCGCGTTCGTGGACTCGCCTCTCGACAACGACGCGATGCAGGGACTGCTCGACATCGTGGCCCCCGCGGGAAAACCTCGCGGCAGCGATCTGCTCGACCAGTGGGCGATCATCGTGGGAGGCACGACAGATGGCGGGCCCGGGATGGCCGCAGCCACACGGCTTCTGCTTGCGTCGCTCTTCGAGAGCGTGGGGGGAGATCGCGCCGAGGTGGCCGACCGCGTGGTGCCGATCACGGCTCATGCCGGCGGTTTGGCCGACCTAGCCGCATCGCTTGGCTGCACGAGTGTGTTCACGATTTCAGAGAATGTTGGCTCCGGCGACGCCGTGTTCACGCCGTATGGCCTGCTTCCGGCGGCGGTCGCCGGCATCGACGTGGTGAGGCTGCTCCAGGGCGCGGCCGCGATGAACCGCCGCTTTCGCGAGGCACCAGTTCCGGAAAACCCCGTGCTCCAATTCGCCGGGGCGTGGCGGCACATGGCTGAACAGGAGGGCATGGCCTGCGTGCTCGTGAGCCCGAGCGGTCAGCTCGACGCGGTCGGCCGTTGGCATGGCCGGCTCACGGCCACGGCACACCGAGGAAAGCCCCTGACCACAAAGCT
>CAMCQY010000083.1 GCA_945877135.1 Candidatus Kuenenia stuttgartensis
TTCTCGAAGTTCCAGCCAACCTCACCCTTGGGATCGGCCGACTCGATCAGCGCCTGATAGAGCGGCGCCTTGCCCGCTCCCTTGACGACGATCTTCGAGAACATGTCGAACGTCACGCCATACTTCGACGAGCAGAACGTGGCGATCTCAGCGTCGGTGCCCGGCTCCTGGGCGCCGAACTCGTTGGCGGGAAAGCCGAGCACGACGAGGCCCTTGTCCTTGTAGGAGTCATAGAGTTTTTGCAGGCCGGCATACTGGCCGGTGTAGCCGCAGCGGCTGGCGACGTTGACCACCAGCACGACCTTGCCCTTGTAGCTGGCGAGATCGACCTCGGTGCCGTCGATCTTCTTGACCTTGCCCGTCAGCGGTGAACCCTGGTCGGCCTGGGCTGAAGTCGAGAGCAGGGCTCCCACGGCGAGCGTCACAATCAGTGTCACGAGTGTCTTCGTCAGCATCGGATGGTCTCCAAAACGGGGGCATGCAGGATGGCGGGATTCATCAACAACAGCGTGTTCAGATTAGAGGCGCGTGCCGCAACAAGTCAAAACAGTCGAGGGCAGCCCATGCTGCTCAGAGGGGTCCCGCTGCGAGCACGTCGGGGCCGGCCTGCTCGGCATAGCTCGCAAAATTCTCGCGAAACTTCACCGCCAGCCCACGGGCCGCTGCGGCCCACGCGGCCTCGTCGCTCCAGGCCCGCCAGGGCTCGAGGACGTCGCCGACGACGCCAGGGACCCGCGTCACCGCATCGAGGCCAAAGACAGGATCACGGGCCACCGGCGCCCTGGCCAGACTTCCCGAATGGATGCCGTCGATGATCCGTCGCGTCACCGCCAGGTCGATCCGCTGGCCCTGGCCGTAGCCGCCGCCCGTCCAGCCGGTGTTCACGAGCCATGCCTGCGCACCATGCCGGGCGAGTTTCTCCGCCAGCAGTCGGGCGTAGACCGCAGGATGCCGCACCAGAAACGCCGCGCTGAAGCAGGCGGAGAAGGCCGCCTGCGGCTCGGAAACACCCACTTCGGTTCCGGCCACGCGGGCGGTATAGCCGGAGAGGAAGTGATACATCGCCTGCTCCCGCGAGAGCCGGCTCACCGGCGGCAGCACGCCCGAGGCGTCGCAGGTGAGGAAAATGACGTTCCGCGGATGCCCGGCCACGCAGGGCACCTTGGCATTCGCGATGGACTCGATCGGATAGGCCGCACGGGTGTTTTCCGTGATGGCGCTCGACTCGTAATCGACCTCGCGCGTTGCCTGATCGTAGACCACGTTCTCGAGCACTGTGCCGAAGCGAATCGCATCGTAGATCTCCGGCTCCTTCGCCGCCGAAAGGTGGATGCACTTCGCGTAGCAGCCCCCTTCGATGTTGAAGATGCCTTCGTCGCCCCAGCCATGCTCGTCGTCGCCGATCAACCGGCGGGCCGGGTCGGCCGAGAGCGTCGTCTTGCCCGTGCCCGAGAGCCCGAAGAAGAGCGACACATCATTGCCGCCGCCGGGCAATGCCGGTCCCTCGTTGGCCGAGCAGTGCATGGAGAGCACACCCCGGCCGGGAAGCATCCAGTGCATGATCGTGAACACGCCCTTCTTCATCTCGCCGGCGTATTCCGTGCCAAGGATCACCTGCTCGCGGCGTTCGAGCGACAGGTCGATGCTCGTGCGGCTGGTCATCTGGGCCATGAGCGGATTCGCCGGAAACTGCCCTGCGTTGTAGATCACGTAGTCCGGCATACCGAACTGGTCGAGTTCGTCGAGCGTGGGACGGATCAGCATGTTGTGCATGTAGAGCGCATGGTAGGCGCGGCTGCACAGCACGCGGACCTTCAGCCTGCAGGCGGGATCCCAGCCCGCGTAGCCGTCGCAGACGTAGATCTGATCCCGCGTGTTGAGGTAGTCGATGGCCCGCTGCCGGTTGAGCAAAAACGTGTGTTCTTCGATGGGATGGTTGACCGTCCCCCACCAGACATCCGCTTCCGACTCCGGAGCCCGCACGACGTGTTTGTCTGTGGGGCTGCGGCCCGTCTTGGCGCCCGAGCGGACCGCGATGGCACCGCTGGCCATGATGGCAGCATGCTCTCGGGTGACTGCGTCCTCGTAGAGGCGGGCCGGTGGTGCATTGCGAACCACGACGGGCACGCTGATCTCATGCACCGACAGATCGACGTGAAGAGGCATCAGTTGCTCCGGGCGGGGGCATGGAGGATGGTGACGGGGCTGATGACGGAGGCGGAGAAGGACCGGCCGACGGGCTTCGGCCGGCGAACAGCGGCCACCACGACGGGCCGATCGCGAGCCATGTCGCTGCCACGAGGAGTCCGCAGCCAAGGCATCCGAACAGCATTCCCCAGGGGCTGCGTCGCACCCGCAGACCACGGACGGCGCGACGGAGCCGCCTGGTGAACTCGCCCCAGCCTTCGGGCGACGAACGCTCGCCGACATTCACGACGCTCACGGTCCGCAGGCCGCCGTTGCCCTCGATGTGCAGTTGGAAGCCGCGGTCCGGCAGGGCCGCGCTCTCGCCGGCCCAGCGGGCCTTGGGATCGAGCGTCGAGACGACCTCGGCCACCAGCGGCCGGAACTGTTCAACGGTGATGTTGTAGACCACCAACCGCGGCCGCGAGACGAGCACGCAGACGGCCACGCACAGCGCGAACAGAAACGCCAGCACGGGCCAACTCCAGGGCGAGCCGCCGGTCACCGGCACCAGAAGCGCCAGCGGTCCCACCACCGCCAGACCCGATACAGCCGCTGCCAGCATAACCCCATCGAACACGCCCGACACCGCCAGCGGCCGCCGTCGCAGGTGGGCCCAGGCAAGCCCGAGGAGGTAGCAGCCCAGCGGCAGCAGCGCGATCCATGCCGCGGGTGAATGGAGCGACGTTGTCATCTCATGGCACCTCTCGCCGCAACCATTTCTGGACGGCTCTCGAACGGAAGTCCTGCATCGGCTGCACCGCCGCTGACAACGGCACTATCGGGCCAGCGCCATCCATGCCAGCAGCAGCAGCCACACCGCCTCGATGACCGCCGCTGCCAGGAAGGCCCACGGCCATTCAGACCGCGTCGGGGACGACGAAGGCGAGGTCGCGGGAAAACGCGTCGCTGAATTCGTAGACGTCATGGAAGTCCTCCCGCTTGTCCCGCCGTGTTTTTCGCATCTGGCCGATCTCGATCATGCCGAACACGATCTCGCCAAAATCGCTCGTGGCATGCACGCCCCAGCTGCCCAGCACCGTGGGGGCCATGAAGCCATACTGCTGCAGGGCATACTGCCGCGCCGCCTCGCAGAGTTCCTGGCCGCTGACGTGCCGCTCCACCTGGCGCCGCCGCGGACGTCCTCTTCCCTTGCCCCGAACGCTCTGTTCGGACTGTCCGCCCGCTGACTCGAGTTCCTCGGCCGGGGGCTCGGCTCCCATGCCGAGATTCTCCTGGCCGAAGGCCAGGGACTCCAGCACGAACAGGTAGGCGTCCAGTTTGTAGCGATGGTCCCGTTGGAGCAGCTGGGCCAACGGATGGGCGGGGTCAACGTGCGGCATCAGATCCTCGAAACAGCGCGGCGGACGAGTTGCAGAACAGTATAGCAGCCCGCCGACCAGCACCGTTTCAGCCGCCGGGACGGGCCTGCGGCGTGAATCCGCCCGCCGCCGGAGGTGGCTGCTGCGGGCCAGTCGAGACGTCATCGAGGATGAACTTGTAGCCGAGCGGGGTCATGGGCTTGGAGAAGTCGCGGAACATGTCGAGCCCCTTGTCGATCAGGCTCGTTCGCGGATCGAACTGGTAGACGTCGCGATCCTGTCCGCCCGGCTTGAAGATCTGGATCGCGAACGGCATCAGGTCGCGGGCCTGCAGGATCAGTTCGACCTTGGCAAAGTTGGCTGCATCAGCCTGATACCGCGGCAGCGACTCCAGCCAGATCTGGTCGGTGACGCCGGGAGGCGTGATAAGCCGCATGAAGTATCGCTTCTTGAGGGTGTCGGCCTTGGCACCGAAGACGAACGGCAGCGGTCCGTCGCTGATCGCCTTGCCCTGCATCTCAGGTGGCAGCCGCGTTTCGCGAAGCTGCCGTTCGCTGTGGCGAAATTCATAGATGCTCGTGCCGTTGCAGACCCAGTGTTCGCCGGTGTCGCCGGTCTTCTTCTCATACCGCCGGGTCTCGGGATTCCACTGGGTCGACTCCTTGACGCGAAACAGCCCCTTGTCGGGCGCGGCATATTTGATCTCGCCACCGCTCTCGGAGAATGCCAATCGCTCACCACCGCCGTCGGCCGGACTCCAGGCGTTGTATTCCCACTTGTGGAAGGTGCACGACCAGGTCGTGACGGCCGCGTTGCGGGCCTCCCAGGCGGCGAGCAGTCGTTCGAGCGCCGCCTGCTGCTCGGGCGTGAGCGGAGGGGGCTGCTGTGGACCGGCCTGCTGAGAAACTGGCCTGCCAGGCTGCTGCTGACCGGCCTGCTGCGGCATGGGCTGACCGGGCACGGCCGCCACCCGCTGCGGCGCGGCTGCTGGACGCTGTCCTGGGGCCGGCTGCTGGGCCGTTGCCGAAACAGCACCCACGAAAACTACCCCCCAAGCCGCGAGCGAAAGCACCGCAACAAGACGCATCGGCATGGTTGGCAGGGACATGAATCTCACGGCGCAGACTCCGGGCGGTGGTTCGGGCAGGGTGGGGAACATAGCACCAGCCGCCCCGCCGGGCGAGAGCGTTTCGGGCCAAAAAAGAGGCTCCCGAAGGTCGATTCATGCATCCAAGCCCCGCTTCGCGGCAGGCTTGGCAAACCGTCTCTTTGAGCGGAGCTTCCAGCTATGCAGTTTCTGAGAGCCCAGGCACTCCGTCACCTCCATCCCTGAGGACGCCTCCATGCGCATGGCATCTCCTTTCCTGTCGGCCTTGCTTTGCGTCGCCGTTTCCACGCTATCGGCCGCCGAGCCAGCCAAGAGTGTCAGCCCCAACACCATCAGCCCCAACACCTGGATCAAGGCATCGACCGACCATCCCGATGCCCAATACGAAGTCGGCGAAAAGGTCTCCTTCCTCGTCAGCGTGGCCGCAAAGGCTCCCGCCGAGCCGGCCACGCTCGAGTGGACGCTGACCCTCGACGGCGCCACGCTCCTGAAGCAAGGCACGATCACGCTTGAAGACGGGAAGGCGATGGTGGAGGCAACCCTTGATCAACCCGGAGTGCTGCGACTCAAGGTCACTCCGACGCACGATGCGGCCCTGCTCGGCATCGGCATGGCGGCCGCGGCTTTCGCGCCTTACGAGATCGCTCCGACGGCGACACTCCCGAGCGACTTCAAGGAGTTCTGGGAGGCGCAGACATCCGGACTCTCCCGCATCCCACTTGACCCGAAAGTCTCGCCGGTGGACCAGCCTAATCTGGGCATCGAACTCTACGAGGTCAGCTTCGCCAATATCGACGGCCGCCGCTCGCATGGCTACCTCGCCAAACCGAAAGGGGCGACTTCGCTGCCCATCATGATTTCGCAGCCGGGCATGGGCGTGCACCCGAACGGCCTGAAAGAATCCCGCTGGGTGATCGCCAACGCAGCCCTGGGCTTCCTCGCGCTGGACATGAGCGCCCACGACATGCCGATGGAACTCACCGCTGAAGACGAAGCCCGGTGGAAGAAGTTCGTGGGCTATCCCTACATCGGCAGTGACGACCGCATGACGTATTACTACCGGCATGTATTCACCGGCATGGTGCGCGGCATTGATTACATGACCTCGCGTCCCGATTGGAATCACAAGGCCGTCATCAGTGTCGGTGCCAGCCAGGGAGGCGGACTCGCGCTCATCGCCGCTGCCCTCGATCCGCGGATCACCGCCGTGGTGAGCGTCGCGCCTGCGCTCGGCGAGCACACCGGCCCGCTCCACGGACGGCCCGATGCCGCGCCCAATAACCTCATCATGGGCCGCGACAAGAAGACGCCCGACCCCACCATCATCGCCGCCACCGCCTACTACGACACGGTCAATTTCGCCCGCTTTGTGAAGGTGCCCGTGCTCATGAGCAGCGGCCTCGTCGACACCGCGTGCCCGCCGACCACCGTGCTCTCGATCTACAACTCGCTCCCTTGCCCCAAGCAGCTCGACCTCGTTCCGCTGCTCGGCCACAACCAAGGCCCTCGATTCGCCGAACTACGGAACAGATTCCTCATGGAACACGCCGGCATCGCCTATCCAGCAGGCAAGGCCAGCCCCGCCGCCAACCTCGGCGCCCCGATCGAGAAGAAATGAAAAGTACCGCCGCACTGCTCGCCGCCCTCTTCCTGGCACCGATTGCGTCGCTGCAATCTGCGGAACCACGGTTCACACCCAGCGTTTCTGCCCCGCGGCTTCAGATACGTGAATGGACCGAGCCTCGGCTGAAGCCCGGCGATCTCGCTCCACAACTGATCGCAACCGACTGGATACAAGGTGAACCAGTCGCGGAGTTCGCCACAGACAAAGCCTACCTTGTCGAGTTCTGGGCTACCCCCTTGTGGACTTGTGATGACAACGTCCCGCATCTCAATTCGCTCTTTCACAAATTTAAGGAGAAGGGGCTGATGGTCATAGGACAGCATGTCCAGGCCAAGCTGGCGGGAGACGATCAGACGACGCCGAAAGCCGTAGTCACGAAGGCAACCGCTTCGAGGACCTACCCTGTCGCCTTGGATACGGCGAACCCGAAGCAAGGCACGATGATGGATACTTGGATGTCCGCTGCAGGCCAGATCTGCCTCCCGAGTGCCTTCCTTGTTGGCAAGGATGGCAGGATCGCGTGGATCGGCAATCCTGCTGAGGTGATCGAAGGCAAGATGGCCTATCCGGTCGCCTTGGAGAAGAAGATCGAGGAGCTTCTCGCAGGACACTTCAATGTGCCGAAGGCGGCTGCCGAATTTCTGGCGGAACAGCAGTTGGAACGAAAGGGCCATCTCAAAAGCGTTGCTGAAGGTCTACTTCAGGATGAGTCGCTTTCCGGTCAATCGCTCGACACCGCCTATGAAATTGCCGTGAAGGCAAATGAAGGCGGCTTCAACAATGACGAACACCGGGCCAGTCATCTCGCGGTTCTCGCCCGCGCAACGTTCATGAAAGGTGAGAAAGAAAAAGCCGTCGCGCTGCAAGAGAAGGTCATCGCCTTGATGGTGGATGCCAAGACAGACGAAGCCAATATGGCAACCTATCAAGCAACCCTAGAGAGCGCAACGCTAGAGAGCTACAAGGCGGGACGGCTCCCTGCCACGACCCGACAGGGAATGGTGATCACGCTCAAAGCTGGCGACCCTGCCCCAAAGCTGAACTGCGGAGAGTGGATTCAAGGAAAGCCAGTCACGGAGTTCGCGAACGACAAAGCCTATCTGATCGAATTCTGGGCGACTTGGTGTGGTCCTTGTGTGGCGGGGATTCCCCATCTCAACGCACTCCATCTCAAGTTCGAGGACAAGGGATTAGTCGTGATCGGTCAGAACGTCGAAGGAAAAGATCAGACACCCGTAAAAGCCTTCGTCGAAAAGATGGCAGACGGAATGACCTACCCTGTCGCCTTGGACAACACAAGCGGCTTCGAGCAAGGGTCGATGCGTCATTCGTGGCTCGATGCTGCCGGATTGAATCACATCCCAGCCGCCTTCTTGGTCGGCAAAGACGCGAGGATCGCTTGGCTAGGCCACCCGAATGAACTGACGGAGGAGATGATCGCGGAGGTTCTCGCGGGCGAAGGTGATAGCTCGAAGACTTCCGCCGCCATCCCGAACCCCGTGGACGCCTCCATCGAAAAGAGATGAGAGCCGTCCTCCTCACCTTGCTGCTGACAACGCTGCCGAAAATCAAGGACGGCCAACACGTCGAAGCTAAGATTGGTGAGAAAATGCATTCCAGAAAGCGGTGCAGATCGCTTAGAAACCGCGGTCTCCGGGCACCCGCTCTGGAACAATAGGCTGAAGCCGTTCCTGTTTCCGCTGCTCTCGCTCCTTGGCGAGAACAGTGGAAAAGCGTTCCTCAAATTCCCGTCGCTCCTCCGCTGTCAGCGGTGGCGCCGGCTTGATTGGTCCCGTAGGTGCAGACCCGCAGCCGATCGGAGACAGGCCTCCCAGCATCACCAGGACGAGCCACGTAGTGTTCCTCGCCGGAACGCGGAATGGCATCGTAATCACTCCAGTGTGGCTGTCTTGCCGTCATCTCGGCCGGCGAGGGACTCCAGTACCGGCATCGACGCCCCATAGGCGATATATCGGACCGACCCGTCCCCCATTACGACCCCCCAAGCATTTGCATGCTTGGAGCCGAAGACAAGCGCAGACGGCACGTCTGGCCTTGGCACTTTGGCAGCCTGGTTGTTCAAAACCCGTTGGGTATCGATATCGCACCCCGGGCACAGACAGGCCTCGTTCTCGTCGCTCTCGGTGAGCCATTCCTTTTCGCTACCGACCTGTTTTTCGCCGAACATGATGGTTTTTGACAGGCCATCAGTCGCGTCTTTGGACCGCACGGTGACGGCCTGTGGACCAGCGCCCGCCGCACCCTTGCCGTGTTGCGCGCAATAGATATTGGCCGTCCCATACGCGGGCATGTCGCAAACGTTGCAACAGACGAGGCCGTCGTGTTGGTATCCCTTGTAGATACTGCCTGAGTAGCTACCGGACGACGCGCTGTCGTAGACGGACCGCTGCGAGCCCTGGCAGGCTGCGTAATCGGTTTTGGCAACGCCGCTGTAGAGTGCAGGAGCCCGACGCGTTGGGCAGTAATACATCGGAATCGGCGTTCGCATCGCCTGCGTGTAGTCTGCGCTATAGACCTCTCGGGCTTCGATGTAGGGCAGGATCCGGCCAAAGGCCGACCAATTGGCCTGCACTCCGCACGTGATGGCAAGGGTTGCTCCGTCGCCACCATTGTTCGGAAATTTGCTTCTTGCCTCGTGGTAGTTGTGCGTTGCCAGACCGATCTGCTTCAAGTTGTTGCTGCAGCTCATGCGGCGGGCCGATTCACGGGCCGCTTGAACGGCGGGCAGAAGCAGGCCGATCAGGGTCCCGATAATCATGATCACGGCCAGCAACTCCACGAGCGTAAACGCAGCTCGGTGCCGTAGCCCTCCGAGCGGGGCTGCCGCACTGGCGGACCCCAATCGCAGACCACGCCCCGAAGGAGTCGCCGCGGCCACGTTGAGAGAATGCTGTTGCATCGATGACGCCGAGAAGAGGGTTTTGAAGGGATAGGAAAGCCCACCACCCGTTCAAAATAGCTCCGCAAGCTGCCCGCTTTTGCCGCCATGCAATTTTCCCGCGTATTTTCCGGTATTTTTAAGACGGGTCGGGCAGCCAGTGTTTCCACGGCGGTTTTTCCGCTGCCACGCCATGTCCCCTGCCATCCCCGCCTCGCGGCAGGTGTGGCAAACCGTCTCTTTGAGCGGAGCTTTCTTCTATGCCGATCCCGAATCAGAGCCTTCACGACCAGTTTCTCCGTCTCTTCCTGCCCCAGGAAGACTCCCTGAAGGGCTATCTGCGTTCAGTGCTCTTCTCCCAGGAGGAGGTTGCAGAGGTGATGCAGGACGTCGCCGTCGTGCTCTGGCGAAAGTTTGACTCAACCATGACGGCGACCGAGTTTCGTGGCTGGTCTTTTGGTGTGGCGCGGATGGAAGCCTTGAGCCACCGGCGGGATCGAGCCCGCGACCGGCACGCATTCGGCGACCGGGTCTATGAGCTGCTCGCCGCAGCCGCGGTCGAGGATGCCGAACCGATCGACCAACAGCGGCTCGCGCTGGAATCCTGTCTTCTGAAGCTGCCTGAATCGCAGCGGAAACTCGTTGAACAGGCCTACGCAGCGGGCGTGCGGATCGACGATCTCGCCGCGGCGCTCGGCCGCACGGCGATGGCAGTCTACAAGTCGCTGCATCGGATTCGTATCGCCCTGGCCGACTGCGTCGCCAGGACGATCGCCGCGGAGGAACTCGCCTGACTCGCCGGACCTGTTTCGCAATGGCTACCAATGACTGAATGACCAACGCGTCCCGAAGGATCAAATTCCACCGCACGAACGACATCATCGACCCCACTCTGACCGAGCCCCCCATGACCGACCCCACCGTTCCACAACCCACCGTCGCCGACTCGCGGTGTCTGCAACTGACCGACGACCTCGTGGCACGATGCATTGACGGCCGCGGAACAGCGGACGACATCCGCATCTTGGCAGAGAGGCTCGAGGGGGACGTTGACTTCCGCCGGGCCTGGCTGCGGATCGCGAACCTCGATGCTGCGATCCATGGACTCGTCGACGGCGGCCTGAGCGCCCCCCGCGACGACGAGCCCGTGAAAGGGCCGCGTTCGGCAATAGCAGGCACCGCTATGGACCGTAGCCCGCGGCATCGATTTTCATACGCCGCAGGACTGTTGGCAGCTGGCGTCGGACTCTTCGCTGGCCTTGGCTGCGTCACGCTGGTCTGGGCAACAGTCGGCCCGCGGGCGGCCACGGTGCGTCGCGTGATCGCAGACAGCTTCGAGACTGGTAGGCAACCAGAAGTCACCGGGATTCCGCTCAAGGCTGGAGTCTGGAGCGGCGACTACGCGGAATTTGCCGGAGAGTCGGGCCGAGTCAGGCCCCGATCAGGAACGATGATGCTCCGATTTCTGCGGAGTGACTTTGAGGGCAAGGCGAGTAAGTCTGGGCATGCAAGTAATGTCTATCGGCTCATTGATCTACGGCCCTTCCGCATGTCGTCGCAGCAGGATGATGTGACCGTTCGGGTAACAGCCCACTTCAACGTCGATCCGGGGGCCAGAATGGCCGGTGACAAGTGCAGCGTCGCTGCGTATGCGCTCGAGGGTGCGGCCTTGCACGGGGGACTGCGCGGGCCTGAAGCGATCAAGTCTTTGGCGCTTTCGTATGCGTTCTGTCAGCACATCGATTTCGACGATGACGCCGCCAGTTGGCAGGCGGCCGTTACGGAATTGCGACTGCCACCAACGACCGACTTTCTGATGATGCACGTGGGCGTCACCAGAAAGCGCTCCGATGGAGAAACCGTCTTCACTGGACACTGCTGTGACGACGTTCATGTGTCGCTCGTCCACCGCCCCGATCTGCCCTGAGTGGCCCCCTCCCGGAGTTCACCGTCATGTCTGTGTCCGCCCCGTCTCGCCTGCGCGCAGGAGTCGCCTGCGACCGCCGTGGGTTCCTTCGCGCTGCGGGAGCGCTTGTAGCGCTTCCCTGGCTCGAGTCGCGGGCGCATTCCATGCCGGCTGCAGCCTCACAACGCATGCTCTGCATCATGAGCGACATGGGAGTGCTGCCGGCAAACTTCTACCCGCAGCAACCCGGCCGCGACTACGAATCGACGCCCTACCTCGACATCCTCAAGGACCACCGGAACCAGATGACGGTCTGCACGGGCCTCGGCCACCGGGCCACAGGCGACGGCCACAAGATGGCGAAGACGTTTTTGAGCGGCGCTCCGCAGCCCAATTCCTCTTCCTTCAAGAACACCATCTCCGTCGACCAGCTCGCCGCCGAGCAGGTCGGATTCCAGACGCGGTTCCCTTCGCTCGTGCTCGCCGTTGGCCCCAAGGATGGCCATCATCCGTCCACGCTCCGCAGTGGCGTGACGGTGCCAGCGGAGACGAGCCCGGCGGCGGTCTATCGCAAGCTCTTCCTGCAGGGCGACGCAGCCGCGATTCAACACCGACTGGCCGAACTCCGCGACGGCAGGAGCATTCTCGACTTCGTCCGTGACGAGGCCAGAACACTCGAGCGGGACGTGAGCGGCCGCGACCGCGAACGCATCGAGCAGTTTTTTTCGTCGGTTCGTGACGTCGAGAAGACTCTGGTCGAAGCAGCGGCATGGGAACGGCGACCGAAACCAAAAGTGCCCGGAACTGCACCGCAAGATGTCGATCAGAGCGAGATGGAGCAGGCCACGAACGTGATGTTCGACATCGCGCGGCTCGCACTCGAGACTGACAGCACCCGGGTGGTGACCGTCGCGCTTCGCAATATTCATGTCCGGCCCAAAATGCCCGGGGTCTCCCAGCAGATTCACGGGCTCACGCACCACGGCGGCGATGCGGACAAGATCGCTCAACTGCGGCGCGTCGAGGAACTGCTCTTTGGAACCCTGAATCGGCTGCTCACGTCGATGCAGACCGCACCGGACCCGCGTGGCTCGCTGCTCGCCAGCACGATGGTGCTCTACGGTTCAAACCTGAGCGATGCGAACAAACACGACACGCAGAACCTCCCAATCATTCTCGCCGGCGGCGGCTTCCGGCACGGCCAGCATCTGGCAAGCAAGCCGGGGACGCCGCTGTGCAATCTCTATGTGTCGATGCTTCAGCAGATGGGATTCGAGATCGATACGTTTTCCTTCAGCACCGGTACGCTTTCGGGCTTGGAGGCGGTCTGATGCGGGTCGCCGGCCTGGCTCTAACGCTCACTGTTTCGCTGGCGCTTGCCCACTGCGCCTCCCCGACGGCGGCGCACGAGTCCGCATCAACCGGGGAGATGCATCCCACGACTGGCGCGGAGGAGCGGGCCGCGTTCCTCCAACAGCACTGCGGCGACTGCCACGGCGCCGACGAAAAAAGCGGTGGCTTTGACCTGACGGCCTTGCAGGACGATCTCGGCGACCGGCACAGCTTCGAACAGTGGGTTCGAATTCACGACCGGATCGAGCGCGGCGAGATGCCGCCACAAGATGCCGACCCGCCACCCGCAGCATTGCAGCAGGCGTTCCTGCGCAACACCGCCACCAGGCTCGAGGCTGCCGATCGTGCTAGGCGGGCAGACGATGGCCGGGCAGCGGTCAGGCGGCTGAGTCGCTCGGAATATGAGCACGCCCTCCAGGACCTGCTCGCGCTCCCGGGACTCCAGGTCAAGGAACTGCTCCCGTCCGACGGCCGCCGTGATGGCTTCGACAAGGTCGGCGAGTCGCTCGATATCTCACCGGTACAGATCTCGCAGTATCTCGCCGCAGCGGAGCATGCCCTCGATCAGGCGATCTGTACGGAGACTGCTTCGCCGCCCTCGGAACGTCGAACAATCATGCCGGCCAGCGTCTTCTCCAACGCGCTGGAGAGGAACGAGGGCGTGCTCATCAAGGGAATGCAGCTCGACCCGCTGCTGCCGAAAGACTGGCCGCGTCTGCAGCCGTTTAAGCCCGAGAAACTCGCTCCCTACGGCATCTCCCGGGAAGACATCCTCACCAGCGACAGTTCGGTGGGATTCACGTCGGCCACAAACAGCAACACCCGCCGCAACTTCTTCACCGCACCCCGATCGGCCCGCTACAGAATCCGCTGTTCGGTCTGGAGTTTTGCATACCGTGACCACGTGATTGAGCCCAACGATCGCACGGAAGTCGCAGTGCTCTGGGCCGAAAGCCGACTCCTGAGCCTCCTTGACGCCCCGTCGATGGCGCCCCGAGTACACGAGGTGACCGTGTGGCTGAACAAGGCCGACAAGGTCCGCTTCGAGCCTGAGACGATCGCGGAAACGGCCGACCAACTGACTCGATATAGAGGCCCTGGGATTGCCGTCGACTGGCTGGAGGTCGAAGGGCCACTGGTCGATCAATGGCCGCCGGAGAGCCACCGGCGACTGTTTGGTGATCTTCCCCTGACGACGCCTGCGCAGAACGACGTCAAGTCGACCGCTCGTCGGCTCCTGGCAGACTTTCTGCCCAGGGTATTCCGCCGGCCTGTCGGGAACTCCGAAGTCGCGCGATACGTTGCCCTGGTAGAAGACCGCGTCACGTCGCAGACGAGCTTTCCTGCGGCCATGCGGCATGCCTATGCGACCGCCCTCTGCTCGACACACTTCCTGTTTCGACGCGAGGAACCGGGACCGCTTGACGATCATGCGATCGCCACCCGTCTGTCGCTGTGGCTCTGGAACTCCATTCCCGATGACGCGCTCCGCGACCTGGCCGATGCCCACCGTCTGCGTGATAAGGAGGTGCTGGCCGCGCAGGTGAATCGGATGCTGGCCGACCCGAAGAGCGGCCGGTTTATCGAGAATTTTCTCGATCAGTGGCTGCAACTGGAGAATATCGACCAGACCGTGCCAGATAAATTCCTGTATTCCGAGGTGTCGCACCGGTACGACGGACTGAATGCCTATGTCCGCGAGTCGATGCTCATGGAACCACGGGCCTATTTCCGGGAACTTCTCGACAAGGATCTCGGTGCTGCCGCGATCGTCGCCAGTGACTTCGCGATGGTCAACGACGTGCTGGCCGACCTCTACGCCCTCCCTGGGAACGGCTTCACCAGCTCCGACGCTGCGGCGAACGCGGCCGCGGGTCGGATCGATGGCTCTGCGATCAGGCGGGTGAACCTTCCGCCCACGAGCAAGCGCGGCGGTTTCATCACGCAGGCCGGGGTACTCAAGGTCACCGCCAACGGCACGACGACATCGCCGGTGGTCCGCGGCGCTTTTATCAACGAGCGGATTCTTGGCCGACCGATTCCACCGCCACCACCGGGTATTCCCGCGGTCGATCCCGATACCCGCGGTGCGTCCACCATCCGAGACTTGCTGGCGAAACACCGCAATGACGCCAGTTGTGCCGGCTGCCACGCGAAACTCGACCCTCCTGGGTTTGCTCTCGAGTCGTTCGACGTGGTCGGCGGATATCGTGAGCGGTATCGGTCACTCGACAAAGGCGATCGGGTCAATGCCACACTTCGGAACTCCGTCTACGGCATCCGCTACAAGAATGCGTTGCCCGTCGATCCCTCAGGCACTCTTGAGGACGGCCGCACATTCACTGACATCGATGGTCTGCGGTCGCTGTTGCTCACAGATCGTAGGGGACTGGCACGCAGCTTTCTCTCGCACATGCTGATCTACGCGACCGGTTCGGACGTGCATTTCGCTGACCGCGAGGAAGTCGAGAGGATCCTCGATCAGATGGAAGCGACGGGATATGGGCTCCGTTCCATGATCCACGCAATTGCCCAAAGTCCGCTCTTCCAGACGAAGTGACCGGGCGGCGACGAGGCGATATCAGCTTCGTTTCATGGGGGCAGGGAATTTCACCACTTCCAGAATCGGCGACCGCATACGGCGAGTGCGGTCGCGTATGATTATGAGCAGATCACTTCCCTCAACACGGCTACGCCGCTGATTCGGGTGGTGATGGCGAATCATGAGGAACCGATCGATCGGTTCAGCCTGCAGGAGCCCCGCCCATGCGTGTCGCCGTCTTTTCCGTGAAACCCTACGACCGTGCCTCGCTCACCACGGCGTCGGCCGGCCTGCCGATCGAATGGGACTGGTTCGAACCGCGGCTCGACCGCCACACGGCCCGGCTCGCCGAGGGGGCCACAGCCGTCAACTGCTTCGTCAACGACCAGCTCGATGCCGCCACGCTCGAGATCCTCGCGGCCCTGGGCGTAAAACTGATCACGCTCCGCTGCGCCGGCTTCAATCAGGTCGATCTGGCGGCGGCCACGCGGCTGGCCCTGCCGGTCGTCCGCGTGCCTGAGTATTCGCCGCACGCCGTCGCGGAACACACGATCGGCCTCGTACTCACGCTCGACCGCCGGTTGCACAAGGCCTACAACCGGGTCCGCGAAGGTAATTTTTCCCTCGAGGGTCTGCTCGGCTTCGACCTCTTCGGGCGAACCGTCGGCGTGGTTGGCACGGGACGGATCGGCCGCTGCGTGGCCGAGATCCTGCTCGGCTTCGGCTGCCGCGTGTTGGCGTTTGAGCCGACTCCCGAACCCGAACTAACTCGCCGTGGCGTCTCTTATGTGCCGCTCGACGAATTGCTGGCGGCTTCCGACATCGTCACGCTCCACTGTCCGCTCAAACCCACGACGCAGCACCTCATCGACGCGGCCGCGCTCAAGCAGATGAAGCGAGGGGCGATGCTGATCAACACGAGCCGCGGCGGACTCATCGACACTCCTGCCGTGATCGCGGCGCTCAAGGCGGGCCACCTCGGCCACCTCGGACTCGACGTCTACGAGGAAGAGGCCGACCTCTTCTTCGACGACCATAGCAACTCCATCATCTGCGACGACGTCTTCTCACGGCTGCTGACGTTTCCCAACGTGGTCATCACGGCGCACCAGGCGTTTTTCACTCAGAACGCCCTCGACGCCATCGCCGCCCAGACGGTCCGCAACCTCGCACATTTCAACCGCGGAGAGCCGCTGGAGGCGGTAGTGCGGGTCTGATGGATTGTCCGCCTGATGGATTGTCCGCGATGCCTGCATGCCGCAGCACGAACCGTCACATTTTCGCCACCGACCGCAGTTCAGCCAGTTCCCTCGCAAAGCCTCCCGAGAGGATTGGAAACCGGCACCATGTCTTCGGATCGAGGTTCTCGTCGTCGAGATGGAACGATGGCGCGTAGCGTTCCCGCTTCCATTGGTTGCGACTCCAGAGCGTGAAGAACCGCTCCGTCCACAGAGCCAACTGCCCCGCCGCGTGCTCCGGGAAATCAACCCGCAGCCGTTGCCAGGTCTCCAGCGGCGTCTGCTTGTCGCGGATCGCGCACCGCTCGGCGGCATCAAGCACGTCGTAGGGCATCAGATCGGCCTCGTCGGTCTGGTGGTCGGCGGGAGGCCGTAGTTCCGCCGTCGGCGCCTGGACGTTCACGGCATGGAGTGCCGGGAATGAACCGATGCCATCCGGTCCGGCGTGCTCGAGCCACTCGAGCCATCGCCGCAGATAGGCCTTGTCGATGCCGGCGATCGGGGCGAGGCCACCGGAGGTGTCGCCATCCATCGTCGCGTAGCCGACGGCCGCCTCGGAGCGGTTGCTCGTGGAGACGAGCAAGGCACCACGGATGTTCGCCAGCATCCACACCCCCGGAGCCCGGGCCCGCGCCTGGATGTTTTGCAGGGCGATGTCGTCGGTCCGCCAGTCGAGCGGACGGCCCACCGCCGCTGCAGCCAGCCCCCGGTAGTCCTGCACGATGCGTTCCACGTCGAACTC
>CAMCQY010000084.1 GCA_945877135.1 Candidatus Kuenenia stuttgartensis
CCGGTGGTTCCATCGCGGTCGGAGAATACGTCGCTCCTACCACATCGTCAGTCCCCGAGATCGACCCCTCCACGGGTGGCAGCGCCCTCTCGCTCGTCGCCGGTGTGCTGGCGATGATCGAGCAACGGCGTCGGCGTCGCGGCTTGGCCGCCGCCCTGATTGCCTGAACGATCAATCTCCGGTGACGATTCACAACCGGGCTGGGACATCGCAAGGTGCCCAGCCCGGTGTCTTTTCACGGGATATCGGGGACGGGATCGGCACGTGTTCGGTACGGGTTTCGTAGGCGCCCCCCCATTCCCTTGCCAGCGCTGCGGGCTTCTATGAGGAGGGACTCCCATACAAGCCCGACGGGAAATCCGGGACCGGAGCGTCTTTTTCTGCGACTGATTCCACGGCACGTGATTGAATTCACTCCCGTCCCCGATTTTCCCGCAACTCACTATGAATCAACCTTTTTTAAGCAGGGCGGTCTGCTTCGTAGGTTGCGATTAACTCGTCGAGTTCGCGGCCAGCGGGTTCCTCCAACATCTGGCCGCTCCAGTGACGGAGATACGGAATATCGAGCCGCCCCTTCTGAACGTGCAGGATGCCCTTGATGTCTTGCAGGTCCTTGTGCCGGTGGAAGGCCATCTTCAGCAGGATCAGATCCTCGGCTGTCGTCACACGAATGTCATGGCCGTGGAAAAGACGCCCAACAGCCCGCTTCAGGATTGCATGCTGCAGCGGCACGACCGGGATGAACAGTTCCACGCTCGTCGCGCGGCAGGCCAGCGTCATGTATTTATCGTCACGTACCTGCTGGAGCAGGGCTTCGACAGTCACGGGTTGCGGGGCTGGAGACCGATCCATCACGAAGCCCATGGCATTCAATGCATCGGCGAGCCGCTGGTAGGCGATCGCGGGAACGGCAACAAGGCAATCAGCATCTTGTGTCGTTCGGGGCACGCCCCAGAAACTCGTGGCGACGGCTCCGCCGATCGCATAGGGCACACCGAGCTGTGCAAATACACCGGCGAGCCGCAGAACGACGTCAGCCAGGGGAGGTAGTTCAGGTGGCTGCATCGTCGTGTGGCCAGGCGGAGCGGCGAAGGTTTTTCCACCAAGGAGTGGGCCGGGGATCGAGAAGTCGAGACGCCTCCTGACGGCGACGACGCTCCTCAGGTGGAACATGGGCAAGGATAGCCTCCATGGTGCGTTCCAAGCCCACGAAAACCTCCGCCCGTTGCTCTGGAGTCATGCCGATGACATGCCTTGCATCGGCATCGATCGACTCTCGGTCGCTGCGTCGAGGATAGGGCAACAATTCCATGAGACAGGCTCCAAACTTCTCTCGCAATCATACCCTCGAAGAGATGGTGCCTGCTACGTACGAGGCGCGAAATCCTGGACGAAGCGGCTTTGGCGAAACAAACGGGAAATTGGCTCCTGGGAAAAGGCGAGGGCCGCCACACCCAGGCTCACCACACCTGGTCTGGCTTGGTTTTTCTATTTCCCCCAGGGTTGCCAGCTCTGGGTAAACTCGGCGTCATGACAGGACGACAATTTTACGACTGGCAGACAGCAGGCGGGGCCGACGACGTCATGCGAATGGTAGACGCGCTGGAACGCGCCGAATTGCATTGGTGCGCGATCGGCGGCATTGCGGTGAACCACTGGGCCGCCGAGCCGATGGTGACCAGGGATGTCGATTTTGTTGTTGCTGTTGATGAGATCGATCGGGCTGTGGCCGTGCTCGAAGCTGTCGGCTTCAAGGCCGAGCGCCACGATTGGTCGGTGAATTTCAGCGGTCGCTCGCAGGTCAGCCTGCAGTTGAGCACGGAAGATTTCTACCGCGACTTCACATCCCGGGCCGTCCCGGCAGATGTCCATGGGATTCTCCTCCGGGTGGCGTCGCTGGAAGACACGCTGGCCGGAAAGATCAAGGCTTGGCGAACCCCCGAGCGGCGGCCGAGCAAGGTGATCAAAGACTTAGGCGACGTCGCCCGACTCATCGAAACCCACCCAGAACTGCTCGCATCGCTCCCATCGGATGTGCACAAAGCACTACACCGTTGATGCGGAGGGAATCGGCGACAGGAACGGCACGTGTTCGGCACGGGTTACGCAGGCAGCCCGCATTCCCTTGCTTGCGCTGCGGGCTTGGATGAAGAGGAGTTTGCATGCAGCCCAGAAATGTTGCCTGGCACCAAATCTGGGAACCAAATCTGGGAACCTTTTTCAGGAGAGGCTGCCGGCGATGACGCGGCCGCGGCGGAACGTGGCGGCAATCTGAGTGGCGGGATCGAGCACGCCTTCGCTGGGGTCGGCATGCCGCGAGGACGGCCGCAGGATGGCAAGATCGGCGGACCGTCCCGGGGCGAGCATGCCGCAGCGGCGTTCGAAGCCCAGAGCCCATGCGCCATGCTGCGTGGCCATCGCCAGGGCCTCACGTGGGCTGACTCCGCCGCCCTCGACAAGCGCATGGCACTCGGCCAGCACTGAGAGATCGGGGTTCGACGCACGGCTGTCGGTGCCGATCGCCACGCGGATCCCCGCGGCTCGAAAGGCCTCCACCGGCGGCAGCCTGCCGGAGAGCGCCAGCGTGGTCCGCGGGCAGACGACCACGCAGAGCCGGTCGCGATGGCGGGCGAGTCGCGAGAGCGCGGTCTCGTCCTCCGGCAGAAACGTTCCGTGCACCACGACGCCCCGCGGTGCTTTTGCCAAGAGCGTGATCCAGTCGGCCACGGGCAAAAGCCGCGGCGGCGATGCAGGCTGCCAGGCGCCCAGCTGCTCGAGCAACGTGCGAAACGCACCGCCACCGGTGGCGAGCAGTTCCGCCTCATCACGGCTTTCGGCCAGATGCATCATCAACGGCAGCCGCCGACGAACCGCCTCGCCAACCGCATGGCGGCCGAGCGGCTCTGCCACGGAATACGGAGCGTGGGGAGAGATGCCGATGCAGGTCCCCTCCGAGTTCATCCGATCCAGATCCCGCACGAGCGACGACCGGGCCGCATGCATCGCAACAGATGACAGCCCGAGGGTCTCGCGAAAAACCCGCACAAGTGGCCCGCCTGCAGCGGCCACCGGATGCGCTGCCGTCGCGATCTCACCAATCGCTGTCACCCCCGCCGCGGATGACTGCTTGAGTCCGCTGGCGATCGCAGCCGTAAGCCTTGCGGCTTCGTCGTTGCCTGAAGTGGCCCGCGATCGTCGCATCGCCACCACGCGTTCGATCCACGCCGGCAGGCCGCCGCCGGAAGGCAGCGGGCGGTCGAGATCGGAAAACTCCAGATGCGTGTGCGCGTTGACCAGTCCCGGCAGGATGATCGCATCACCGAGATCGTGCGCCGGTCCCGAGGGCTGGCCACAGCCGATTGCCGCGATCCTCCCACGCTCAATCCGCACCCAGCCATTCTCGATTGGATCCGCGGCAATCGGCAGCACATGCCGGGCCCGAAGTGTGATCGGCGTCGTGCAGACGTGCTCGCCGCTCACGGCGCAGTTGCCGCCACTGGGAGGTTCACGGCTCGGGCTTTTTCCCGCGCGGGATCGACCGGCGTCACGACGTCGTCGTCTTCAAACAGTTCGTAGAACACGTTCCGCCGCCGAGGGATCCAGCCCAGCTCCGAGATCGCCGATCGCATCTGCTCGAGCGTGAGATGGTGCACGGTGCCCGCCGCACTGACCACGTTTTCCTCGAGCATCAGGCTGCCCATGTCGTTGGCGCCGAAAAGCAGTGCGAGTTGGCCGATCTCCCGGCCCTGCGTCACCCAGCTCGACTGGATGTTCGCCACGTTGTCGAGATAGAGACGGGCCACGGCCTGCGTCTTAAGATATTCGAAGGGCCCAGACGGCGGGATGTCGGCCATCTCGGTGTTGTCGGGCTGGAACGACCAGCAGATGAAGGCGGTGAGGCCGCCCGTCTCGTCCTGCAATTGCCGCAGACGCTCCAGGTGCTCGATCCGCTCGGGCAGTGTCTCGATATGGCCGAACATCATCGTGGCCGTGCTGCGGCCGCCGAGTTCGTGCCACTGGCGATGCACCTCCAGCCAGTCGTCGGTCATCACTTTCCCGCGGGTCATCGCCTCCCGCACGCGGTCAACGAGGATCTCGCCGCCGCCCCCCGGCAGCGAGCCCAAGCCCGCCCGTGCCAGCCGCTCGAGCACTTCCCGCAGCGGCCGCTTCGATATCTTCGTGAAGTGGTAAATCTCCGGCGGCGAGAAGCCGTGGACGTTCACCTGCGGGAAGCGTGCCTTGATGTCGTGTAGGAGTTCTTCGTACCACTCGAGCGTAAGCGTCGGATGCAGCCCACCCTGCATGAGGATCTGATCGCCGCCGACCGCAACCATCTCCTCGATCTTTGCCAGCAGCGTTGCCCGGTCGAGCACGTAGCCCTCGGGATGCTTCGGGCCGCGGTAGAACGCGCAGAAATCGCAGACCGCCGTGCAGACGTTCGTGTAGTTGATGTTGCGGTCGATGTTGTACGTGCGATACGGCTCGGGGTGGAGCCGACGCGTGACAGCATCGGCCGCCCTGCCGATCGCGGCCAGATCGCGCGACTCGAGCAGGGTAACCGCGTCCGCAAACTCCAGCCTGCGACCCGCCACAGTGTCGTCGAGAATGCGTCGAATCGAAGCGGTCATGATCGTTGATGAAACCGGGTGAGGATGCCTACGACCGAAATCATACCCAGAAATCAAACGCCGGCGGGCAGCGCTGTCGCGACGTCGAATCCTTTGGGGGCCAACGCGATGGCTTCGGCATGCCGATAGAATCGCACCAGTGCCGCCCGCTCCCGCGGGCCCAGTTCGTAGTGAAGATTGTCGCGGAGATAGCTCAGGCACTGCGGCACGGTGAGCCCGTGCGACGACGCCTCAGCGGCGGCGATAGAGGCCAGGTTGGCCCGCCCCGCATCGCGGGCCGCCGCCAGAAGAGGGGTGATCCTCCGAGCGTCAATAGCTGGACGGGCTGCCCAGACGGCAAACACGAACGGCAGTCCTGTCCAGCGGCACCACTCGTCACCGAGATCCCAGATCAGCTGAAACGACCCCGGTTGCGAGCCGATCGCCCGGTCGCCGATCAGGAGCACGGCATCCGCCGAGGTGTCGGCGAGCCCCGCACCGATGGGCAGCACGTCGATCTGCGGCACGACGCCGTGCCGCTCGGCGAGCAGGATGCGGGCCAGCGTGGCGCTCGTCCGCGATCCTTCGTCCACCGCCAGCCTCGCGACCCGGCCAGGCTGGGTTCGAAAGAACAGTTTCACGCTCATCACCGGCCCCCGGCAGCCGATGCACGCGTCTGAGACAACGCGGTAGTCTGCCCCACGAAAGAGTTCGATCGACGGGATCAGGGCCACGTCGAGAAGCCCGGCCGAAAGCTGGTCAGCGAGACGACTCGGGAGATCGTAGGCCACATCGATGCCGCGGGCGGCCAGGCCATATACCAACGGCTTGGTGTTGAGATACTGCACCGCACCGATGCGAGGGTTGGCAGTCTGGCGAGACGGTTTCGGGGCAATTCGGTTGATCATGCGGAAAGCTCCTCGTTGAGAACCGCGGAACCGCCGAAACAATAACCGCAGGGACCACTTGCCGCAGGCCCGGTCTGGTTCCCGCCGCAAAAATGACGGCGCAAAAATCCCGGCCCCAGGCTCAAGGTTCGAGGCGGCGGAAGGCCCGCAGGCCCAGTTCCAGCGGCAGAAACGTGGCGATCACCCCCAGGAATCCGACCAGCAGCAGGCTCGCGGCCGTTCCCTGCGGACCACTCGCCCAGCCCAGAATTCCCGTTGGGGGGGGACCGCCGCCGCCGAAAGCGCGGGTCGCCATGGCCAGGTGCGTGGGAGTGGCCGCGATCACGACCACCGCCATGATGAACAGCGAACTGAGCACCAGGCAAAGCGTTCCTCCAAAGCCGGCGGCGATCTTCGCCGGCGAGGATTCCCGCAGGTCGGGCATCCGCGCCCCCAGGCCAACGGCAATCCCCGACAACCCCATGCAGAGCACCACGCAGCAGATTTCATGAACCCATATGAGCGACTGCGAAATCCCGAGCATGGAGTCGCTGAGGTACAAGAGTGCGCAACAGGGCACCACTCCGCCCAAGAATGAAAAAAGGAACTTCGACCAGAGGATCTGGTCACGGTGCACCGGCAAGAGTCCGAGGATCCAGAACCGGCGGCCCTCCAGGCTGATCATCGGATAGACGAATCGGGTCGTGAACGTCGAGAGGATGAGCCCCGCCACGGCCAGGTTCAGAAAGCTGATCATCGACGCGTAGGCCACGTTGTAGTTGAAGACCCGCAGGTTGAAAAAATAGAGGCCCAACAGTCCGAAGAAGATCACGAACTGCGACCACTGCGCGATGTCGCGGCGGAAGAGCCGAAGATCCTTCACGAGCAGCAGGCGGAGCGGCCGTCCGCGGGCCGTGCCGGCAGCCGACAGAAACTCATCGGTCCAGGCGATCCGACGCTGCCGTCGGGCGGGCATCTCGCCTACCAGTTGGCTATACCCTTGCCGGTAGCACGACCGGGCCAACCAGCGGGCCAACAGCTGCAGCAGCATGCCATTGGACACCAGCACCGCCAGAAATTTGACCGCCTCCAACAACGACGCAAATCGGGTCTCCGGCTGCGTGCTGTTCTGGGCCGCATCAAGCAGGCCGCTGGAGAGCCACCAACTCGGTAGAAACTTCTGCTCGGCGATCGACAGTCGGGCCAAGACCTGCTCGAACCACTCGGTCGTCCCGCCGGCTGCAGGACTTGAACCGAACAACGACCAGCCCAGCCACGCCGCCCCCGCACAAACGACCACGCCGAGCATAGCCAGCGCATGCACTCTCAAGCTCCCCAGCCACGCAACAGCCGCCATGCAGCAGATTGCCCCAAGCGTCGCGGGAATCACCACGAACGAGACCATGAAGGGGAGCAGGAGGAGATAGTAGGTCCACGGCGACCCCCGCACGACGCCGTAGGCGACGAGCATCGGGCTGCCAAGCAGGATGAAACCCCAACTGGAAAACCACATCGCCTCGTGGAACTTGTGGGCGAAGATGGCCTCGTCCCGCACCGGCAGCGTGAGCAGAACTTTCGCCTCGGTGGAGCAATACATGTTTCCGTACAGAAGGATCGCCGTGGAGAACACGAGCATGATCATCAGCGAGGAGAAAAACGCATTGAACAGCAGCGAGATCACCTCGGCATGAATCGATTCCAGAAACGAGAACCCCTCGATGAACAGGGCATAGAGCGAGCCCCAGAAAACCGCACTGAGCAGGACCACCAACGCCAGCCGTAGCCGTGCTCCCGACAACATGAACCGCAGCGTCTCCCAGGCGATCGTGGCGCGAAGCCGGGAAAAAACCCTCGATTCGGCATCGACCGACAGGAGGCGGCAGGATTCACTCTGCGGGCCGCGACCGCTCCTGCCCCACCATGAAGTGCCCGTCATGACGCGTCCGGCCCTGCGGTCGTGAGTTCGAGGTACAGATTTTCGAGGTTCGTGGTCTCCAAGGCCATGTGGTCGCGGAGTTCGGCGATGGTGCCGAGAAACCGCAACTGCCCCCGCACCATGATGCCCACCCGATCCGCCATCTCCTCCGCCATGGCAAGCGTGTGCGTGGACATGAAAACGGTCATGCCCTCCTGCGTGCGGGTTCTCAGGAGGTCCTTGACGATCCGGACGCTCCTCGGATCGAGTCCCACCATCGGCTCGTCGAGCACGAGGACATCCGGGTCGTGCAGCAGTGCGGCGGCAAAAACCAGCCGCTGCTTCATGCCGAGCGAATAGCTCTCCGTGAGGTCGTCGCAAAACTCGGCAAGCTCGAAATGTTCGATCTCCCGGCCGATTTTCTGCGTCGCCATGTGCCGGGGCATGCCGAACATGTCGGCGATGAACCAGAGGAACTCGCGTCCCGTGAGCTTGTCGTACAGCGTCGGTTCGTCCGGCACGTAGCCCGTGTGGAGGTGCGCGCTGCGTGCCTCCTTCGTCAGGTCGTAGCCGCAGATGCGGACGGCACCCCGCGAAGGCCGCAACAGACCGACGAGCATCTTGATGGTCGTCGTCTTGCCCGCGCCGTTTGGGCCGAGAAGGGCGAAGAGCTCGCCTCTCGGAATCGACAGGCTCAAGTCCGTGACGGCGGGCTTCGGCCCATAGGTGCGTGTCACATGGTCAAACTCGATCATGGCGTCTCCTGTTCGGCCTTGTCGGCCGAGCCCTCGCCGACATGTTGCTCCGCGACTGCTGGCTGGCCGCCCTCGGGGAGCGGCCCGACACTGGCGATCAGGTCTTCCGCATCCGCGTCCGAACGCCTGAGAAAAACCAGCTTGGAGCCGAGCATCAGCGACTCCTGCCTGAGCACCCGGCCGCTGCGATCGACCCACAACCGGCACCGCGGCTCGCGGTGTGTGGACGGATCGTCGCTGTAGTGCACGAGATCGCACCGCACCAGTGTGTCGTTCCAGAACATCGACTCTTCGCCGGTCACCTTGGCGTGGAGAATCTGGATCGGGGACCGGCCGGGCCGCAACGGGCTGTAGATCGGGACGGTCCACCGCCTGTCGTGGTAGAGGCCAGGCAGGGTCGCTTGCGGCGAGAGTTCATCGCCAATCGTGATGTGCCGTGGCAAAGGCTGTGAGACGGTGTAGTTCATGCCGTGGGCCCGCACGTCCACGGTCACCTCGCCGTCGTTGATCCTGCCGTCGAGAAACACCCGATCTGCGGTAGCAGGCAGATGCACGACCGAACTGAACGACTTCAAGTTTCCCTGTCGGTCGATCGACAGGTGCCCCCGCGCATCGAGGGCGTACGATGTTCCCGGAGCAAACGACTGTCTGAGAAACATCTTCGTCCACGCCGGAAGCACCTCGTCGATCGGGAGCCGGTCGAAATGGAGGAGACTCTCCACCTCCATAGCCCCCTCTTCCGTGCGATTGGACTGGCTCATGGCCCAGCCGAGCGGCTGATCGTTCCAGAGCACCGTCCAAGCCACCGGAACGAGCCGGTTCTCCGCTAGGTAGAGGGCCTGGTAGCCCGGTGGACTTCCGGGCGAAAGCGTTGGCAGAATCTTCTCCACCAGCAGCCAGCCGCTGCTGACACCCCAGAAGATGATGACCAACGGAATCAGCCAAGGGCGGTTCAGCATGAGGCGATCCAGCGTGTCGAATGCGCAGAAGTTCCCGGAAGCGTCGAGAACCCATCTTCCGCTCCCTGTATAACGACAGGGGACGGGAAAAGTTGCTCGCCTCTCTCACGGGACCACTTCTCGCGGCCGCATTGTAGCAGTCGCGAGATATCCAGTACCTGGAGACCGATTCTCGCAGAATTCTCATGCATCCGGGAATTGCCTGGCAGGGCTGACGGACTTAGAATGGGCAGCCGTTGGGGGTGGGCAATTCCCCCCCCGAAACCATTCGTCACCGTGTCGCAGCCATCAATCCGCCGTGGGGAAATCCGATGGATCACCAGCACGACTACGAGCACGACAATCAGTTGGGTGATGCCGAGCCATCGATGGAACAGTCCGTCAATCCTGTTTGCTACCATCAAAATTGTCCGGTCTGCGGACGCAATCTCCGGATTCGCGTCAGGCTGCTCGGACGGTTGGTGTACTGCCAGCACTGCGGTGGTGGGTTCACCGCCACCGATGCCTGCGAGGGTACTTCCGCAGCCTGCGAGGGTACTTCCGCAAGGCCCGCGGCGAACCGTCCGCAGTCGGCCATCGTGGACGAACTGATCGAACGGGCGGCGGTAATGCTGGGACGCACGTCCGGACTGGATGCGTCAGGCCGGGAAGACGATTGATAGCCGACTGGTCATCTCGTCGTTGCCGACAGGTTATCCCGTAACTGCCGACAGGTCATCCCATAACTGCCGACAGGTCATCCCGTAACTGCCGACAGGTTATCCCGTAACTGCCGACAGGCGATTCCAGTAATCCGGGAACGTCTTTCCCACGCAGGCCGGATCGGCAACGAAGATACCGGGCACCCTCAGCCCCACCAGTGCCAGGCTCATCGCCATGCGGTGGTCGTCGTAGGTCTTCACGGTCGCACCATGAAGGCCGGCCGTTCCCTGCCCTGCCAGATCGGCTCGATCGCCCGCGGGTGGGATGATCGTCAACCCGTCGGTCTGTTCCACCACTGTGCCGCCAAGGCGACGCAATTCGCAGACGAGGTCGCCAATGCGATCGGTCTCCTTGTCGCGGATGTGGGCGACGTTGCGGATCGTGGTCGGCCCATCTGCGAACAGGGCAACCACCGCGAGCGTCGGCACCGTATCGCTGATGGCGTTCATGTCGATGTCGATACCGCGGATCGCGCGGCCCGAGACCGTGATTGACTCATCCGGACCGTCGTCCCACGCGACCTTGCAGCCCATGCGGGCGAGGGCATCGGCGAAGCCGACGTCGCCCTGCATGCTCCGGCGGGAAAGCCCCTCCACCCGCACACGGCCGCCGGTGATCGCAGCGGCCGCCAGAAAGTAGCTGGCCGCCGAGGCGTCGGGCTCGATCGCGTAACCACGCCCCTGATAGCCCGATGGCGCAATCCGCCAGTTACGGTCTCCCTCCGGCACGCAGTCCGCGCCGAAGGCCTCCATCACCCGCCGTGTCATGTCGAGATAGGGAAGCGAGACGAGCGTACCGGCGAATTCGATCTGCATGCCCTGCGACGTGCATGGCGCCACCATGGCCAGACCGCTGGCAAACTGGCTCGACGTGCTGCCACGGACAATGGCAGCCCCGCCATCCATGCCCCGCGAGCGAATCACCACTGGAGGACATCCGCCCGGGCTCTCCGCGATGGCCTCGACGCCCAGCGACTGCAGCGCTTCCAGCAGATCGCCGATCGGCCGCTTGCGCATCCGCGGCGTGCCGTCGAGTCGATAGGTGCCGTGACCGATCGCGCAAACCGCCGACAAAAAGCGAATCGTCGTGCCACTGGCGGCGCAATCGATCGTCGCCGCGGCAGCGGGCACCCTGCCAGCGGCGCCGGAGATGCGGATCTCACCCCGCGGCCAGTCGGTGGCCACGCCGACGCCAAGTGCCGACAACCCCGCGGCCATCACCCGCGTGTCCTGGCTGTCGAGAACGCCAGTGAGTTGGCTTTCGCCCCGGGCCAGGGCCGCACAGACGAGTGCCCGATTGGTGATGCTCTTGGAGCCGGGCGGCCGGATTGAGCCCACGATCGGATGCGAGCAGACGGAAATGGGAAGGGGATCGGTCATAGGACTGAGCAGGTTATGATACTCGCATGTCACGGTCTATGGACGACGCTCTCACCGCCTACGATTTCGCCGCGCCTCCGCTGATCCGGTTTGGTGCCGGCCGGGTCAACGAACTGGGCGAACTGGTCGGGCTCTGGGGCCGACGGGCGTGGATCGTGGGCGGCGGCCGCAGCCTGACCGCCTCCGGGGCACGGCAGCGGATATTCGCCAGCCTGGCCGCGGCAGGAATCGACACCCGAACGGTCGCCTCGAGCAACGGCGAGCCGACGGTGCAGCATGTCGCCACTGCGTTGGCCGGGCTGGCCCGCGAGGACCGCGAAGGCGTGGTCGTGGTGGCCGTGGGTGGCGGGGCGACCATCGATCTGGCCAAGGCGATCGCCGCCATGACGACGAACATGCCGGCAGATATCTGCTCCCGCCCCGACATGGAATCGCTGCTCGACACGCTTGTCGTTGACCATTTGGAGGGCGTCGGCCGCGGTCTCACGATCCGGCACTGGCCGCTGCCCGTGGTCGCCGTCCCCACCACCGCCGGCACCGGCGCCGAAGCGACGCGCAACGCCGTGATCTCCTGCCCACGCCGGCGATTTAAGAAGAGCATGCGAAGCCCGATGATGGTGCCGCGGGTGGCGGTCGTCGATCCCGACCTGACGGCTTCGTGCGATCCATCCACCATCGCCGCCTCCGGTCTTGACTGCGTCACGCAGCTGATCGAATCGTTCGTCTGCCGGTTCGCGAAGCCGCTGCCGCGAAGCTTGGTGATCGAATCGCTCCCACGGGCCCTGCGTGCGCTGCCGCGACTACTGGAGCAAGCGGCCCCTGACGACGATCCGCAACGCGGGGCCACCAGCCGAGCAGCCGATCGGGCGGCTCTCAGCCACGCCGCGCTGCTCTCGGGTATCGCGCTGACCAACTCGGGCCTCGGCCTGGCGCATGGCGTGGCGGCAGCGCTGGGGATCGCCTGCGGCACACCTCACGGCGTGGCCTGCGCCGTCATGCTGCCAGCCGCGATGCGGATCAATCGCAGTGCGTCGGAAGCTGATTTCGCGACACTCGAGCGGGCTGTCGCTCCCGATGCATCACGAAACGATGCCGCGGCGGCAGACGCCTTCGTGGATCGGATCGCAAGGCTCTGCCTCGTCGCCGGCGTACCCCGCCGGCTGTCGGAGTTGGGGGTCACGCCCGATCAACTCGACTGGCTGGCCGAAAACTCCGGCGGCACAAGCATGCGAGGCAACCCGGTGCAGTTGTCCCCGGCGGAACTCCGCAGCCTACTCGCCGCCATGCTCTGAGCGAGCGTGCGCGGTTCGCAGTGGCCGCCAGCGGCTATTGAGTGCCTATTCGGACTTCGCAAAGACCGGATCATCGAGCAGCGGCATCAGGCCTGAGGCATCTGCGCCCCCCGCCTGCGCTTTTTCCCAATGCTCGCGTGCCCGCGGCAGATCGGGCTCCGGTTTCGAGAGATGGTAGGCACCAAGATAGAGATCGTTGGCCGGATTCTCGTCGAACCACTGCATCACGATGGCCAGCACGATCCCGGCTGGGATCTTGTCGCGGGGAACCGTCTTGTTGCCACCGGCTGAACGATACTTGAACGTGTCGGCGTCCACCTCCACCACGCCGACCTTCTGGTTTTTGACGTCGTATTCGTCACCAGACTTCACCGCTGCCAGCGCCTGCTGGCGGTAGTCCATGAAACCCTTCGAGTAGACCGCCAGTTGTTGCCAACTTTCAAGGCGTTGCCTGGCCGCTGATCCAGATGCGCGGCCACCGGTCTGCTTGGACGCCGCCGCCAGAAGCGTGGTGACGGTGTCGTATTCTTGTCGCTGGAGCGACTCGAGCGCCTCCGCGAGCGTCGCATCGAGTTGAGCGGTATCCTCAACCTTATTCTCCGTCATGTCCCCCGCCATTGCTTCGGGCGGTGGGGCCGCCGCAGGTCGGGCCGTCTCTCTGGGCCGTGACGATACTTCGGGCTTCCGCTCTGGCTCTGGCTCTGGTTTTGGCTCCGGTTTTGGCTCCAGCCGCGTTGGCCGGCGACGTTCGTTCCGGGCTGATGGCGGCTTGCTGGTTGATACCGCATCATCGGATGTGGGATCCGCCGATCGCTTGCCCCCCTTTGGCCTGCGATCCTGCGGCGGCTGCGGAATGACCGGGGCTGCCTCCACTTCGGCACGGGCCAACTGACGCTCACCCGACTTCTTCGCGTTCGGCTTGACGTAATACGCGTAGTAGACGAGCCCACCGGCCAAGGCAGAGAGCGCTATCAAGGCGGTGGCGATACCCGCCACCGGCGTCTTCTTCCGATACACCGTGGTGCGGATAGTGATCGTCTCAGCGCCACCGCCATCGCCGCGAAAATCTCCACCGGGCACGGTGGGCGGCACCGCGGGCACAGCCGTCGGCACGGCAGGGGGTAGAGCTGGAATCGCAGCAGGACGCGGCGCCGCAATCGGTGGTACACCGGCTGGCCGCTGCGAGGGCGGCGCAGGCATGGCGAAGGAGACCGTGGAACCGGAACTCGGCCGCTGTGGACTGACGGTAATCTCGGCGAGAAGCTTCTCCCGGGCCTCTTCCACGCGTGTGATGAGACCAGCCCGGGCCATCTCAAACGGGCCGGGCGAAATCGCCCGCAGCAGCTTCAGACGGGCTTCCGCGGCCCGCAGAACCACCGCCGGATCGGCCTCCTCGAGCGACACTCCCAGCATCATGCGGGCATTTCCCGCATGCACCGCATCGATACCAAGCCACTGCCTGCAGGGATCGAAGGGGGCGTCTTTCATGATGCAACCGCCGCGTGGAAGGCTGCCCGGCAACGCGTAGCCGACGATGGCTCACCCGTCCCGGAACGTTCGTGACAGGATACCAAACGCTCCGTGCTCCGCTCAATCGCGGCGCCAGACCGTCATCTCCGCCAAGGAATGCTGATGCTTCCGCGCCGTCTCCCGAATCACAAAAGGGACGTCCTCGCGATGCAGCAGGGCAAACCGCGGCTCGAGCGTTTGCTGGAGGCCCGCCAGCGTGGAGAGAGGCTCACCATGCTCGCGACGGCCGCCGATCCACTTGGCTTTGGGCGTGTACTCCTCGAGCCATGTATAGGGGGACGTGATCACGAGCAGCCCCCCGGGGAGGATCCGCGCCGCAATGCCCTCGAGAAACAACGCGGGGTCGTAGAGACGGTCGATGAGGTTGCCGGCGAAGACAAGGTCATAGCCGGCATAGAGGGGCTTCAGATTGCAGGCGTCTCCCTGCATGAAGAGCACTCGGGAGCCGACCTGCTCGAGCCCAAGCCGATCGAGCGAAATCGTCCGGGAGATCGTGAGTTCGCCCTCCGTCGGGACCTCGTAGATCACGTCATTTCCCTGCTGCAGTCGCACGCCCGACTGGATGAACCGGGCCGAGAAGTCAACCGCATCGACATGGCTGAAAAAGCGGGCGAATTCAAACGCGGATCGCCCCACCGAGCAGCCGATGTCGAAGCACTTCCCGCGGCGCCCCTGGGGCACATGCCGAATCACAGCCTCCACGCAGGCCCGCGGGAAGTTTGGCACTCCCAACGCCTCGGGGCCGAAATGAAATTCCAGATATTGGGTCACGAGTTGGTCGGTCTCATAGAGCCGCGAGCCATCGGTGACAGCCTCACTTCCCGGCGTCTCGATGATCGTGCGAAACCCCGCGTGCTGGAAGAAGTGCCGGCGGAAGGCATACCTGGCGCTGGTGAGCGTCTCGTTTCCCGTCGAGATCCAAGAACCGCCCTTGATCAGGTTGTGGCGGCCATCGAAGGTCGGCGCCGAGAAATCGTCATAGAGCGGATGCACCTCGAAGCCCTTGAGTGGCATGATCGGGGTGCGGGTCCACTGCCAGACGTTGCCGATCACGTCGTAGAAGTCACCCTGCGGATAGGCATCGACCGGCATGCTCGAGGCACCGTGTTCAAGATTGATGTTGCCAGGCGCCCGCCTCCAATCAGGCTGGTCGGCGGAGATTGCCGGAGGGAGCGTCTGCCGCAACGCATACCAGTGAGCTTCGGTCGGCAGTTGGACGTTCTCGCCGGTGCGGGAGGCAAGCCACGCACAATACGCCTGCGCTTCCAGGCAGTTCACCTCGACCGGCCAGTCGAGCGGCAGGGGCATCTCGTTGAGCAGGTTCCGCTGCCAGAAGGCTGCTGCCGTTTCCGTGCCCCGCCGCAGCCAGAACCTGGGGTGTTCGGCCCGCGTGTAGTGCAGCCAGCCGCGCCCCTCTTCCGTCCACCACTCCTCACGGTCATAGCCACCGTCCTCGACAAAGGCGAGAAATTCACCGTTGGATACCAGCTGCCGGGCAGCCCGAAAATCGGCCAGAACGACCTCTTCCACCCCGTATTCATTGTCCCAGCCGAATGTCTGATCGTCGGCCGACTTTCCCAGCCGCACTGTCTGCGATGCGACGGGCAGCCAGTCGTTGGCGGGCACTGGGCCGGAGCGTTTGCAGATCGACCAGAGCTGGCGCTCCTCGGCCGAGAGTTCGCCTCCCTGCCGCAGATCGTCAAGCGGCATCAGCCGCATGATCACGCTCGACGTTTCCAGATGGATCCGCTCATGCTCGATGCCCATCAGAATGATCCAGGCGGGTGAATCCTGCCGGATCGGTAGTTCCAGCGGCATCGACTGGATGAACGCGTCAACATTTTCGCGCACCAAAGCCCGGTAATCACGAACCGCCGCGACGCTCGGCCAATCGTAGTGGGCCGTGTTGAGGTCGTCCCACGACATCTCGTCAACGCCGACTGCCATCATCGCCTCTAGCTTGGCATCAAGCCGGTCGGAAATGAACCGGCCGGCGATCAGCTTGTTGACGAAAAACACCGCCGGATGGGCGAAGTAAAAGATGAGCGGGTGCCGGAGCGGCTCATGCCGTTCGTAATACGAGGCATCGTTGCGGATCAGCGCAAAGAGCCGATCGTAGAGTTCGCTGGTCTGGTGGTAGTACCGGAGTATCTCCGCCCGCTTGGCGGCCACCGGATCGGCGGCTGCCGAATCGGCCGTCAGCCGCACCGTTTTCGTCGGCACGAGCGGCGTGGCGAGGGACGCGAAGCGGACACGGTGGGCGGCGGAAATGGCGGCGGACGCGGTCGGATTCATACGCGATCGTGTTGAGGTCGGGAAAACTACCCCGACACTCTAGCACCCAGCCGCAGGCCTTCCAGAAACGGGTCGGGAATCGGGGCACTGGCGCCCAGGAGCGATCCCACGACCGTGCCCCGATGGCAGTTGTCGCCACCCACCTGGGCATTGGCGCAGACCCCAGCCGCGAAATCGCCGGCATACCGCCAGGCCATGAAGAGGGCCGCCGGGAAGGCATCGGGAATATAGCAGGCCGGGCTCAGGACCCTTCCCACGACAACGTCGTCGGGATGGCGGTCCCAGTCCCGGACCTTGGCCGCCGAGATCCACCCATTGGCATGGTCGAGGATCGCGGTGCGGAGGTCCTCGCCCTGACAGACGTGGATCAGCATCCGGGTGAGCACGTCGGCGGCATCGAGCACCTCGTCGTCCTTGTGCGTGAGGCTGACGTGGAGCCGCACGATCCGTCGTAGTTCGGGATGCCGGGGGCCAAGCGCCGCCACGAGGGCGGGCACGGCCACGAGCC
>CAMCQY010000085.1 GCA_945877135.1 Candidatus Kuenenia stuttgartensis
CTGGCCCTGCAGGATGCCATCGAGAGCCTGGGTGTGCAGACCCGGCTGATGACGGCCATCCGCATGGAGGGCGTGGCCGAGCCCTACATCCGCCGCCGGGCCAAGCGGCATCTGGAGAAGGGGAGAATCGTGATCCTGGCGGCCGGCACCGGCAGCCCGTTCGTGACCACCGACACGGCGGCCGCCCAGCGGGCGCTCGAACTGGAGGCCGACATCCTCATGAAGGCCACCCGCGTCGACGGTGTCTACTCCGACGATCCGGAAAAGAATCCACATGCGATGCTCTATCGCGACCTCACCTACCAGCAGGTGCTGGAGCAGAATCTCCGGGTGATGGACGCCACCGCGATTTCGCAGTGCATGGAGCACGCCATGCCGATCCTCGTCTTCAACTACCGGCGGGAAGGCAATATCGAGCGGGCCGTCTCCGGCGAACGCGTCGGCACGCTGGTGGGGGCCCGCCGCGAATGAGCCAGCCAGCCGCCGACCAGCATCATCATCACGACCACCATTACGCCTGGTGGCTGATCATGTGCCTGTGCGGTGTCGACTACTTCAGCACCTTGGGCTACCAGCCATCGATCGCTTTCGAGGGGGCCGGCACGCTCGCTCCCATTGCGACGCTGATTCTGGTGCTCGTCACGCTCTTCGGCGCGCTGCCTGTCTATCGTCACGTCGCGGGGGAGACGCCCGACGGTGTCGGCTCCATCGGCATGATCGAGCGGCTGTTTCACGGCTGGTGGAACAAGATCGTGGTGCTCGTACTCGTGGGCTTCGCGGCCACCGACTTTGTGATCACGAAAACGCTCTCCGCCGCCGACGCCGCGGCGCATCTCGTCAGCAACTCCTACTACGCTGCGCAGGTGCCCGCCTTCATGGAGAGCGAGATGGTCGTGACCTGCAGCCTGCTCGTGCTGTTGGGAGCGATGTTTCTCAAGGGCTTCAGCGAGGTCGTGGGGCTGGCGCTCGTGCTCGTCGTCGCCTACCTCGGGCTGACCGCGATCGTGGTCGGGGCGGGGCTCTTTCATCTGATCACCCACCCGTCCCTGCTGCACCACTGGCTCTCGGAGATCTCCGCCGGCAACTACCACCTGGACCACGCGCCCATCAGCGGGAGCGGCCTGTGGGTGGTGCTGGGCATCGCCTGCATCGTGTTTCCGAAGCTGGCGCTGGGCATGAGCGGATTCGAGACCGGCGTGCTGCAGATTCATCTCATGGAGGGCACAAAAGACGATCCCACCAATGCGGCCGCCCGGATCGCCAACACGCGGAAACTGCTCGCCACGGCCGCGCTGATCATGTCGGTGTTTCTGATCGGCTCGTCGCTCGTCACCGGCACCGACACGCTCATCCCCGCCGACGAGCTCCGGCTCGAGCCGGTGAAGGGAAAGGCCATGGACCGGGCGCTGGCCTACCTCGCCCATGGCGAGAGCCCGCATCCGATCTGCCCGCTCTTTGGTCGCGTGTTTGGCACGGTCTACGACATCAGCACGATCCTCATCCTCTGGTTCGCCGGGGCATCGGCGATGGCGGGCCTGCTCAACATGGTGCCAAGGTACCTGCCGCGGTACGGCATGGCGCCGGAATGGGCGGCGGCCTACCGGCCGCTGGTGCTGGCCTTCACGGCGATCAACCTGCTCGTCACCTGGGCATTCAAAGCCGACGTATCGGCACAGGGCGGCGCCTACGCCACCGGCGTGCTCGTGCTCATGACGAGCGCCGCGATCGCCACGCTCGTCGACATCAGCCACAAGCCGCTACCGGCGGCTGGATCGGGTGTGTTCGGTCGCCGTGCGGCACAGTGCTACTTTTTTCTTGTTTGCCTGGTGTTCATCTACACCACGATCGCCAACATGATCGAACGGCCCGACGGTATCATCATCGCTTCCATCTTCATCGGCTGCGTGCTCGCCCTCTCGCTGGTGTCGCGGTTCTGGCGGGCCGAGGAACTTCGGCTCAAGGAGTTTCGCTTCGCCGACGACGCCGCCCGGATGCTCTGGACCGACATCTGCCTCGACGGCACGTTCCAGGTGCTCGTGCCGCACCGACCCGGCCAGCGGTCGCTGGCGGAGAAGGAAGCGGAGATCCGCCGCAAGCACCGCATCCCGCCGGGTGTGCCGATCGTGTTCCTCGAGGTGCACTACGGCGACACGAGCGAATTCGAGAACGCGCCGATCATCGGCGTGCGGCAGGAGGGGGATTTCTTCGTGATCACGGCGCACGACTGCGTGTCGGTGTCGCACACGATTGCGCAACTGGCGATGGAGATGACAAAGAACGGTTCCCCGCTCGACATCGTGTTCGGTTGGAGCAAGGGCAACCGCCTCAATCTGGCGCTCGACTTCCTGCTCTTTGGCCGCGGCGACGTGCCCAATCGGGTGGTCGATCTGCTCGACGACGCCATCGCCGATCCCGACAAGCGACCGACGGTCATCGTGGGGTAGGTCGCTGCCGACGCGGCGAACACGCAGGAGTCGCGATGGGGCCCCTTTTCGCCGCGTCGAACGCGCATCCGGCGGATGGTCAGTTCGGGGTTCGGCATCGGCAGGAGTGGAGTTCGTCGCGGTCATTGCTCGCAGAGGGGTGCCGTTTCACCGCAGGAAAAAGACTTGCAATGTCTTGCGCGATCCGAGCCGTGCAAGAAATCACTGCATGAACGCGCGGCCGCCGCGAGTGACATCCGAGCGAAATGCGGAGGCCGCCAGAACCACCCACGCAGCCAGACCGACGAGCCCGGCGCAGGCCCAGATCGCAGTACAGGCAGATGGCCATGCATCCGCGAGAAATGCCAGATGATAGGTCTGCTTGAGGGCGGCGTTGGCATTGGCCGCCCCCTCGATACCGAACTGATTGCCGAAGGTGCGGCTGCCATTGGGATCCTCTGACACGAACACCTCGACGGGCAGGTGTTCCAGCCAGAAGTGCAGCACTACGCCGACAAGATAGTCCCAGGCCAGGCCTGCCAACGCGAGCAGCCGCACCAGCCGGGGAAGATACGGGAGGGCCGCGGCGGATACGCCGACCGCGATCAGGATCAATGGCTGAAGGCAGATGTGAGCAAGTCCGATCATGTCGCGGGCCCCGTGCACGGCGACCCCGAGCAGAAATCCCGCGGCGAAGAGCCAGACCCAGAACGCACCCCGACGCGCCGCCTTGCGGGAAGACCACGACAATGCCAGGAGCCAGACGGCGATCCCGGCAGCCACGACCTGGGTGACCGTGCCGACCGCCATCGGAAAGTTCACCTGAAGGGGTGCGAACCACCAGTCTCGCAGGGCTGCCGAGGGGTTTGGCTGTGCCATGAGTGCCACGATGAGCGGTGGCCGTTCTCGCAGGAAATGGGGAGCCAGTGTGTCGAAGCAATTGGCCGCGATCTTCCAGAGATTTTCCAGCGGGGTCATGCCAGCTGCATCGGTGACGGCCGTGTTGCTCGCCAGTGTTTTGCGGAGGCCGAAGGTAGCCCACGAGAAGCCGAGCCAGGGCAGCAACACGACGACCTGAGGCAGGCCAAACGCCACGGCCGCGATGCAGGATCGGGTCATCCGGCCACGCCATCCGCTGCGCACTCCAGGGAGGTCGTCGAATGCGGCCATGAGCACGACGGCAACACCCATCACCACGGTATAGATAGCCGATGAGTAGTGCACGGCCACGCCGGCGCCGAGAAACGTGCCGGCGAGCACCAGTCGCTCCGGCGAAGCGATCGCATGCCTCCTCGAGACGAGCAGGACCGCCGCCAGGACGTAGAAGGCAGCCAGCAACTTTGTCCAAGTGAACGTGGCATTTTCGGCAAACGACGGCAGGAGTGTGATCGCGGCGGCTGCGGCGAGCACGCGCCTTTCCGGACGGACATGGAACAACGCAGCGCAGCGGCCGGCGATCGCCATGACAGGCAGGCAGGCGAGCGCATTGAGCCATGTGCTGACCAGTTGGAAGGCTGCGAACGACGGCGTGCCGTGCGCGATCACATGGGCCGTGAGCACGTTCATGAATGGCGGTCGGGCGGTGAGCGTGTAGCCCGCGTCGGGCCCAAGAAGGAAGGACAGGAAGCGGGCGGCAGGTGGATCGGGCCGCTGGATGAAAAACAGAGTTCGTTCGAAGTGCTCGTACCAGTCGCCGACCCAGAGCAGGCCGTTGTAATTGCGGATGGAAGCCTGCAGCAGCAGGCTGTGTGCAAGCACAAGGCACAGCCCCGCCACCTGCGCTCGTACGAGTGGATGCGCAAGCATGCGAAGGAACTCGTGATAGCGGAAGCCGATGCACGCCACACAACCAGCCGTCACGGCCCAGCGGTATCCATCGGGCAGTCCGATCAGATAGAGGCCAAACGCCGTCAGAAACACGGCCAGCAGGGACATGGCTACGACGACGACGAACTGCTCGTCGTCATCGGCATGCACCCAAGGCAGGATCAGGAGCCCGGGGCCGACGCTGCAGGCGGCGAGAACGATTATCAGCACGATAGCCGGGACAAAATCCATGAAAACTCAGTCTGCGAGGAGTAATGTGCCCGCGATCTCCTTAGTGCTGGGCGGCGGTGGGGACAATCGCCATCGGCCGGATTGTCGCCACAAGATCGCGCGCTCAGGTCGGGAGTGTAGTCGAAGCCTGACGTGCTCGACGACGCCATCGCCGATCCCGACAAGCGACCGACGGTCATCGTGGGGTAGCGATTCGTGGATGCAGTCGTCCGGCGTCGGCTAGGCGAAGCTGACGTTCTGGAGCGAGACACCGTTCGCGTTGGTGCCCGACACGGCGACGGCGATCACGTTGTTGACGATCCGAACCGGACAGTTGATCGTCACCTGCTGCCACTGCAGCCCGATCTGCCCCATGCCGCCGTCCAGAAACTGGCCGCCGGTCAGCGTCGCGGAGTTGCTCGCGGCGTTGACGCCGCCACCGAAGGCTACGGCTGACGCCGAGATGTCCCGCAGCGAGGTCGCCGAGGCAACCGGCGGTGTCAGGGAGAGACTGTCTGAGACCGCGCCGGAGAGACCCCAGCCGCTGTCGAAACGGACGTTGGAAATGCGGATTGGGCCTGTGTCCGACGCATCTCCCACGACGTTGATCGAGCAGGTATTGTGCTCGACGCGGACGGAACCTTTGACGACCACGTCCCGCCACTGCAGGCCGATGTCACCCGTACCGCCGTCGAGGAATTGATTGCGGACGAGCGTGCCGCTGTTCGATGCCGCATTCACCCGCTTCGCCTGTGCGGCTGACGCCGTAGCCGACCCGTAGAGCGACACACGTTTCGCCGGGGATTTCGGGGCGGGTTTGGCCGAGAGGGTGCGGGACGGCGCACTTCCCGGGAATGTGATGCCGCTCAAGGTGATGGGGCCGGCCTTGGCTCCTGGCGCGGACCCTGTCGTGCCATTGTTGCTGACCTTGAGCACGTTGTTGACGATCACCAGACCGGTGCCGTCGCGAGTCACCGTTCTCCACTGCAGCGATGTCGCCGCGGCCGGTCCGCTCAGCACCTGCGTGTTCGTCTGGTTCACGGTGTTTGATTTCTTGGCGAATGCCGCATTGGGGACGAATGGGGGCGGGCCCACCGCGCCAGCAGGATTGACCGTCAGCGGAGGGAGCGTCACCGGGGCGAGTCGGGGATCTCCGGCGGATGCCGCGGCGGAGCCGAAGACGACGTTCTGCACCGAGATGCCCGCGACATTCGATCCTTCCGGCTGGATCGACAGGGAATTGTGAACGACCTGCACGCTGCCCTCGACTGATACGTTGGACCACTGCATGCCGACGTCGCCAAAGCCACCGTCGGCGAACTGGCTCTGTGAAACCAGTCCACTGTTGGTGGCCGAGTTGGTCTGGGACCGCGCCGTGCCAGGACTCGTCGGCACGGGAAGCGATGGCGACACGGCGGTGCCCTGGGTGATGACGGCGGGCTCTGATGACAGCACGCCGTCACTGGAGGTCTGCGAAGGGGCGAACGCCGGCGGCGACGCCGAGAAGGAGACGTCGGCGACGGTGATCAGACCCTGGTTGGTGTTCTCGGGCTGAACGGAGAGTGAGTTATGTGTCACCTCGACGCTGCCACTGACGTGCACGGTCTGCCACTGCATGCCGATGTCACCGAACCCGCCGTCGGCGAACTGGCTGCTCGTGATGCGGCCGCTGTTGGTGGCGGCATTGCCCGGGCCGCTCCCGGTCGTGGTCCCGGCCGGACCGCTCGGCGCGACGGGCTGGACCGACCCGTTGGGGGTCGCCTGCACAAGTCCCGCCTGGGCCGGAAGTCCGAACGCTTTTTGGCCAGTCGTGATGGAGCCGACGTTGTTGACTCCGGGCTGGATCTGCAGGCCATTGTGTTGCGTGGCCACCCGTCCGCCCACCGTCACATTGGACCACTGCAGTCCGATGTCGCCAAAGCCGCCGTCGGCCAGCTGACTGGAGACGACGGCACCGGTGTTCGTAGCCGTGACAGGCGCGAAGAAGGTCAGGCGGATGGCCCCCGTCGCCTGCGGCCGCTTCGAGAGCATGAGTCGGTAGGGACCGCCGATCGATTGGATCACGGTCTTGGCCGGAATGCCTCTCCCGGTAACCAGCATGCCAGGGTACAGCATGCTGGTGGGCGGAGCCGAGCCAGTGGGGGCCTTGGCGAACGTCACCAGCCGCGTCGTGGCCGTGAGCCTTCCGACGAGGATCGGGGGCCCCACAGACTTGGGCCCCGTCGTCGGTTGAATCAGCAGCCGCTCGGCGCCGACATCGATCGAGCCACCCACCTTCACGGTCCGCAGTTGCATGCCGATGTCGCCAAAGCCGCCGTCGGCGAATTGGCTGTCACGGATGGTGCCGGTGTTGACCGGCATGGCCTGCAGCGCCGGCGAGAACGGCACGGTGATGGGCGCGACTGGCACGCTCGGCGAGCCAAGAGTGGTTCGCGACACGATCGACAGGTCGCCGCCGACGGAGAGTCCGCTGGCCTGAATGCCGATCGGACCGAAGCCGCCGTCGTTGAACTGGCTGGAGTCGATGATGCCGGTATTGGTCACCACCCCTGGTGAGCCCGGCGGCACCTGCTGAGGGAGCAGGTTCGCGCCGCTCACAGGCACAGGCTGCGTGCCCCCTGCAGATGGCTTCCCGATCCCCTCGTCGACAACATCGACCCGCAGGCCGCCGTTGGGGAGGGTCACGTTCTGCAGTTGCAGTCCAACCGTAGTGAAACCGCCGACGTTCACCTGACTCCCGCTGATCAGCCCCGTATTCACCGGCGTCTGTGGATAGCCGTAGTCGATGGGCGGAGTGGGCGGTGTGCCGATGTTGTTCGGAGCCGTGAGCTGCAGCGATGCGCCGTTCTTCGTCGTGACGTCGAGCAGCTGGGTTCCCAGGAGCGCATAGCCGTAGGGCGTGAACTGACTGGCGACGATGGAGCCCGCGTCGGGGTTCACTGGTGCCGTGGCCAAGGCGAGCCGCGGTTCCAATCGCTCAGCCTGCACCAACTGCCGGCGGCCGTTTCGCGTGTCGCGTCGGTGGTGGTCGGCTCGTGTGGGCATGGGACTCCCGTCAGGCTAGTCCGCGCGGATGACGACCGCAAACGCTGAACGCACCATACCATTCATACGGCTCCCATGGCACGGTGTTCGCCAAACGACCGGCTGCCCCGCGGCCTCGCTTGCTTCCCGGGGGATCATCCTGCCAGAATTGGGATTCTTGGCGACCGTGCCGAGCGAGATGCCACTTTGAGGAGGAAGAGTCCCCATGCCGGCCGACGATATTCTGCTCGATGCTGAAGAACGGATGGAGAAGGCCGTGGACGTGTTCCGCCACGCCCTCACCGGTATCCGCACGGGCCGGGCCAACCCCGGTCTCGTCGATACGCTGCGGGTTGAGGTGTATGGATCGCCGACTCCGATCAAGGCACTGGCCAGCGTTGGGGCTCCCGAGCCCAATCAGATCGTCGTCCGCCCCTTCGACCCCGGCACCATCAAGGACATCGAGAAGGCGATCCAGGCCAGTGATCTGGGACTGAATCCGCAGAGCGACGGCCGCGTCATCCGCATTACCATCCCGGCCCTCTCCACCGACGTTCGCAAGAAGATGACCGCCCGCATCAAGGAACTGGGCGAAGAGTCCCGCGTGGCGATCCGCAACGTCCGCCGCGACGCCAACAAGGCAGCCGACACCGAGAAGACTGACGGCACCCTCACCGAGGACGACTGCGACTCCACCAAGGAGGAGGTGCAGGAGCTGACCAAGAAGTACGAGGCCAAGGTGGGCGACCTTGCAAAGTCCAAGGAAGCGGAAGTGATGGAGCAGTAAGTGGCTGAATCGATCCGTCCCTCGGCAGGATGCAGCACCCCCGTCAGAATGCAGATTCATAGTGGGCGATCCCATTCGAGATGATCTTGTGCGTGACGATCTCCCCGTGCGGCTCGATGGCGTTGTGAAACGCTACGGCAGCCGCACGGTGCTCGATGGCGTTTCGCTCGAGGTGACGCCCGGTGTGACCGGACTCGTGGGCCCCAACGGCGCCGGCAAGAGCACGCTCGTGAGATCGATCCTCGGGCTCGTCCGGCTGGTCGCAGGGAGCGTCCGCGTGTTCGGCCTTGATCCTGCCCTGGAGCCGCGGCGGGTGCGGTCGCTGCTGGGCGTCGTGCCCGAAGACGAATGTGCCGTGCCGGGGCTCTCCGGTGTCGAGATGGTGAGGTATGCAGCGCGGCTGTGCGGGCTGCCCGGCACCGAGAGCCTGCGCAGAGCCCACGAGGTGCTCGATTGGTGCGACGCCGGGCAGGAACGGTATCGGCCCGTGGAAACACTCTCGGTCGGCACACGGCAGAAGGTGGCCTTCGCCGCGGCGATCGTCCACGATCCGCGGATGGTGATCCTCGATGAGCCGACCAACGGCCTCGATCCGCTCGAGCGGCGGGCGATGCTCGGTCGGCTGGTCACGCTCGCCCGCGACCACGGCAAGACGGTGCTGGTCTCCACGCACGTGCTCCCCGACGTGCAGTCGATCTGCGATCGCGTGATCGTGCTCGCCCGCGGCCGCGTGCGGCTCACCGGCTCGATCGACGAACTCACCCGGCCCGCCGCACCCTCGCATCGGCTCGAAGGCGACGGCCCGCTCGCTGAACTCGCGCGGCTGCTCAACGCCCGCGGCCTGCCGGCCCGGCTGGCCGACGACGAAGATGGCGAGACTGGTGATGCCGGGGCGATCCTGATCGAACCGCCCGGGCCTGCGCGGCTCAGCCTGGTCTGGGAGGCCGCCCGGGATGCCGGGGTGGTCATCCGGTCGCTGGAGCCGGCCCACAGGCCGCTGGAGGAGGTCTTCGTGCAGACGCTTCGCGACGCCGAAACCGAGGATGCAACGAGCCACGGGTCTTTTTTAGAGCGGGAGCAGAGCCATGCCGCTCCATGATGTCGGTTATCGGCCGTGGCAGGGTGAACGGCTCGGCTCCGGCTCGGCCATTGGCGTGATTGCGCTGACCGGCATCAAGCTGGCATGGACGAGCCGCTGGCTCCGTCGCATGGTGTTCTTCGCGTGGAGCCCCGCGCTCGTGTTCGCGATGAGCTTCTTCGCATTCGAGCAGGCGATCGACGAGGGCCGACTGGCAAACATGCGGGACGCTGCCCGTGCCGGCCGCAATCTCGACGGCGTGGGGATGCTGGGCACGGTGCTGGCCGACACATTGGGCAGGACGCCTGGACACGCCGCAGGCACGCGGGCCGTGCGGCGCGAGGGCGGGCCCCCCGAGGACCCGAAGGTCGATGTCGCCGAAACGCGGCGGGTTGTCTGGTCGCGGCTGCTGCTGGCCTTCATGCGGGTGCCGCAGGCGCTGCTGCTGGCCGGCGTCATCGGGCTGGTCGCACCGTCGCTGGTGTCGCGTGATCTCCGGGCAAAGGCATGGCTCGTCTACTTCACCCGGCCTGTGGGTCGGGTCGAATATCTCCTCGGCAAGGCGGCCATCCTCGGCGTGCTCGTCGCCGCCATCACGGTGCTGCCAGCGTTGGCACTGTGGCTGATTGGGGTGCTGGTCAGCCCGAGCGTATGGGTGGCCGTTGACACCTGGGACCTGCCGTTGAAGGCGGTTGCGGCGAGTGTCGTGCTGGCCGTGCCGACGGTGCTCCTGGCGCTCGCCTACTCCTCGGCCACGGCGGAGAGCAGGATCGCAAGCTTTGCCTGGTTTGCGACGTGGGCGGCCTGCTGGATCGCCCACTCGACGCTCACCACGGCAGACATGGTGGCCGCCGCCCGACAGACCGAAACGACCGTCGCGGCGGGGAGCGGCCAGCGCGAGGGCCGGACGGGATCCTGGGTCGAAGACCCCTTTGGTGATCTTGAAGAAGATGCCTCCCGGGTGCAGCGGCGATCGTCGTCGTCCGCCCGATCCTCCGAGACTGGTATGCCGCGAAAGTTTCGCTGGCTGGCAAAGGCCGCCGGCATGGACCCCTCGATCGATCGCTGGGCCTGGCTTTCGCCCTATCATGCGCTCGGTGTCATGCAGGCCTGGATCTTTGGCATCGAAACAAGACCTCAGGCAGTCGTGCCGTCACTCGTGTCGCTGGCGATCGTGTCGCTCGTCGCCTTGATCGTGCTGTTGAACAGGATCGACGCCCCGACCCGAGTCTGAATCGTTCAAAGCCCGACGCCCGCCCGTTCTCGTTTCATCATCCTTCCCGACACACCCATGCTCTCCCTCACGCACGTCACCAAAGTCTTCGGGTCGGTGATCGGCGTCAACGACGTGACGGTGGAGTTGGGGGCTGGGGCCCACGGCCTGCTCGGCCCGAACGGCGCCGGCAAGACAACGCTGCTGGGACTCATCACGGGCCAACTCCGGCCCACCATGGGTCAGGTCCACGTGTTTGGCGAACGTCCGTTTGCCAACCCGCGGGTGCTGCGACGGATCGGGTTCTGTCCGGCCGCCGACCTCCTGGAACGACGGGCGACACCGCGCGAGTGGGTTCGGTATCTCGTGCAGCTCTCTGGCTTCCGACGGGACGCCGCGGCCGAGCGGGCGGATCGCGAACTCGACCGCGTGGGACTGGGCGAGGCGATGGACCGCCCGTTGTCCACGCTCTCCAAGGGGATGCGGCAGCGGGCGAAACTGGCAGGAGCCATGGCGCACGCCCCCGATCTTCTCGTGCTCGACGAGCCGTTTGACGGACTGGATCCGGTGGCGCGGCATGACCTCGTCGGTCTCGTGCGGCGGTGGGCGGTGTCGGCTGATACCGGGGAATCGCCGCGGACGCTCATCGTGGCCAGCCACCTGCTCCACGAGGTGGAGGCGCTGCATGCGGGGCTGGCCGTCATCCTGGGCGGCCGGCTCGTCGCCAGCGGCACGGCTGGCGAAATCCGTGACATGGTGGACGCCATGCCTTCGGAGATTCGGATTCGGTGTGACACGCCCCGCCGGCTGGCGGAGTTGGTCTGCAGCACGGACGGCGCGGAGGGCTTGCGGTTCGAAGGAGACGACCTTCTCGTGGTGGCCACCCGGCAGCCACGGGCTCTGGCCGAGCGGATCGCCTCCGTCGCGGTCGAGGAACGTCTCGCCATCGAGGAGGTCGCGGCCGGCGACCGGTCGCTCGAGGGCATCTTCGGCCGACTCGTGCGGCTTCATCGGGGAGTGGGATCATGACCGCGACTGATGCGATACAGGCCGATGCGTCGTTCCGGACTGCCGTGCTTTCCCCCACGCTTGCCGTCATGAGCTTTCAGCTTGGACGGCTGCTCTCCCGGCAGCGGCTCCTGCTCGCCGGGCTCGGCGTTCTCTTTCCGGCGGCGGTAATGCTGGCTGTGCGTCGGACTGTGGCGGAGGGACTCGATCGTGACCTCGCCGTCACGATGATCTACGCGCTCGCGCCGGAGGCGGTCTGCATGCTCGGCCTCCTCGTGACGATGTGTCCGGCGGTGGCCGACGAACTGGAGCGTGGCACGTGGATCCACATCGCGGTCCGGCCCGGTGGCCGGCGGGCACTGCTCGTGGGCACCTATCTGGCCGCCGTGATCTGGACGAGCGCTGTAGCCATCCTGGCGGCATGCCTGGCGGTGCTGGTGGCCCGCGTGCCGCAGCCCCTGCCGCTGATCGGCATCTTGGCGGTGCTCGTGGTGCTTTCGACACTGGGTCGGGCGGCGCTCTTCGCCCTGCCTGCCGTGATCCTGCCAAAGCGGGCCCTGGTGGCGAGCGTGGCCGTGGCGCTCGTGGTCGAGTACCTTGCAGGGTTCATTCCGGCGGTCATCAACCAGGCGACGGTGAGCCTGCGGCTGCGGAGCCTGCTGGTGGAATGGATGGGCTGGCGGCAGAAGTTGCCTGTCGAAATGCAGTTGCTCATCGACCCGCAGCCGGCCTGGGTGCAGATTGTGGCGGTCTTCGGCCTGGCCGCCGTGCTCCTCGTGGTGGCGGTGAAGGTCCTCGACTTCCGGCAGTTTCCCCCCAGCGTGGAGCTATGACATGAGGCTGCAGGAGGCGACGGGATGATCGAGGTGATCGATCTTGTGAAGCACTATCGGGCCAGCGACGGCAGCGTCGTGCGGGCCGTGGATGGTGTTTCGCTCGCCGTTGCGCCGGGCGAGATGGTTGGCCTCCTCGGCGGCAATGGCGCCGGCAAGACAACCACGCTGCGGGTGTTGGCCACGCTCTTGAAGCCGACGTCGGGCACAGCCCGCGTGGGTGGCTGCGACGTGTTGGCCGATCCGTTGGGAGCGAGACGTCATCTGGGCTACGTGTCGGCGACCACGGGCGTGCCCGACCGGCTCACGGCCCGCGAGATCATGCGGTCGTACGGCCGTCTTCACGGCCTCGACGAGGGGCCGCTCTCGCGACGCATCGACCTCGTTGTGCGGTCGCTCGGCCTCGTTGATTTCATCGACCGGCCGACAGGCCGGCTCTCGTCGGGGCAGCGGCAACGGGTCTCGCTCGCCAGGGCGCTCGTGCATGATCCACCGGCGCTCGTGCTCGACGAACCGACCAATGCACTCGACGTGGTGGGCGCACGCGATCTGCTCCACCTGCTCGACGGCCTCCGCGCGGATGGACGGGCGATCCTGCTCTCCACGCATCGGCTTCACGAGATCGAGCATCGCTGTGACCGATTCGTGATCATCGACGGCGGCCGCCTCGTGGCGCAGGGAACGCGAGCGGAGATTCTCGGGTCTCATGCGAGTCTGGAGGAGGCGTTTTTTGCGGCGCTGGCCGCGGGAGTGGCGTCATGATCGATTCCGACGATCGCCGCACAGCGAAGGGTCAGGAAGTCGGCGGCCTGCGTGCCAAGGCGCGGCTGGCGCTGGCCCGACGCGACCTGCTCGAATTCATCCGCGACCGTCGCACGCTGTTCGTCACACTCCTGTTGCCGATGGCGATGTATCCCATTCTCGCGCTCTCAAGCGCGCTGGGTGTGCGGACGGCGCTCTCTGACATCGATTCCCGGATGGCGCCCACGAATCTGGTCGTCGTGTTTTCCGGCTCACCCAGGGATGCGCAGGCGCTGGCGGAACGTATGGGCGGACTGCCGAAGCCTGAAAAGGGCCGATCCAAGCTCGACTGGCCGGCCTCAATATCGTTCGGGTTTGGGTCTGCCGAAGAGGCCAGGGCTGCCGTTGAAGCAGGTCAGGCCGACCTGTGGATCGAGGTGCCCGAGCAGATTCTCGACCAACTCGACGGCACCGGCACAATCTCGATCGAGGCGCAGGGGCCCGACACGAAAGTGCTGCCGCCGCGGGTGCGGGAACAGTTCACCGCGGTGATGGCAGGCCTGTCCGAAGACGCCAGGAGACGGCGGATTGACCGGGCCGGTCTGCCGGAGAGCATGCTCGATCCGGTCGATGTCCGCTTCACCGGCAAGATCGATCCACCGGGAACGATTTCCACGCGCGGCATCCTGCCGACGGCCGCCGGGGGCGTGTTCGTGCTGCTGGCCGTGCTGACGATGACCGGCGCGTTCTACCCGGCCATCGACGCGATTGCCGGCGAAAAAGAACGGGGCACCATCGAGACACTCCTCATCGCCCCCTGCGCGGCGATCGACATCGTGGCTGGAAAGTTTCTCGCGGTCTGGGCGGTGGCCCTGGCGACGCTCGTGGCGAACATCGTCTCGATCGTTCTGACGACCGCCGTGTCGCTCCGCTTTCTGCCGCAGGGCGGAAGCCTGCTGCCGGAGGGGCACCTGCCGATCGTCGTGGGCGTGTCGCTGCTGGCGTTCATCGGATTATCGGCAGTTGCGGCAGCGATGTGCCTGGCCGTGACCACGGCGTCGAAGAGCGGCAAGGAGGCGCAAAACACGCTCACGCCGGTCCTGCTCATGGCCAGTGCCCTGGCGGGTGCAGGCCTGGTCATCGATCTCGGGAAAAACGCGTTGCTCCCGGCGGTGCCGTTCGCCGGGCAGGTGGCTGTGGCCCGCGCCACGCTCGAGCCCGATGAACGTCCGGCCTTGCTGCCGTCTGCGACCACGGAGGGCCGGTCTGAGGCACGGCCCGCCGGGCTCCCTGACCGGATGGCGGCCACCAGCCTCATCGAACGGCTGGCCCTGCCGTTGGCCGTGTCGCTCATCTCGTCGGCCGTGATCGTCTGGCTCATGCTGCAGCTCACGGCGAACCTGCTCACCGACGAGGAGATCCTGTTCCGGGGGCCCGACGTCGCCGGCAAGCTCTGGTCGCGGCCCGCCCGCCGCCGCCGGCCTTCGGTGGCGCAGGGGCTCACGGCGTTGGCCGTCGGTCTGGCCGGCCTGTGGTATGCGCAGGGCATCGCGCCCGCCGACTTTGCCCTGGCGATTCCTGTGCAGCAGGCTGCCGCGGTGGTCTTGCCACTGGTCATGCTCATGGCCTGGCAGCGGGTTGACCTGCGTCGCACGTTTAGCCTGCGGTGGCCTGAGGCGGCAGCCGGCGGCAGGGATGGCGTGGTCGGGCGGACGGCAGCGAGTGTCTCAGGGGCGGTGCTGATCGGCGGTGGTCTGTTCGTGCTGGGGGCCGCGGTGCTCCTGGCCGTCCGCGGCACGCACGTGTCGGCGGACGCGAAAACCCTGGCGGAGAAATTGATCGGCATGATGCGAGACAAACCGGTCTGGCTGTCGTGGGCACTGATCGCCCTGCTCCCGGCGATCGGTGAAGAACTCCTCTTTCGAGGCTGGGTGCAGTCGGCGCTCGTCGGGGCCTGGCCCAGCCGCGGCCGGATGGTGGCGGGCATCGTGGTGCAGGCGGCCTGTTTCGCGATCTTCCATCTGCTTCCAGAACGCATGCCGCAGACGTTTGCTCTGGGGCTCGTGACCGGTAGCCTGACGTTGGCCACTGGGAGCATTCTGCCGGCCATCGCCTGCCACGCCGCCCACAACTCCATGCCGCTGGCGATGCTCTGGCTTGTTGGCGGCCTGTCGAACGCAGCCGACTCGCCAGACTCGGCCGCGGTGGTCGCGGCGGCTGCTGAGGGCGTGAACCTGCCAGCGTGGGCGGTGATCGCGGCACTGGCGAGCGTGGCGGTGGGCGCAGTCGCGATCTGGCTGGTGGTCCGCGGGCGGCCGAGCGCGGGCTTGGGCCGGCGGAGAGCCGGCGGTTTTTCGACAGTGTGTCTCATGGGGATGGTGTCGCTTGGATGGGGATGCGCAGACGTCACCGTCGTCGCTGCCGAGCCGGTATCGGCTGCAGACGCAGCCGTCCCGCAGCGGTTGCGGGTGGCTGTCACGCCGCTCTCCTCGGCGGTCGAATGGGATGGCGATCAGCCCACCGGCGTGATCATCGATATCTGGCGAGATCTCGGGAGGCGGCTCGGCACGGAGACCGTTTTCCTTCGCGTGGACACGTTCAAGCGGCTGCTGGAGACGTTGACGGATGGCGAGACCGATGTGGCGCTGGGACCCATCGCGATCACCGAGGAGCGGGAACGGATTTTCGATCTCACGCATCCCATCGTGCATTCCGGCCTGCGGGTCGCGGTGCGGCAGCAGAAGACATCGGGCTTTCTCTCGGCGCTTCGGTCGCTCTTCTCGTGGCAACTGCTCCAACTGTTGGGAACCGTTCTCCTGCTCGCCCTCGCCTCCGGCCACCTGCTCTGGTGGTTCGAGCATCGGGGCAACCCGGAATCATTCCCGCCGCAGTATCCTCGGGGGATGTGGGAGGCCATCTGGTGGATCGCCTCGACGGTCGTCGCCGGCGGCTGTGACAACAAGCACGTCGCCAGCGGGCTTGGCCGCACGATCGCCTTCGCCTGGATGGTGGGCGGGATCATGCTCCTGGCGGCATTCACCAGCGTGCTCACGGCGACGCTGACGGCGGAGCAGGTCGCCGGAAAGATCCACGGCCCCAAGGATCTCGCCGGTCGCACAGTCGGCTGTTCGGAGGCGGCGGTGACCGTCAAGGAGGTCAGGCGGCGGGGCGGTATCGTCAGGGAATTTCCCAAGCTCAGCGAAGCCTTGGATGCGCTCGGCCGGGACGAACTGGATGCCGTGGTCGGCGAAAACCAGCAGATGATGTTTCTCTTGAACCAGTCTGAACGTCAGAGTCTCAAGCTCGTCGGCCCGATCTTCGAGTCGTTCGACTACGGCCTTGGGCTGCCCAACGGCAGTCCGCTCCGCGAGCGGCTCAACACCGCAATCCTGCAGATGCGCGAGGACGGCACGTTCGAACGCATCCGCGAGCAGTGGCTGGGCAGGCACGACTAGAACGGATGGTCGCTAGGGCCGGAGGCCCGGGTCAGCACCAGCGGGCGGAGGCCCGTCAAGCGACGGTCGGAAGGATGCCGAGCCGTCGCGCGTATACGGTTCGGGGCTGCCCATGCCTCGAGAGCCGGACGTTCGCTCCGGCATCCTGCCTCCGCTCACTCGATGCTGACTGCGCTTCGGCATCCT